>JANNTN010000481.1:0-11933 GCA_031394445.1 Anatilimnocola sp.
GCCCGGCCCCCTCAACGCCATCTGCCTTCGCATTATGTTTTTGTGTTCTGTCAGCACGCTCCTCTTCAACATCAACCCGCTCCTGCGCTACGACGGCTACTACATTCTCTCCGACTGGTTGGAAATCCCCAACCTCTGGCAAGAGTCGCGCAGCCTCTGGCGGCGCTACACGACAAGCTGGTTCACCAAAACACCCCTCGCCCAAGATCCCACCATCCCGCGCCGCATGTACCCCGCTCTGCTCCTCTACGCAGCCCTATCGGTCACCTACGGCTCTCTTCTCCTCGTCGCCATGCTCTGGTTTTGTTGGAACATACTAGAGCCGCAAGGCCTGGGATCACTCGCCACCGGCTTCATCATTTTCACGCTCGGCGGAATGGTCGTTGCCCCGGCTTACAGCACAATCCAGCGCTGGTCCCGCCCCTCCGCCGGCCCCGGCATCCACCGCGGCCGCGCAACCTTGGCCGTGTTAGTGCTGCTCGGCCTATTGGTCGCCATCGCATTCATCCCCGTGCCCCACCGCATCTCCGCACCAGCCTGGCTCGAGGCCGAAGGGGCCCAATCAGTTTATGTTTTCGTCGAAGGCAGCGTACATGACACCATTCGGCCCGCCGCCACCGTCGCCCAAAGCGATACGCTCGCCCGCTTGGCCAATCCCGAGGTCGATCTCCGCGTCGCCATGCTCACCAACGAAGTCAGCCAAGAGCAATTGCGTCTGAGCAACCTCAAGCTCCTCCTCAACGACGATCCCAGCGTCGCCCCACTCGTTCCCGCCGCCGAAAAATCCGTACAAGACGCTCAAGACCGTCTCCAGCAAGCGCGCACCGACCAGGCTCGCCTCGTTCTCAAAGCGCCCCGCGCCGGCACCGTCATTCCGCCCCCCGTTGTCGCTCCCCCAACCAACGACTCCCGTCGCCTGGCCTCATGGAGCGGCACTCCGCTCGACGACAACAATCGCGGCTGCTTCCTGGAAACCGGCACCCTCTTCTGCCAGATCGGCGATCCGTCCCAAGTCGAAGCCATGCTCATCATCGAGCAATCGGAAGTCCCCTTCGTCCAAGTCGGCCAGTCAGTTCGTCTGCGCATCGACCAAGGCCCCGTCCGCGTCGTCACGGGAACCATCAGCGAAATTGCCAAGTCCGATGCTCGCGACATTCCCCCGCCCCTCGCCCGTGCTCTCGATCTACCTCTCCGCCAAGACGGAAAAATGGGCCCCCGCGCCGCCGCCACCTACTACCAAGCTCGTGTTAAGCTAGAACCCACTCCTTCGCTGCTGACCGTCGGCATGCACGGCCAGGCCAAAATCCTCGCCGATTGGGCCCCCCTCGGCAGCCGCCTCCTGCGTTGGTTACAGCTCGCCTTCCGCGTGTAAAACACGCTCACGAATACGCTGCTACAAGGAAACCGCGGTGCGGCTTCGCTTCATTCTCCCCTCTTGGCTCGCCATTCTGCTCCTCATTGGCTCCACCCAGGCACAAAATTGGCCCGGCTGGCGCGGTCCCCAAGGCGACGGCATCAGCCCCGAAACCAACATTCCCACCCACTGGAATGGCGAAACCGGCGAAAACATCGCCTGGAAAATCCCCGCCCTCGGCAGCGGCCACTCCGCACCGATTATCTGGGAAAGCAAGCTCTTTCTCACGGCCTGTGTCGATAGCACGCAAGACCGCGTTCTCGCTTGCTACGATCGCCCCACCGGCAAGCTCCTCTGGCAACGCACCGTCCTCCACAGCCCGCTCGAAACCAAGCACGCCCTCAACAGCTTCGCTTCCAGCACTCCCGCCACCGACGGCAAAACCGTCTATGTCTCTTTCCTCGAAGTCGATGGCCACACCATCCCCGCACCGAACGTCGGCAATGTTCGCCCCGTCACCCCCGGCCGCATGGCCATCGCCGCCTACGATTTCGACGGTAACCAGCGTTGGCTCGTCAAACCGGGCGAGTTCATCAGCGCCCACGGCTACTGCGCCAGCCCCGTCCTCTACAAAAATCTCGTCATCGTCAACGGAGACCACGACGGCGATGCCTACATCCTTGCCCTCGACAACCAAACCGGAAAAACCGTCTGGCGCACCCCGCGGCGTCATCAGACCCGCAGCTACGTAACTCCCATCATTCGTGAAGTTGCCGGCCGCACGCAACTCGTGTTCTCCGGTAGCAAATCCATCGTCAGCCTCGACCCCAACGACGGCTCTTGCCACTGGAGCATCGAAGGCCCCACCGAGCAGTTCGTCGCCTCTATGGTCTTCGACGGCAAGCTCTTCTATATGGCCGCCGGCTTTCCCACCTACCATGTCCTCGGCATCCGCCCCGACGGCACCGGCGACGTCACCGACACGCACGTCGCCTGGCACGCCACAAACGCCACCTGCTATGTCCCCTCGCCCGTCGTCGTCAACGGCTATCTCTTGGTTCCCGACGATCGCGGCACCGCCAATTGCTTCAACGCCGCCACCGGCGAGCGCCTCTGGCAAAAACGCCTCGGCAAGCACTACAGCGCCTCACTCGTCGCCGCCGGCGGCCTCGGCTACTTCATCGCCGACGACGGCCTCACAAAAGTCGTAAAACCCGGCCCCGACCTCGACGTCATCGCCGAAAACCCCCTCGGCGAATACTGCTATTCCTCTCCCGCCATCGCCCACCACTCCCTCTTCATCCGCGGCGAAAAGCACATCTTCTGCATCACCAACAGTCACCCGTAGGGTGGGACCAGCGAGCTTGCTCGCGCCGGCTCACCATTCCGTAAACCTGAGCATCCGTCAGCCACTTATCAAACACACTCAGCCGCCGCCTCCCTCCCTCTGCTTTACTTCTTTCGTGTATTTCGTGGTTTCCCCTGCCTTCTGTCTTCCTTCTCCCTCACGCCCTCACCACCTTCTCCCGCCCCTCAAAAACCCCCCGCGTCGCATTCCGCGTATCCACCACTAGCCGCGAATGCCGCACGATCCACTCATAGTCATACGCACTATGATCCGTCGCGATTAACACCACATCCTGCTCCGCTAAATACTCCGCCGTCAGCGCCGACCGCGTGAGCTGCTTCAATTGCGGATACCGCCGCATTGTCGGCAACTGTGGAATATGCGGATCGTGATACGTCACCTCCGCCCCGCGCTCGATCAGCAAGTGCATCAGCTCAAACCCCGGCGACTCCCGCGCGTCATCCACATCGCGCTTATACGCCATCCCCAAGATCGCCACCTTCCCACCGGCTAGTTTCCCCCCGCGCTCAGCCAGCGCCCCCTCCAAGCGATCGATGACATACGCCGGCATGCTCGTATTCACTTCCCCCGCCAGTTCGATAAACCGCGTGCTCATGCCGTTCTGCCGCGCCAGCCAACTCAAATAAAACGGATCGATCGGAATGCAATGCCCTCCCAGCCCCGGCCCGGGATAAAACGCCTGAAACCCAAACGGCTTCGTCTTCGCCGCGTCGATCACCTCCCACACATCGATCCCCAGCCGGTCGTACAGCACCTTCAGCTCATTCACCAGCGCGATATTCACCGCCCGGTACGTGTTCTCCAAAATCTTGCACGCCTCGGCCACCTCCAGCGACGACACCCGCACCACCCGCGTCACCACGGTGCCATACAACTCCGCCGACACCTCCGCGCTCCCCTCATCGAGCCCCCCCACAACCTTGGGAATCGACGTAATCGAATGCGCCGGATTACCGGGGTCTTCACGCTCCGGGCTGAACGCCAGAAAAAAGTCCTGACCCGCCACGAGGCCGCTCTTCAATAACCGCGGCAACACCACATCGCGCGTCGTCGTCGGATACGTCGTGCTTTCCAGCACCACCAGTTGCCCGCGCCGCAGCCGAGCTGCGATCGCCTCTACCGACCCAATTACATACGACAAGTCCGGCTCTCGATCGCCCGTCAGCGGCGTCGGCACGCAAATGATGATCGCATCCGGCTCATCCAGCCGCTCAAACTCCGCCGTCGCCTCAAATCCCTGTTGCCGCATCGTCGCGACAACATCACCGGCGATATGCCCGATATAGCTTTCCCCCCGGTTCAGCCGCTCCACCTTCACCGGATCGACATCAAACCCCAGCACCCGAAACCCCACCGCCGAAAACGCCCGCGCAATCGGCAACCCCACATACCCCAATCCAATCACCCCCACCACCGCCTTCCGCTCCCCAATCCGCGAGCGTAGCGTCGAATATGAAGTTGCAGTTTCTGGCATGGCTACAGTTTGGTGTAGGGTGGGACCAGCGAGCTTGCGAGCGCAGGCCCACCATTCTCTGTTCCTGATCGATGTAGGGTGGGACCAGCGAGCCTGCGAGCGCAGGCCCACCATTCTTTGAGCCTGCGCAATCTGCTAAAGCTTCGCGAACCTCCCACTCTCCGGCACACAAATTGCTTTTTATCGCTTCCGAATTATAGCCGGAGCCCCATCATGCGACGCAGCGACCAACTCTTCAAAACCATGACCGCCGCCCCGAGCCTGGCCCCAATTCTCCGGCTCCCCCCTTCCGAGAAAATCTTCCAAATTCTCGCCCGGTTTTTCGCGCAGATTGCAATCTACTTTGTGGGCGACTCGTCTCTCTTTTGTGGGGGCAGGTTTCCAGCTTGCCTTACCAACCCGAAGCCTCAAAGAGAGGAAGTACCGATGCTGCGCGCCCACCGAACCTCGAGCCCCAGCCGCCAGCCCCGCTTTCAACCCTCACTAACCGCTCAACTCCCCCTCGCTAACTGCTCACTAACCGCTCAAGTTGAGCGATTTTGGCTTCTTGACAATTTCCCAAGTCGTTACCCAGAAACAACTTGCGTATTTTACCCGCGACAGCATTCAACCCAGTTGAGCTTTTCGCCAAACCCCCATCCTCCATGCCCACGCCGCCACAAAAATCTTTTTCTCGACTTCCCCCGTCACATTCAATGACAAACGTGGTTTCACCTACCACCGGGCCACACCAACCCGAAGCGTCAGCGAATTGCCTCACTAACCCGATGCGTGAGCGAGGGACTATCCCTTTACACTAGCCCGACGCGCCAGCGAGGGACTCTTCCCTAACAGGATTTCAGCCATGAATCGCACCGCACTTTCCGCCTTCCTCGCCTCCCTCCTCCTCGCCACAGCCGCCTTCGGCCAAGGCGTCCTCGTCGTCGTCAACCATCCCCACCCCGTCCCCCTCCCGCGCCCAATCCCGCATCCACCGTCCCCTCCCACGCTCTCCTACAAAATCAAAGAGCTCGACTACGCGGCAAAAATCACCGATCAGGTCGCCCAAATCGCGGTCACACAATCGTTTGTGAATACCGGCAGCCGGCAGATGGAAGTCTCGTTCGTGTTCCCGCTCCCCTACGACAGCGCGATCGACCGCATGACTTTCCTCGTGGACGGCAAGGAATACGAAGCCAAGCTGTTCGACGCCAAGGAAGCCCGCAAAACCTACGAAGACCACGTCCGCAAATCGCAAGACCCCGCCCTCCTCGAATGGGTCGGCCACGGCATGCTCAAAACCAGCGTCTTCCCCGTCCCACCGGGAGCCGAGCGCAAAGTCTCGCTCAAGTTCAGCCAACTGCTACGCAAAGACGGCAAGCTCACCGATCTGATCATTCCGCTATCAACGGCCAAGTACACCTCATCGCCCGTCGAAAAGCTCTCCATCCGCGCCGCGATCGAAACCACCCACGAACTGAAAAACGTCTATAGCCCCACGCACGCCCTCAACATCGAGCGACCCGACAGCAAGCACGCGATCATCAAGATCGAAGCGAAAGACGCCATTCCCACCACCGATTTCCGCCTCCTCTTCGACACCAACGACGGCCAACTCGGCGCGAGCGTCGTCAGCTACCGCCCCGAAGCCAGCGACGACGGCTTCTTCCTCCTGCTCGCCAGTCCAGAAATCAAAGCCACCAGCGACGACCGCCCCGCCAAAAACGTCATCTTCGTCGTCGATCGCTCCGGCAGCATGGCCGGCAAGAAGTTCGAGCAAGCCAAGGAAGCCCTCAAATTCGTCCTCAACAATCTCCGCACCGGCGACACCTTCAACATCGTCGCCTACGACAGCACCGTCGAAAGCTTCCGCCCCGAGCTGCAAAAATACGACGACGACACCCGCAAATCCGCCCTCGGCTACGTCGAAGGCCTCTTCGCCGGCGGCAGCACCAACATCGACGGCGCTCTGAAAACCGCTCTCGCCATGATCAACGACGAATCGCGTCCCAATTTTGTTCTATTCTTGACCGACGGCCTCCCCACCGTCGGTGAGCGCAACGAAGTAAAAATCGCCGCCACTGCCAAGCAAAACAACAAGCTCCGCGCCCGCCTGATCAATTTCGGCGTCGGCTACGACGTCAACAGCCGCCTCCTCGACCGCCTCAGCCGCGAAAACTTCGGCCAAAGCGAATACGTCCGGCCCGACGAAGACATCGAAGCCCACGTCAGCAGCGTCTATAACAAGCTCGCCGCCCCGGTCATGACCAACGTGACGGTGAAGGTTGATATCGAAGGAGCTAGCGAATACGGCGGCGTCAGCCGCGTTTATCCCAGAGAAGTCTATGACCTCTTCGCCGGCGAGCAACTCGTCATGGTCGGCCGCTACAAGAAAGCCGGCGGCGCGAAAATCACCATCACCGGCAAGGTCGGCGGCAAGGATCAGAAGTTCGACTTCCCCGCCACGCTCGTCGAAAAATCAGCCGATCAATCGCTCGCCTTCGTCGAAAAGCTCTGGGCGATGCGCCGCATCGGCGAAATCATCGACGAGATCGACCTCAAAGGCAAAAACGACGAGCTCGTGAAAGAACTCGTCGATCTCTCCACCAAGCACGGCATCCTCACCCCCTACACTTCCTTCCTCGCCGACGAATCCGCCCCCGTCAAGCAACTCGCCGACGTGCGTTTGCATCTGGAAAAAGCCGGTCGCACCGTCGAACGCCTCCGCGAAGCCGAAGGCATTGCCGGCTTCAGCCAACGCTCCGACAAGTTCGACCTCCAAAAAGCACAAATTGCTCCCGCCGCCTCCGCACCGGCCTTCGGCGGCCTCGCAGCGAGTGGCAGCGGAGGTGTGTCTGGTGGCGCAGCGAAGCGAAACATCGGCGCTTCGCCAGCCGGTCCCTCAGCCCCCCGCGCCTCCAACACCTTCCGCGATATCGACAGCGACCGCACCATCGTCGCCGACGGCATCCAAAACGCCGGCAAAGAAACCCTCTACCGTCGCGGCAAGCAGTGGATCGCCAACAACGCCAAAGACCTCGACCCCGAGAAAGACACCGCCAAGATCAAAGAGATCAAACGCTTCAGCGACGACTACTTCGCCCTCGTCACCGCTAACAACCCCGACGAGAACGCCATCCTCGCCTCCCAACAAGACGGCGAAGAACTCCTCGTCCGCTTCCGCGGCCAGGCCTATTTAGTCAAGTGACTTCCCAACATCGCCAACCGTTCCGCCGCCACCCGCTTCATCTCCCCCTGATCCCTTCTCGCCACCATCTGATAAAAAACCTTCGCCACTCCCGGCTTATTCTCCGCCTCCGCCTGCCGCCCCTTCGCCAAATAACCGGCCAACTCCGCCGCCTGCAAATCAGCCGCCGCTGCATGCTGCTCCCGCATCGCCGCCACACTTCCCGCCAATGCAACATCTCGCGTGGTCGCTACACCCTTCGATATCGCCGCTGCCTTCACAACCGATGAATCGACACTTCCTCGCTTCACCCCGGCCTCCGCCAACAGCGCCCGATCAATCTCAGCATGGTCAATGATCGTCGCACTCACGCTCACACCACTCGCCGTTCGCGACGACCCAAAACTACGACTCCTCAGCGGCCCAAACCCGCGCGTCGCGCTCCCCTCCGCCCCTCGATTGATCCCACCGAGATAAGCCGTTCCCCCATCCGGCACCGACACCGTCGTCTGCACCGTGAACACGCTAAACGTCGGCAACTGCACCGTCGTCGCCCCTTGCGGCTGCTGCGCAAAACACAACCCCGCCGCCGCAACTACGATCCCGCCAAAACATGCGCCCAGAAGCTCTCGCATCTGCCCCTCCTTGCTGCCACTATCGATGATTGTAGGGCGCTGCAGCCAGGAGGTGCAACAATTTCGCAGTCTGCTTTGCCGGGCTTCGCTCCGCGAAAGCACCCCCACCTCACTTCGAAACCTGAATCATGCAAAAGTTCTCATCCCTCGCCGTGATCGTAAACATCCGATCGGCCTTGTCGAAGTCGGCAAACTTTTCCGCGACTACCCGCTTGCCGTTCTTTGGTTCCACGACAATCGCGACATGGCAGTCTCCCTCTAAAACGCCTTCGCCATGATTGGGAGTGCTCGCTTCGAACTTGCCGTCTTTTTGCACCTTTGCGGTGGCGATCAAGTCGGGCCGCTTCACTGGCCGAAAGCGCACTTCCCCCTCCCGCAGCGGCCCCACGCCGTAAATCACGACTTCGCCGCGCACGGGATAAAACTTGGGCTTACTGCAACCCACGACGAAAATCAGAGCAATCGCGATACAAACGATTGTGGAGTAAATGTTTCGCGCTGGCATAAGGCCTTTCATCATTCCTAAGTCGGAGTTCATCATACTCGCTCTTATAACCCCGCATCATCAACCGCCAAGCCATCGTCCCGCTTGCAGAGCCGTTGCCAGACGCCTATCGGGCGCGTGGCAGTGGGATTGTTGTTGGAATCGATGTTGTAGCGAATGATATGCACCGAGCCGTCACACCAGACGGAGTTAAAGCCCGAGGGATGAGCCGAGCCAAATTGATAGAAGCCATCTTGGCCGCGACGATCGCCATCCGGCGGCACATTTCCCCAGCAAACTTCATCGCGGTCCCAGCCGGACGTGAACCCTTGGTCGTCATGCGGTTGGGCGCGGCCGAGGTTTTCTGGGCGCAGCCGCTTTTCGCCAACGAGCAGCGTGTTCGACGTCCCATCCGTTAGCATTGCCAGGCGGATCGATTGGCTGCGGTTGGGATAGCCGCCAGGCTTGCGCACCACGACACCATCGGTGCCGTTGCCCACCGCCGCGCCGGGAATATCCACGGCGATGCCATTGACAATTTGCGTTTGCACCGGAGCGAGAAACGCCTCGGTTCCAGCGTTACCGGCGTAGTCCATCATGGCACAAGGAGTGGGGGGCGTTCCCACCACGATCGTCATCGCCTTACGGCGACTGGGGCAGTAGTAACTTTTGATGATTGCGCCACGGACTTCCGCGTCGGTTGGGGCGTTCCAAATCGCGGATTGCTCGATGTATGGGAGAACCTGATGGCCCCACCCCCAGTTCTGATTGGGTGCTGTGGCCGGCTTTCCGTTCGGCATGGAACGGGGGAAGCCTATTGGATCCCAGTTCTCACCCCCGTCGGGAAGAATCTGCAGCGTGTCGTGATGGTTTTGAAAAGCCAACCCGAACTGCCGCAAATTATTGCTGCACTGTGTCCGCCGCGCCGCTTCGCGCGCCGCCTGCACCGCCGGCAACAGCAGAGCCACCAGCACCCCGATAATCGCGATCACTACCAGCAGTTCGACCAGCGTAAAACCGATGCGCCGAGTACACTTCTTGAATAATTGAGACATAAGAATCGAGTGAAAATCGAAGAAGAGAAGAGGTAGGGCAGCAGCCAATCCAGACCGAAAATTCAACCGCCCAACACTCTATCTGGCCTGATAAACACCAGAATGTCAAGCCATTCCTTTCCCGCCAAGTCTTTTTCCATTTCCAGCCCGCCCTCGCCATGCTATCAATTCGCTGCATGCACCGAATATGGTGCTAGCACGTCCCCTCGACCACAAAATGTGGGCCTTCGGTTGCAACCAAGCGTCCAATCACTAGATTTCCACACGTCTTGACCGTCATGCCTCTTGGGCCACAGCCCACGAGGACGCTCCTCTCCAGGCGGGCGAGAACAAACGGATTTGTACTCACAGATAGGGAGATCACTTCTGGCGGTTGGTTTTGGGATGAACCAAAGGCCCGAGGGAAATGGTTTGGCTTGCTTGTCAGCCCCGTCAGGGAGGACTAGTGGCCCGTCAGGGATGATTCGCCGGCCGCCGACTGCACATCGGCGTCGAGCCAACACCCCCGCCGAGCTTGCCCCCACCTCCCGCGGTGGGCGTGGTTGGTCGCAATTCTCACCTCGGTCCAGTTTCTTCTCGCTCCAACTGCCTGGCCAGTCGTGGCCATCCTGTTCGGCGGATTGGTTGACGCCGAATAAGACCCACCCCGGCTGGCGCTGTGACCGCAAGAGAATCGGTTATTTCACTTTTACAAAGGGATTTGTCATGAAGAGCAAGCCGCTCGTAGGTCTGAACGCTGATTACCGCCCGACGCGCAAAGAAGGCCCCGCGCTCAGCTTCATTGCCGCCGGCTACTACAACGCCATTCAAGCCGCTGGCGGAGTTCCCCTTGTTTTGCCACCCCTGGAGGACGAAGACGATCTCAGCCGCATTCTCGATATGCTCGATGCTTTCGTGATGGTTGGCGGCGGTGACCTCGACCCGCGCCGCGACGGCTATCAACTGCACAGTAGCGTGCGGCTGCTGGACGAACGTCGCGAAGAGTTCGACCGCATGTTGGTGAACCAAATCGCCGATCGTCGCATGCCGGTCTTCGGCATCGGTGCCGGCATGCAACTCCTCAACGTGTCACAAGGCGGCACGCTCTTCCTGCACTTGCCTGAAGAACTCCCCTCCGCCATTCCTCACAAGGATCCGCACGATCCTGAGCACCGACACGGCCTTGAAGTCGTCTTCGGCACCCTCATGGAACGCGTCTATGGCGACGGCGAAATCCGCGTCAACAGCATGCACCACCAAGCCATCGACGACGTCGCCGACGGCTTCCAAGTCTCTGCCCGCTGCCCCGACGGCGTCATCGAAGCCATCGAGAGCACCCAAGAAGGCTGGTGGGCCATGGGAACCCAGTTCCACCCCGAAGCCGAATCCGCCTCCGCCCTCGATGTCCGCATCTTCGAGGAATTCCTCGACGGCGTCCGCGAAAAATCCCGCGCCATGCGCCTCGTCGCCTAACCTCGTGCGGCAGGCGTCCCGCCTGCCATGAAAATCGTAGGGTAGGCGTCCCGCCTGCCCCGCAGCCGGAATCGCAAGAATTCGGTCGAAATTTACCCACTGAAACTTCAAGCTGCTTAAAGCCGCCGCGCCAACCGAGCGCGGCGGCTTTCTTTGTTTCCGCCGGCATCCCGCCGCGTTGACAACTCCCCCACCCCCATCGACAATCGCCCCTTCGCTTCCTTCGTGTTCGTCACTCGTCATCGGCATCGTCAACCCCAGCCACCTGTTCGAGGCCAACCGTAAGTTCAATGGCCAAAGTCACTTACAAAGATGCCGGCGTCGATCTGGAGACGTATGACGAGGCGATGACCCGCCTCCCCCGGCTGATGCACCGCACCTTCTCCCCCCGGGTGCTCAAGCTCGACGGCGGATTTGCGGGCCTGTTTCAGCTCGATTTCGCCAGCCGCCTGTTCGAGCGGAAATACGAAGACCCCGTCCTCGTCTCCTGCACCGACGGCGTCGGCACGAAGCTGAAAGTCGCCACCCTCTGCGACAAGCACGACACGGTCGGCATCGACCTCGTCGCCATGAGCGTCAACGACGCCCTCTGCTGCGGAGCTGAGCCGCTGTTTTTCCTCGATTACGTCGCCATGTCGCACGACGACCCTGAGCGGCTGGAGCAAATCGTCAAAGGCGTCAGTGACGGCTGCGTCGAAGCCGATTGCGCCCTCCTCGGCGGCGAAACGGCCATCATGCCCGACATCTACACCCGCGGCGAATACGACCTCGCCGGCTTTTGCGTCGGCGTGGTTAGCCGCAAACACCTCATCGACGGCACCTCGATTTCCCCCGGCGACATCGTCCTCGGCGTCGCCTCCAGCGGCCTCCATAGCAACGGCTACAGCCTTGTCCGCAAAGTCGTGTTCGATCTCGCCGGCCTCGGCGTTCACGATCAAGTCCCC
>JANNTN010000548.1:0-3005 GCA_031394445.1 Anatilimnocola sp.
TGTCGCGCGCCCGCCGCATGGAGCGGTTCCTCTCGCAGCCGTTCCTCGTGGCCGAGGTCTTCACCGGCAAGCCGGGCGAGATCACAAAGATCGAAGACACCGTCCGCAGCTTCGAGGAAATCTGTGACGGCAAGTGGGACCACCTGCCGGAAGACGCCTTCATGTACGTCGGCGTCATTGAGCAAGCCGAAGAGCAGGCCAAGCGGTTGGCGAAGGGTGGCAAATAGTCATGGCCGAGACACTCACCTGCACCGTCGTCACTCCCGAACAAACAGCCCTGGAAACCAAGGCTGACTTTGTCGCGCTGCCGCTGTTTGATGGTGAGATCGGCATCATGGCCAATCACAGCCCGTTAATCGGTCGGCTGGGCTTCGGCGAGATGCGGATCAAGCAAGGCAACCAAGAGGTTTCGTACTACATCGATGGCGGGTTTGTGCAGGTGGCGGACAATGTCGTGGCGGTCCTCACCAATCGCGCTGTGCCAGCTAAAAGCCTTGACGTCCCCGCGGCCGAGGTCCAACTGCAAGCAGCACTACAGCGTCCGGCCAACACCCCCGAACTGCTCGAAATTCGCGATCGGCAGATTGCTCAGGCCCGAGCGCAAATACGAACCGCCCGCCGGAGACGGCTGTAACATCTCCCGGCCTGCTCTTCTTCGAAAATTCGCGCTCGCGCATTCGTCGATACTTACGCGCGAGTTGTCTGGCGGCCGATGAATTATTAATAGCCCGCCTGCGCTTTTGCTGCTGATTTCGATCGCGGGTGAATTCTGGAAGTTGCCCTCCGATGGACGCACCAATCCTCCGCTTCGACCGCTACTGCCCGCCCAATAGGCAGGCTTTGCCAGCCGACTCGGCGGTTTGGTTGGAGATTACCCGTGGCCGGGTGCGGCAACGGCTCCGCGCGGTGCGCGGGCCGGCATTTTTGATCGGAACCGCCGGCGACTGCGATTTGGTGTTGGGGGACGACACATTTCCCGACGCTTATGCCTACTTACTCGTGCAGGACGAGAATATCTCCATTCGCCGGGTCGGTGATGGACCAGAATTGCTAGTCAATGGCGAGACGATCGAAGCCGGGGATCTGTTTCACGGCGACCAGGTTGCCTTCGGGCCGTTTACGTTGCGAATGGTCATTCGGGAACGTCCGCAGCGGGTGGCCGCTGATTTGACTCCGCTCGCCGTGGGCAGTTGGATGTGGGATGGAGACTTGGCGGAAATTTAGCGGAAATGTAGTTGCTCCCTGGAGTTTTAGTATTGGGCAAAGTATTTCGCGCACGAGGCAGAGAAAACATGTCGCAGTCGTCACATCGCATCATCGGGGTCATTCGCATCGAGTCGCCCGTCACGGACATTTCCGGCGGCGATGAGGATGATTCCACGATTGGCGGGCTGTTGGCCCGGTTTGCCCAGCGCTCGCTAATCGCCGATGGTTCGAGCCAGCCTTGGTGGTTTCAGGCGACCAGGCGCTGGCCAAAGCCATGTGCGGTGCCGACAGAACCCCAGGTTCCAGCCAACCTGGGCCGGCTGGCGAAAGAACTGGAACGGGAATTCCAGGTTTTGAGCGATGTGGTGGCTTAATTCGAGCGTACAATGAGTCGGTGGCTGACTTTTTGCGATTGATCCCGAGTTCCACCGTGCGCGAGCCGCTGAAGTGAATCGCCAAACGCTCCTGGCGTGGCTCGCGATCGGCGCGACGATTGGTTCTTTTTTCGGCCCGGCCGTCGTCCGGGGCCGTCCGCTGGCTTTTCGCGACTCGGCCCATTTCTATTACCCGCTGTTTCAGTGGTGCCGCAATGAATGGGTGGCGGGACGGGTGCCACTGTGGAATCCGGCAGAAAACTGCGGCTCGCCGGTTGTGGCTGACGCGACTTCCAGCGTTTTTTATCCGGGCAAGCTCCTGTTTGCGCTGCCGATCAGTTACGACTGGAGCTTCAATCTTTACATCGTGCTACATGTCGTTTTGGCGGCGGGCGGCGTCTATGTGCTGTCACGATCGTGGCGAGCCAGCCACGCGGCGGCGACCCTGGCTGCCATCGCTTACTCGTGCGGCGGCAGCGTCGTTTTTCAGTATTGCAACGTGGTCTTTCTGGTTGGTGCGGCCTGGTTGCCGTTTTTATTGCTGGCCGCAGACTGGATGTTGCGACGCGGGAGTTGGGCAGGCGCGATTTTATGGGGTGTGGTCCTCGCGCTAATGACTCTCGGTGGCGACCCGCAAACCGCTTACCACGGACTGCTGATCGCGCTGCTCTACGCGGCAATTCTTGGTTGGAAAAGATGGCGAGAACCGCCGAAAGCAGCTTCACAGGGTAGGTCGCCGTGGTATGCCAGGCGGTTGGCACTCATCGCGGGCGGCGGCTGCCTCGCGTTCGTTTTGTCAGCCATTCAAATTTTACCCTCCATCGAAGCGACGCGCCTGAGCGATCGGGCCGCGTTCAATCGGCCGCGCAACGTGTATGACGCGATGACGGTAGCGCTGCAAGGCTCTGAAAGCGAGCAGCCGCTGGGGGAAACGCGCGGTGAGTCGATTGCGCGCGGCCTGTTCGGCGAACCGGAAGCTTTGACGCATCACGAAGCCATCTACGAGTTCAGCGTCGGCCCGTGGCGACTCGCGGAATATCTGTGGCCCAATGTGGGTGGGCGGATGTTTCCGATGCATCAACGGTGGTTTTCGCTGTTGCCCGGCGAAGGGCGGATATGGACGCCGTCGCTGTATCTAGGACTATTCCCAGCCCTACTAGCTATTGGCTCACTGATCGTGCCGGCACGGTGCATGCGAGATAGGTGGCTCAAGTGGCTGGTATTGCTGGGCGCGCTGGGAAGCTTGGGCTACTACGGGCTCGGTTGGTTGGTGCAGGAGCTTGCGAGCGTAGTGCAATTCCAGCAGCAGGCGGAGGCAGGGATCGGCAGTCCAGTGGGCGGAGTGTACTGGCTGCTGGTCACATGCCTGCCGGGTTATGCCTTTTTCCGCTACCCAGCAAAACTGCTGCCGATTGTCGCGCTGGC
>JANNTN010000556.1:0-4601 GCA_031394445.1 Anatilimnocola sp.
GCCCGTTCCTCTTCGTCCGAACTAAGCCAAGTTTGTGTACTGAGGGTGTCCTGAAATGGTAATGCATCAACGATCCCGAAACACGGGCTCCCCTCGCCCCGGTACTCCGGGGAGAAGGGCTGGGGGTGAGGGGATCATAAGGTTAAGCCCGGCACTTTTGTGATGAATTGTATTTCAAAACACCTCCAAGTTTATGCACTCACTTCAATTAGTTACCTCACTACACGGAGAATCACGGATGACTCGTTACTACGCTAGTTTTTCACTGGAACTTGCCCTGTTCGCAGCGCTCGCTTGTGCCGGTTGCGGCGACGCATCGCATCAGGCAGCGGTCGAGAAACAACCCTCGGCTGAGCACCCGCACGCCGAGAAAGGGCCCCATCATGGCATCTTGGTCGAACTCGGTGCAGGCGCTTATCACGCCGAGCTGGCCCATGACGACACCACCAAGACCGTCACCGTCTATTTGCTGGACAAGGAAGCGAAGCAGCCCGTCGCAATCCCCGCTGCGGAGATTGTGCTGAATTTGGTAGTCGCCGGGCAGCCGCTCCAGGCAAAACTTGCCGCGGTTCCACAGGAGGGAGATCCAGCCGGACAGGCCTCTCGATTTTCAATCATCGACGAGACAGTGCTCGAAGGTCACGATGCGCCTAAGACGACTGGCCGCTTGAATGTGACGATCGGCGGCAAGACCTACTCAGGCGTCGTCGATAATTCCGAGCATGTCCCCCACAAACATTGATATTTGGGTCCATCGCGGTGCCTATTTGCCGCGAATTTGTTCTTCCAAAGAACAATTGCCTCTTTATTTCCGTATTATTTGAATAGACCTTGCCTCCGAAGTCGTAAGCTCCGACAATAGACAGTGATGAACCGCATCCGGCAGATCGTCGCCTCAATTTCGGTGCTTGCCCTGTTGGCAAGCTCGGCCGGGGCCGCGCCGTGCTGCTGCACGCAGAAGCGGGTCGAAACCAAGCGATCTTGCTGCCACACCGCGCCCCCTGCCGGGGCAGCGGCATCGTGTTGCCAGCTTGAGTTAGCGCAGCAGACGATTTGTTCTTCGCGTGTCCCCTGTGGTTGCGTAAAAGCACCGCCCCTCTCCCCCTTCCGCAGCGTTGAAAAGTCGCGACCGAGCGATTTTGAAGCGCTGCCATTTTCTCACGCACCAGAATTCTCGCACCTCGCAGGTGCCACACCTAGTCTCTACCTACAACCACCGGAACGAATCTGCGTTTCCGGCCCAGCCCTCTTGGCACTCCACTGCACCTGGTTGAATTGATGTTGAATTGAATCGACGGCCAACTCGGTCGTATTCACAAACAATCAATTCTCAGTAGGAGTCCTTTTATGAAACGGTTTTCTTTTCTTGCCGCGCTGCTCGTGGCAGCGCTCGCGTCTCTGCTCGGCCTTGGCCTCAGCGGCTACGTCAACGCCTCGTCCAATGCGGGCGGTGCCTGTGGCTGTGCTGACTGCCAATGCCCCGACTGTGACGGTGTCTCTTGTTCCTGTGATGTGTGCGATTGCGGCTCGTGCGGCTGCGGCGAAAATGCTTCGTCGTCAGCTCACGCCCGGAAAAGCTGCGCCGTAGTGAGCACGAAGCAAAGTCGCGCCGCCTGCGGCTGCGAAGTCTGCAAGTGCCCCGATTGCGATGGCCAAGTCTGCTCGTGCGACTCGTGCGATTGCGTCGGTTGCGCTTGTGCTCGCTAGCAGCGTTGTACTCGCTAGCAACATCTGACCATTCATCGTCAGAAAGCAACCAAAGGTGCGGGGCTACTTCTAGCCCCGCACCGGTCTGCTTCTTCTTATTGGCCCGCCTTACCAATTATTTGGCCAGCGTGACGCCGAGCGTAGTCAGTTCGTTGAATCGATCGACCGATTCCCCCGCAGACCAGGCAATCCCGCGCAGCATCAGGATGCGAAACAGCGGGTCGTCGAATGTCCACGAATAGTGGCCCAAGATGGAAACGAACACGCGGCCGCGGCCTGGTTCGCTCGTCCTCGGTTCACTCGTCCAAAACAACGGCCGTGCCTCTCCCTGCTCCATTCCACTGGCGAGCACACGAATTCTCGTCGGATCGCCCGGCAGTAGCCAATAGCTTTCGTCGTGAAAATGAACCCGGCCAAAATTGCGGCTGATCGGGTGCTGGCTCGCGTTGGAAAAATCCAGATCGAGCGGTCCGTGGCGAAATTTGATCTGGGCGGCGTTGGAAGCCAGGCCAATCCGCTGGGCAAACTCGGGCGCCGCCGCGCCGCCCTCCACGGCCCAGTGCAGATAGACGAGCCCGCCCCCTTTGGCCAGATGCGCGTCAATCGCCTTGGCCCGCTCGGCATTCCAGATCCCCTTTTGATAAAAGACGATTGTGTCGGCGGCTGTGATTTGTTCCGGAGTGGGCCACTCCATGGCGGTGCTGACGGTCACGCCAGTCGCCGCGGGCAGCAGTTGACTCCACGCGGCCAGCCACGCGGGATAATCGTGCTCGCCTGGACCGTGATCCTTTTTGCCAGCCACGAGCAAAACATGCAGCGGGCGCGGTAATGACGCGAGCGCATGGCTGCCAGCCAGAATCGCCGCGACTTCGGCCGGCGCGCGGGGCGGAGGAGCGGGCAGCGGGCCGTCTTTGGGCATGAGTGGAGGCGCGGTAAGCAGAAAAGCGAGCAGATCCTTGGTCTTCTCCGGCCCCAACTTGGCTGGAATACCATCGGGCATGATCGAAAGGGACGAAGGCTTCAGCTCCTCGACCTCCGACCGGGGTACGGTGGTCACCTTCCCCTCTTTGTCGCCGAAGAGAAGTTGTTCCCCTTCGCTGCGGAGCGCTCCGGTCAACACTCGGCCATCGCGCAGCGCGCCGACATAAGTAATGAAATCGGGGTTGATCGCAAAGCTCGGCTGCGTGATGTCGCGTAACACCGAGGCGTAGTCACGATGAATTAGATTCGACAGGTCGGGTCCGATGCGGTTGCCACTGGCATCGGTGGCATGACATTTCGCACAGCCCGCTTCGTCGCTCAAAAAAAGTTGCCGCCCACGACCCCAATTCGCGCCCGCCAGCTCTGGGATGGTCCGCGGGGCAGGATTTGTGGAATCGGTTTTGTCTCTCGCGGCCCACGGCAAAAGAAAACGCGACAGAGCGAGCGTACCACTGCGCACCCGCCCATCGGCCAGCTTGGCAGACCAGGTCGGACGAACCGACAACGGACCGCCACCCGTTTCTAACCGCAGCGCGATCGGAAGGGGCGCTGACGATTGCCGCTCGACCTTCAGACTCTTGGGCTCGAAGCCTTTACCACTCAGTTCGATGGTCGCCTCCTTCACCCACTGGTCGTCGCGCGGATCGTAGTCGAGTTGCGAAGCGGGCTGCACGACAGGCAAAAACAGTCCGCGCGGGTCAATCTGTGTTTCCAGCGTGAGGGTTCCCGCCTGCTCGATCACTTGCCACAGCCGGGCCGTTTCGGCATCGCTCGGGGCCAACGCTCGCGCAATGGTCAAATCGAGATGTGGCAACCAGCCGCTCCAGCCAGTCTGACTTTTATCGCGTGGCTCCCAAGTGGCGCGGACTCCGGCCAGCGAGTAGGCCAGGTCGATCTGCGGCTGCTGTGGAAATTCGCCTGGAGCATTCGCCGACGATTCGCGCCCCAAACCGGGGAGCGTGAGCGCATAGTTGACCGCGGCCGGGTGCGGTGCGGTCGTCAGAATGAGCGTCTGCCGGTCCGGCGTGATACTGGCGGCAAAGATCGGCAACTTGTAGCGGGGTTTCGACTGCTGAAGCTGGGTGATTGCGTAGCCGGGGCGGATGGTTTCAAAGCGGTCCCCCGCTGCTACAAATTCGCCATAGGTAATTTTGGATTTGGCCGCCAAGCCGCGCAAATGCTGCGGATCGAGTGGCCGATCGAACGCCACGCGGACCTCCTGTGGGCCGGCTGCCCACACGGCCGTGGGCTGCGGTAGCGCCGGCTGATCGTAACGAACCAAGAAAATCTTGCCGATGCCAGAAGGACCGGTGCCCCAATCGGGTCCGCCGCTGTGGCAGGCGACGAGCAAGTCGCCTCGCGGCGTCAGGCTACAATCGACGGTTAGCATGTTGAGGCAACCGATCAACTGATTGCCGGCGACGTATTCCCCCTTTTGGTCTTTCACGAGCGTCGTGCGATAGAGCTTCCCGCGCGACTCGCCACAAACAATCGCATCGCCGCGCCAGCTCGCTGGCCCAAAAATCGGCCCCCCCGCCTGCAAGGGAAGATTGAAAATCATTCCACACGCCGATTGATGCTGCGGCCCATAATCGAACAGACTCGGCTCGTCGAACACTTGGGGCAGATGCTTGGGGTGACGCGGCGGAAAACCATAGTGCAGGCCCGGCCGAATTTCGAGCAGCTCATCGAAGGGATTGCCGTTGGGAAGCCAGGTCGCCCCTTCCTGCTCGGTCACAATCAGCCTTTTATCGGCGTTGAATTCCATTCCAATCGTAAACCGTACTCCCGTGCAAACCGTGCTCCTCCGCGAGAGTTCCGGCTCGATTCGCTGGATCGTCCCCCGTTCGCTGCTCAAATCGAAAGCTGACTTCCCTTCCTTATCGAGCAGGTAGGCGTTGTTGTAAGCCGCC
>JANNTN010000574.1:0-3130 GCA_031394445.1 Anatilimnocola sp.
GGGGACTGAAGCGGTGCATCGGCTTTATCACGCCCTCACCGCACGTGCATTGCTCCAAATCATCCACTGGGCTGCCGTTGATCAACTTTAGCGGGTCTCACCCGCATTTCCTTAAACATATTCTAAATGCGTGCCAGCCGCGCATTTCCCACCGCTCACCACCGCCTACACCAGCCACGCCAGCCGCTCTTCTTCCAACGGCTGAAAACCACGCCACGTGTAAAACCATCGGACATCGGCATTTTGGAAATGCACGATCTGTCGATGGATCGAATGTTGCGATGGAGTTCTGAGTTGAGGGCGGTTGGATGGGCGGAGCCAAGCCTTGGTTGGGTCGGCCTTAATGCCCTTCCCGCCCGAGCATTACGCAGCGGCCTGCCCCGCATAAAGACTAATCTCGCCTAAAATATGCTCAACCCTCACCACACGAACAGCCGATAACAGCCTGTTCCGGCATTAGTGAAGACGGAACCCACGCAAGACGCGCGGTGTTGAATGGCGCGCGGGACTACCCTTCCGCAGCGCCTGGCCTATTACGGAGGATGGCATGGCGACGATGACGGTGGAGCGGCGGGTGGAGATCGATGAAATCTGGAATCGCTATAAAGCTGACTCGACGAACCAAGAACTCCGCAACCTATTGGTCGAGCAGTATCTGCCTCTGGTAAAGTACCACGGCGAGCGAATTTGGTCTCGCCTGCCCGACGGCGTCGAACTCGACGACCTCATCTCCACCGGTATCTTCGGCCTGATAGACGCGCTCGACGCCTTCGACATGACGCGCGGCGTCAAATTCGAGACCTTCTGTGTGCCGCGAATTCGCGGTGCCATGCTCGACGAGCTTCGCTCGATGGATTGGGTGCCTCGCCTGGTCCGCAGCAAGGCCAGCAAGCTCAACGAAGCCACCAGGTTGCTCGATGCCAAGCTGGGCCGCCAACCCACGGTAATCGAGCTTTCCCAACACATGGAATTGAGTGTCGAAGACCTCGAAAAGATGATGGTCGATGCCAGCGCGGTCAATCTCGTCAGCCTGAACAAGAAGTGGTACGAGGGCGACAGCCACAAAGAAATTAGCGAGACCGATATCCTGGCAGATAAAAAGAGCGAAGACCCCACTCGCCGTACCCAGAAGACCGACCTGATGCGGCTGGTCACCAAGGGCCTCAGCCGCAACGAACGGCTGATTATCATCCTCTATTATTACGAAGAGCTAACGATGAAAGAGATCGGCAGCACACTCGATCTCTCCGAAAGCCGCGTCAGCCAGATGCACAGCGCGCTGATTACCGGCATGCAAGGCCAACTCAGCCGCCGTCGTCCCGATTTTGCAATCTAGCGGCGGAGGCTAGACGGCTGGCATATCGCCGGGGGAGCCGATCATCACGCGGTAGGTCTCTGACTTGAACGACATAGAGGGGCTCGCTTGCTGGACAATCAAACAGAGTACCACGTCCAGAAGCGCATAGGCCAGCCAAACAAAACCCAGGTTCGGCCAGTCCAGGAACAGATCCAGCGGGGGACTGAAGCGGTGCATCGGCTTTATCGCGCCCTCACCGCTCGTGCATTGCCCCAAATCATCCGCGGGCCTGCCGTCTATCTATTTGTGCGGGTCTGACCCGCATTCCATTGACGTTTTCAGAATGAGGGCGAGCCCCGCATTTCGCACGGCTTGCATTACCGGCTACCCGCGGCCCCGGTCAGCTGTCGCGGGTAGTTGTGCGGTGGCTTAATGTCCGTCACAAGTGCGCCCACACCTCGACGATCCAGCAGTTCTCATGCGCCGCGATCAACTCGCGGTAGCGGGCTGTCCACTGAGCCAGCGCCGTGCGATTACCTGCTGCGTCGAATGTTCGTTGTGCGGCTGGATTGGCAATAGTCCGCTCGCTAAACTGCGTCGGCACCGCACTGTTTAGCATAGCCAGAGCAGCGCGGATTATTGACCTCAATCCTCGAATCAACCATGAAACGACTCTTACTGATCCTCAGCTTGCTTAGCAGCCCGTTGTCCGCCGCCGAGAAGCCGAACATCCTCTGGTTCGTCGTGGATGACATGTCGGCCAACTTTTCGTGCTACGGCGAGAAGGCAATTCAAACGCCGCACGTGGACCGCCTCGCCCGCGAGGGGACGAAGTTCACGAATGCTTTCGTCACCGCGCCGGTGTGCTCGGCATGCCGCTCGGCCCTCATCACGGGAATGTATCAGACCAGTATCGGCGCTCACCACCATCGCAGCGGCCGTGGCGCTGAAAGGATTCACCTGGCCGCCGGCGTCGAGCTGGTTCCCGCGCTTCTTCAGAAGGCTGGGTACTACACCTCCATTGGCAGCGGCTTGCCTGAGGTCACGCGAGCCGGGAAGAAGGGCAAGGGCGGCGGCGGACTCGGCAAGACGGACTATAACTTTGAGTGGGATGCGAAAGTTTATGACGGGAGCGACTGGTCCGGGCGCAAGCCGGGCCAGCCGTTCTTCATGCAGGTGCAGCTGGCCGGCGGCAAATTGCGTGGCGGCAACGATGACAGCGCGCAAAAGCTTTCCGATCGTGCGCGACAGGAGTTCGGCGCGGCGGTGCAGCCGCAGGAAGTGACACTACCGCCGTATTACCCGCGCGATCCGGTAATGCAGCGCGATTGGGCGGCGTACCTCGACGCGGTGCGCTTTACCGACAAGCACGTGGGCGAGGTGCTCGCACGGCTAGAGCAGGAAGGCATCCTCGACAACACGCTTATCGTCTTCATGACCGACCACGGCATCAGCCACGCCCGCGGCAAGCAGTTTCTCTATGACGAAGGCACGCACATTCCGTTCGTCGTGCGCGGGCCGGGGGTAGCCCACGGCGCTATGCGCGAGGATCTTATTGAGCACATTGATCTGGCCGCCTTATCGCTGGAGGCTGCAGGCATTCCCATTCCAAAGACGATGCACGGCCGCGATGTCTTTGCCAAAGACTACAAGCCACGCAATGCGGTGTTTGCGGCGCGCGACCGTTGCGATGAAACGGTTGACATCATTCGCGCGGTGCGGTCGAAACGGTTCAAATACATCCGCAATTTCCTGCCGATGGTGGGTCACATGCAGCCCAACATCTACAAGGACAACAAGGAAATCGTCGGACGCATGCGGGAACTGCTGGCG
>JANNTN010000592.1:0-4914 GCA_031394445.1 Anatilimnocola sp.
GTTTTCTGGCTGTGGCCGTGGCCGAAGCCGGGATTGATGCGGAGCGTGATGTTGGCACCCGGCGCGCGCTGGCCGAGCTGGTCGATCATGTCGGGGGAGCCGCAGTTGACCGGGATTCCCAGCTTGACCACGGTTTCGAGAGCTTCGCGATCGAAAATGTCGGCGGTATAGACGATTTCGGGATGGTGATTGGCGACCGTGCCGGGCTTGTAGCCGGCCTTGATTGCGCGGTGAATTTCGCCGGCGCTGACCGCATCGACAACGACGCCGTGTTGGCGGGCGAGGCTGAGGATGGCAATGTTCGAGCAGGCCTTTTGGGCGAAGCGGATGACGTCGAACTGCTTCAGGTCGTTGATCCGCTCGACGATTTTTCCGGCGTCATAGACATAGACCGGAGTGCCGAACTTTTCGGCCAGCTCGCGAACGGGGACGCCGGCGATTTGGGTGCGGGAAGTGTGGAAGGGTTCGGAGATGGGCATGGTGTCGTGAGGGAAGCTAAGTGGGGCTATTCGCTGAGAATGCTGCGTTCAGTTAGCATAATGGTCATTGGCTATTCTGGTAGGGCCAGAAGGCGGGCTGGCCGATTGGAAATGACGAGCTTGCCCCAAGACACGAATTCCTACGTAAAAGTTCACGGCTCATGCGACAGCTCATTTTCGTTCTTTTTATTGGCCTCTCTGCTGTAACGATTGCGGCCGAGCATCCTGCGCCGCTGGTGATTGCGGAATCGGAGGCGAAGAACGAAGGGGGGATGAAGCCGTATGTCGAGTTGATCGAGCATACGGACGCGAAGATCGAGATGGTGCCGATCCGCGGCGGGAAGCTTGTGATGGGGAGCCCGGAGAGCGAGAAGGGACGCTATCCCGACGAGGGGCCGCAGCACGAGGTGGAGATTTCGCCGTTTTGGATGGCGAAGTGCGAGATCCCTTGGGACGCCTACGAAGTGTGGATGTCGGACCTGGATATTCTCAAGCGGCAGCAGTTGGCGTTTCCTGAAACGCCGCGCGATAAGTTCTCCGAGAAATTTCAGCTCACGCAGCCGACCAAGCCGTACACCGATATGACATTCGGCATGGGGAAGCGGGGCTTTCCGGCGATTTGCATGACGCAGCATTCGGCGCGGGTGTTTTGTCAGTGGTTGAGCGCGAAGACGGGGCGGTATTATCGCTTGCCGACAGAGGCGGAGTGGGAGTATGCCTGCCGCGCGGGGACTACGACGGCGTATTCGTTTGGCGACGATGCGGCGGGCATCGGCGATTACGCGTGGTATCTCGATAACAGCCAGGAGAAGTACCAGAAGATCGGCCTGAAGAAGCCGAACCCGTGGGGGCTGCACGATATGCACGGTAATGTGGCGGAGTGGTGCCTCGACCAACACACGACGGATTTTTATGCCAAGTGCAAGGAGCAAGGGGTCGTGAAAGATCCGCTGGCCGTGCCGCTGACGGAATATAAACGGGTGACGCGCGGCGGCTCGTGGGACGATGGGATTCGGCGCACTCGCAGTTCTGCCCGCGTCGCCTCCAGCATCGATTGGAAACAACAAGACCCGCAGGTGCCGCAGAGCATTTGGTATTTTACCGACGCGTTGTTTTTGGGCTTTCGCGTCGTGAGGCCGCTGACGGAGCCGTCGGAGGCGGAGCGAGCGGCGAAATGGGATAAATCGGAGCCGCCGCAGGTTGATAAGAATAAGAGGTGAGGCTCGCTGCTACGCGAGTGAATTCTCACGAATTCAGCTACGGCGTTAATTCTGTCGCGAGCGTGATGACGATGGGTTCTGTATGAGAACCTTCGCGCGTGCTGGCTTGATTCTGATAGCAGCCTGTTTGCTGGCGTTGTGCCCGACGCCCAACGCGGAGGCGGGGCCGCCGACGTATCTGATGTTGCGGCGGCCGGAATCGCCGGGGAAGCACTATCAGCCGGGAAAGCCGGACGCGGCGATGTTGGATGCCCGCACGAGCGGGTATGCGTATGGTTTTTTTGGCGTGGCCCCGCGGAGCCATGCGTCGCGGCATTTTGGGAATTACCGAAATTACACGCAGTGGAGCGTGTGGTAGGGGTGACGGACCAGCGTGGACAGGCCAGAGGCCTATCCTACTAGGCTAGCGAGAGGCGCCGAAGAAGAAGCTGAAGACTTGCTTTTGGTCGGTGTCGGCTTGGGCGACGGGGAATGCGAAGTCGAAGGCGAGGGGGGCTGGTCCCATCGCGGGGACATTGATGCGGAAGCCGAAGCCGGGGGCTACGCGGAATTGATCGGGATGCAGGGCGACGTTGGATTCGACGGTGCCGAAATCGCAGAAGACCGTGGCGCGAATCATGTCGTCAGCCGTGAGCGGGAAGTAGTACTCCGCGGAGTTGATCCACTGGAAGCGACCACCGACTGTAACGCCCCCATCTTTGGGCGAAGCACCGCGAAACTGGAAACCGCGGATGGTCGAGAAGCCGCCCGCGAAGTAGTTTTCGAAAATGGGCGTGTCTGAGCCGGAGACGCCAACCTTACTGATGAAGCCTGCGGTGTGGCGTCCGGAGCCGTCTGGCCGCTGACGGACGAGCAGGTACTGAGCCATTTCGAACTCGCCGCGCGGGAAGCTGAACTCGCCGAAGGCCTGTTCGAACGAGGCCATGATCAGGTGGCCCTGCGTCGGGGCAAAGGGAATGTCGCGCGTGTCGTGATTGAGCGTGAGCTTGCCTGAATAAACGTCGTTGTGCCCTTGCACCTCGTCGAGTTGCTGCACGCCGGTGACGCGTGGATTGTAAACATTGACGTCTTCGAGGCGCAAGGAGGTTGCGATGGACAAGTCGGGAGTAAGGCGATAGCCCCAGGAGAGCCGTCCGCCGACGCGAGCTTCGGTCCAGTCGAAATAGGCGCGGTTGAAGTAAAAGCCGCTCGCATCGAAGCTGACATTCGTGGAGAGGAAATAGGGATCGGTGAAGCTGACGAGGTAGCGCTGCAGGACGGTGCCGGGTTGAGCCTCAAGCCGGAAACCTTGGCCGCCACCACGCCAAGCGCGGCCGACGGCGTAGTCGTCCCAGTTTGTGCCTGGGTTCATGATGTCAAAATTTCGCTCGCTGATGACTACATTGCCGACGAGGCCGGCGTTGGAGTTGACAGTGACGCCGAACATGAGCTGTCCCGTCCGCGTCTCTTCGACATAAACATCGAGGGGTGTCGGCGTGGCGTTGATTTCAGGCGGCAGGTTTGTTGGCGGCTGAAATTGCGGGTAACCGGGCGTGATGGGGGAGATGCCGCCGGAGATTCCGGACATGGAATCGGGAGGGGGGGCCGGCAACGGGGGATTGGTTTGTGGTTGGTAAACAGTTTGCGGACCCGTTGGCTGCCCTGCGTAGGGAGGCGGCGCGTAGGGTTGGCCGTAAGTGGCGGGTGGCGGAGCACCATAGGTGGGCGCGACGCCGGGATTGGGGGCACCATACGTTCCGGCGTAAGGCTGAGGCGCGCCGCCGGAAACTGGTTGTGGCGCGCGAGAATAGCCGCCGGGAAGCGGATCGGCTGCGTAGCCGGGGGATTGGCCGCGGACGATGGGGGCCGATTCGACAGGTTGCGTCTTCGTGGCTAAGCCGGAAGCGCGTTCCGTTCCCGCAACGACGGCACTTGTTGGTCCCCAAGGGGAACTGCAGACGCCGGCGCAGCCACTCGCGCCGGCGGCCAGCGCGGCCGCAAGGAGGAACAGGAGTTGTCGGGCTGTGGCCAAGTGTGTCTCGAGTATGCGGAGCGACTGTGGTTCGAAATACGGTGGGTCGGAATTTTTAGCGCTGGACGGGAGTGTGGTACATGGGATGGGACGGCTGCGGCGGCATCGCGCGGCCTTCCCAGGAGTAGATACAGGGCTTCAGCGTTTGGACTGGTTGTGGCGGTACGGGTTGAGGCTGCATGGACTGAGGCTGTACTGGTTGCGGATACATATTCGCGTTGGAGGGATTTTGCGTGGCCATGCGTGGCGGTGCGGGCTGCGCGGGCGGAATGGCACGGGTTTGCTCGGGCTCTTGGCCACGAATCGTGTTGAGCGAGTTCAGATCGGGGGGGCGAACTTGAATGCGCGGCGGCTCGCCGTCGTTTTGCGTGCCGGCGAATAGTTGCGAAGCTTTGAGCCGGCGCTCGCTGTTGCGAAGTTCACGCGTGTCGATCGTGTCGCCCGGCCGCAGGGAGAGGCGACTGAGCACCACGGTTTGCCTGGTGTGCGGGAATTCGCCAGCGATGTGAACATTGACCTCGCTGACGGAAAACACATCGCCTTCCTTGACGCGATACACGATATCAAGCTGGCCGGGCTCTTCGAGAAACCGCAAATCGGCCTGGATGTCGGCAAAGACGTGTCCTTGGCTGCCATAAAGATCGACGAGCGTATTGACGTCTTTGTTCGATTCGCCCTGATTGAAATGCTCACCGGATTTCATTTCCAGAAATTTCAAGAGCGGATCTGTCGCGAACTTGTCGCCGCCGGCAACGGATACGTTGCGGACGACATAGCGAGGGCCTTCATCGATCATGAACTTGAGGGCAAGCCATTTGCCGCTTTCGTCGTAATCGAGCGTGCGGCTGACGCGAGCGCGGAAATAGCCCAGGGCGCGGTAGTAGGCGGTGAGCGTCTGCACGTCGGCATCGATCTTGGCCCGATCGACCTTGCCACCGAAGAGATACCAAAAATAGCCGGGCTTGGACTGAATTTTCGTTTTGAGGACGCCGTCGGGGGAGATGGAGTTGCCTTCGAAAATGACGGATTCAATGCGTTCCAGTTGGCCTTCGTTGATCACAAAGACGAGGTCTTTGTCGCCCGCGCATCGGCGAGATCAAGTTTCTCGGCAATCGCGGCTTCTCCGACAAAAAGCTGCTCAAAGAAATCGGCGTCAAGAAGCACGATCCGCTCAATTCCTACGCAGCCGAAGAATCTCGCCGCA
>JANNTN010000598.1:0-3097 GCA_031394445.1 Anatilimnocola sp.
CCAGCCCGCGAGGGGCTGCAATAAGGACAGGTAACATAGCCGCTCGTGCATCGCACACCAGAAGCCGCGAGGGCGTCGATATTCGGCGTCGGCACGTCCTTGCCGCCCTGCACGCCGATATCGGCATAGCCCAGGTCGTCGGAAAAAATCACGAGGACGTTCGGCTTGTCGGCGGCGGTCAAGATCGATTGGAATCCGAACAACAGAACAATGAGGGAGAAAAATCGTGTCATGGATGGAGGGTCGCTTTGCCAACTCGCGGAGCGAGTGGGCCACTTTGGACAGTTCGCAAAAACCAAAACGCTTCATTATGATACCAGCGGGGAAATACTCGTCACCATGCGGTACAGAACAAATAGATGAGGGAATTGATTTCGATGAAAACGCGAGTTTGCTCGATTGGTTTGGTGTTGGGATTACTATTGTTCGTTGTTCCAGATCCCGCGCTAGGCCAAGCGAAAAAGGCCGCAGCGAAAAAACAAAATACCGTAACGACTTGGGTCAATATCCCGGCTGCGGGTTCCCTCCCGACAGGCGTGACGCATCACACGTATCACAGCCAGTCGATGGGTCACGATGTGGGCTACTGCATTTACCTGCCGCCCGGCTATGCTACCAATCCGACACAGCGCTATCCTGTGATCTACAGTCTGCACGGGGCCGGCGGCGATGAGACACGCAGTTCGCTCGCGGCAGAGGTGCTGCACGAGGGGATTCTCGCCAAGCGCTGGCCGGAAATGATCATCGTATTTCCCAATGGCGGCAAGACGACGCTCTACAAGGATTCGCATGACGGCCAGTCACTGGCCGAGACGACCGTCATCAAGGAACTTATTCCGCACATCGACGCGACGTATCGCACGCTCGCCGCTCGGCACGGCCGCTGCATCGAAGGCTTCTCGATGGGCGGCCGCGGCTCGACGAAATTGGCCTTCAAATATCCCGACCTGTTCTGCTCCCTGTTCAATCAGGCCGGCAACGTCTATCACGTCGCCGAGCTGTTTGATTCGCCGCCGAATGAAACCTATCGCGACTATCTCGGCCCCGACAAAGAGCGCTACATCGACAACGACCCTTATTTGCTGCTGGAGAAAAACCTCAGTCAGGTCAAAGGCCGCCTTCGCATCCAGATTTTCTGCGGCACCAAAGACGACGGCCATCTGTCCAGCATCCGCGAGTTTCATGCGGCACTGCTGAAAGCTGGAATCGACCACACGTATTTCGAAATCGAAGGACTTGACCACGAGCGGACGAAGATGATCAACCAATACCGCGCGATCTGGTTTGATTACCATGTCGAATCGTTGCGACTGGCGGCCGCTGAAGCGGCCAAGACCGGGAAATAGAACCTTTCGTCAGTCCTTTTTTCCTGATGTCTGCTTTTGAATCGGATCGAATGGCAATGAACAACAAAATCTTGTGTACTACTTCGAGTTGGCGATGGGCCGCAATGTTCGCCATCGTATTAACCGCCACTTCGTCAGTTTTGGCTCAGCGAGAAACGCTGCGTTTGACCCATGGCCCGATGCTCGGCAAGCCGACGGCGACTTCGATGTCGGTGTGGGGGCGAACGTCGGAGCCGGGGTCGTTCGTGGTACGGTATGGAATGGTGGAAGGACGGCTGGATCAAACGTGTCAGCCGGCGACGACAACGATCGAGCATGACAACACTGGTACGGTTGAATTGACGGGCTTGAAGCCTGACACGCGGTATTACTATCAGGTTCTCGTGAACGGCCACTCGCACGGATTGCCGGGCAGCTTTCATACATTGCCGAGTAGCCAAGTCACGCGCAATGAGCCGCACAATCCGAAGGGCTTGTTCAATTTCCGCTTCGAGATCGGATCGTGTGCCAACCAGAACCCGGCCAGCGGCATTGGGCATCGTTCGCCCACGTATGAAAACCTCAACCGTGATTGGGCGAGCAAGGTTCACTTTCACATCATGAACGGCGACTGGCTCTATGAAGAGCTGCGTGGCTACTCGCCAGAGGCTTGGCGGCTGGTGCAAGGCGTGGACAAGGTGCCAAAAAGCGTGGAGGTAATGCCGAGCGTTGTCGGCGTATGGGAAAACTACAAGTTGTACCTCAGCCGGGGCGTGGAGCTGGCGAAGTGGCATCGCAACGTGCCAAGCTATTTCACGTTCGACGATCATGAACTGGTGAATGACATTTACGCCTCGGGCGAGGCGGGCCAGCGCGATCGCCGCACCGTGTTTCGCGATATTGGGGTGACGGCGTGGCAGGATTACCTGGGCTGGGCGAACCCAATGGCATTTTCGCAGCCGGTGCATTTCGGCCGAGCCCAGATGCAAGCCGGCAGCGATCTCCTCGTCGATCGCGACACCGATTTCACGAAGCTGCCGCTCAAAGAAATGCTCAATTTACACGTACATTGGGGCACTCCCGGCGCTGGTGAAGATGATGTTCGGTTCGACGACGATCGCGGCCATAAAAATTCCTACGTCTATAACATCGCTGCGGTTGTCGATCCGCACACGCTCAAGCTACACATGCCGGCGAAGGTGACGGACACAGTCAGCTACTCCATTGGCAGACGGAGCTATGGCAAGTTTCGCGTGTCGAATTGCGACTTTTACTTGCTCGATACTCGCGGCGACCGGGCGATGCATGATGTGAAGCAGCGCGATAAGCCGGGCGTCTCAATGATCGGCCTGCATCAGCGCGATTGGCTGCTGAAATCGATGCGCGAGAGCGACGCCGATTTCTTCTTCGTGATCTCCACCGTGCCGTTCATGATTCCGCACACCGGCTCCGGCGGGGCGGAGCTGAACCCCGAAAACAAAGAAGAGTCGTGGACCGGCTTTTTCGACGAGCGGGAGCGCGTGATCAACGAATGGGAGAAGCTCGGCAAGAAAGTCTTCGTCATGACGGGTGACCTGCACAACAGCTTCGCCATCAAGGTGACCGACAACATTTGGGAATTCTGCTGCGGCCCGCACAACAGCGTGAACCATGTGCCCGCCAACGACGAAAGCAACCGCCCCGCCACCGGCAAGTGGAAATTGAGCATTTCTTTGAGCGGCAGCTTCGTGAAATCGGTGTCGCGATCGACGAGGAGATCGCTGCCGGCTTGC
>JANNTN010000660.1:0-2762 GCA_031394445.1 Anatilimnocola sp.
CTCAACACCCGTTTCGGTGATGACGTAATCGTTTTCGATTCGCATCCCGGCGCGGAGGATTTTTTCGTCGTAGAGGCCGGGCTCGGCGGTGAAGACGTCGCCGACTTCGAATGTGTCGTTCCAATGCGGATTCAAATGCGGCGCTTCGTGCGGGAACATGCCGATGCCGTGGCCGAGGTGATGGTTAAACACGCCAACGGGAGCTTCATCCAAAATTGCTTGGGCCTCGTGGAAAAGCTGCTGGCAGTTCTTGCCCGGCTTGGCCGTCGCCTCAACATGCTTAAAGACCTTCATGATGTAGGTCCAAGCCGTCTGCTGCTCGTCGGTCGGCTGACGATTCACGGCGAAAGTCCGGCAATTATCGGAAAAATAGCCGCGATACGCGGGGCCGAGATCGAGAATGTAAAGCTCGCCAGCCGCCGCCTGGCGATTATTGCGCGGCGCGCCACCGCGAGCTCCGCATTGGTAATCGTTGCCCGTGCCGGTCAGCATTTCGCCGTATTCTTCGACAGCCGCGGCTTGCAGCCGATTGAACACCTCGATCTCCGTAATTCCCGGCTCGATGATCTGCCGGGCCAACTCGTACATCTTCTTCGTTCCGGCGATTGCTTTTTTGATCCGGGCCAATTCGTCCGGGTCTTTCTTGCGGCGCAGGCGATAAATCGTCGGCTCGATATCGACGCGTTCCCCCGGCAATGCAGCCAAGTGCGACGTGAAACACGAAAACTCCACACCCAGACGTTTGATCCCTGAGGTCTTGCCGCTTAGCGCCTTCAACAGTTCTACGCTCGACGCCTGCCGTTGGTCGTTCCGCAGCGTGCTATGCAACTGAGCCTCGTAAGTGACCACTTCGTCGGCGGCAGCCTCCAGCACCGGCTTGAGCGGGGCCATGAGCGTCAAGTGTCCATCGGCCCGAAGTGCCGCAGCCGGAGACATCGTCCACGGATAGCGGGCCCCTGTGAGCCACTGCACATGCTCGATTTGCTGGACAATCACCATATCCAGCTTCTGGGCCTGCATTTCTGCCAGCAACCGTTGCTGCCGGCCGCGCGACGCCGCCGCGTTATAATCAAGGTCGCTCATATTCGTAGCACAAGCGTCCCGCTTGTGAGTGGTTGTCTGGTCGCGAGCAAGCGAGTCGCTTACTCTACTGGACAAACCTATCGCACCCGGCCCCGCCTCGCCAGACGGTCAAATTCGACTGTCGCACCCCACCGTGAAATGACATCTCGCACGATTGCAATTGGCGATGTTCACGGCTGTTCCCAGGCTCTCCGGGCGCTCGTGGATGCCATTCAACCGACAACGGACGACACACTGATTTTTCTGGGCGACTACGTCGATCGCGGGCCGGATACGCGCGGCGTTTTGGACTTCATTCTGGAGCTCGAACAGCGCTGCCGCGTCGTTCCGCTTCTGGGAAACCACGAATTGATGCTGCTGGAAGTGAATGAGAATCCTCTGATGATCGATTCGTGGCTCACGGTCGGCGGCGCGGCAACAGTGAAGAGCTATGACGGCCAGTTGGCGAACATTCCGCCCGAGCATTGGGACTTTATCCGCCGCTGCCGGGAATATCACGAGACGCAAACCCATTTTTTTGTGCATGCCAACTATGCTTCCAGCATGCGGCTTGATTCCCAGCACGACTATCTGCGTTACTGGGAACACTTGCACGTCAACATGCCGCCACCGCACCAAAACGGCAAGATAGCCATCGTCGGCCACACTGCCCAAAAGAGCGGCGAGGTGCTCGACCTCGGCCACGTCATTTGCCTCGACACTAATTGCTATGGCGGTGCCTGGCTGACGGCGATGGATATCGCCAACGGACAACTCTGGCAAGCCGACCGCCACGGCAGCCTGCGATCCTAACAGCCGGGAGCAAACCTGCTCCCAGAGATGCTGCGGTGGATCGTCTTTTCGTAGCGCTCCGGGACCAAGTTTGGTCCCGGCTGAATGTTATTCCTCTTGGCGCGGTCAAATTCTCGTCAGACACTGCAATCATGCTCCTCGCTGAACCACTGCCACAGATTAAGCCGCTGTTTATTGGGCCGCTGCGCGTCGATCCGCCGATTTTGCAGGCACCAATGGCGGGCTATACAAATTCTGCGTTCCGACAGATCGTGCGAGAGTTTGGTGGCGCGGGACTTTTGGCGACCGAGATGGTTTCCGCCCGCGGCTTCGTTTGGATGGATAAGAACGAAGCCGAGCATCCCGATCGGCTGTGGGGCGTGAAGGATGAGCCGCGGCCGCTCGCGGTGCAAATGTGGGATAACGACCCGGAGACGCTAGCCAAGGTGGGCGAGCGACTGGCGAACGAATACCAAGTCAGCGTGGTCGATATCAACTTCGGCTGTCCGGTTCGCGACGTGACCGAAAAGGCCCACAGCGGCTCGTACCTGCTCAAATTTCCCGACCGAATTCATTCCATCGTCTCGCGCGTTGTCGAAGCCTGCCGTCCGACGCCCGTAACCGCCAAAATCCGCCTCGGCTGCTCCCGCGACAAAATCACGGCGTTTGAAGTGGCTCAGGCCGTCGAATCGGCCGGCGCGGCCGCGCTCACCGTCCACGGCCGCGTCGCCGCCGACTTCTTCAAAGGCACGGCGGATTGGAACCGGATCGCCGAAATCAAGCAGCACCTCAAACGTATTCCGCTCATCGGCAACGGCGACCTCGATTCGGCCGAGAAAGTCGTTGAAGCCTTTCATCGCTACAACGTCGATGGCGTCATGATCGCCCGCGCCTCGCTCGGCCGCCCC
>JANNTN010000673.1:0-5475 GCA_031394445.1 Anatilimnocola sp.
GATGCGGGAAATCTGCACGTCCGGTTTGATGAGCGGGAGGTGGAAACGGAGCATGGCTGGGCTAGTGAGGCACCGGCAAACGAAAGAGCCGGTAACAGATAGGCCCCGCCTAAACCACCGCGCCACCTCTCGACTCTACTACTCCGTTCCAGTTCTGTTTCCGGAACGCGCCGCATGGGCAGATCGCCGCCGATGGAGCCGCCAAGCTTCTGCGTTCTGGATGGGTCCTCCGCATTCGAAGCTGGCTGCTGCGCGGGCCGAGATGGCTGGCGGTCAGCGGCTGGGGGCACCTGCGGTGCCGGCATGGCGAGCAGATCGCGGCAGTCATAAACGTGAATATCAAGCCGGCTTTCCGCGTCTTCCGGCGTTGTAATCACCAGCAAGCCGTCTTTTTCGACAAACGTCAGTTCCAGATCCTTGAGCATCAACTCCAGCAGCGTCCGCAGACGCACCCTCTTCAGGCTCTTGGTAATCGGCGTATCGGAGCTGATGCTCGCTTCTTCCAACTTCTTCAAGCTCAGCACGAACTGAATTCCCGTTTCACGCTGCAGGTATTGAATCACGTCCTTGAGCGGCATTTCCACGACGTCGAGGTCGAGCCGCTGATTCAGCGTCTCTTGAATGCTCGGCTGATTGGCCGCGGCATTCGGTGCCGTCGCAGTTTTTTTTCCGCGGCACCACAGTTCGATGCACTCAATCCGGCCGCCACGAAGATTAGCGCCGCCGTCAACATCTTATTCTTTCGCATACAACACTCCAGTTCTGCTCGCAGAGCATCGCCCCCGTTTTGCTAGCTCCGTAGCCGCTGAGTATATCGCGTCGCACGCTGGCAAGCGAACTTGCGCTTATTCGTTTTTTACCGATTGTCCGCCGCGTTCATCGCGCGAACAATTCGCATGATTCCGAGAACATTTGCTCAAGACTTGCGTAGCAAAGTTGATCGTTTTCACCGCTCGTTGACATTTCAAAACACCCCGGTCCGTTTATTCCGATTGGGCAGGTTGCGGCGACTTGTGTCGTAAGTCGAAACCCTGTCAAAACATCGGGAAAGTGGACACTTTTGGCTGTCGGCAGCCCGATTTAAAAACTTCAAAATATTTTCGCGGGCGTAACTCAGTGTGATGCAATACGTTAGCGTGCTATCACCCGTGACAGCACGAAAAATCCGTTTGCGAACCGGACCTTTATCCGGCACATTTCATTGTTGTGTCGAATGGCAACCGCGCGAGTGATTGCGCGGTTACCGAGAGCGCCGAGCGGCGACAGGATGTTCACCGCGAGCCGCACCATGAGAAAGCACCCTTCACGGGGTTGTCAGAGAAAGCACCATGAACGTTCGTAATCGTCTGTTTGCCGCTCTCCTTGCCTTTGGCAGCACCGCCTTCCTCGGGCTGGGCTCGGCCCACGCGCAGTGCGGCTGCACCAGTTATCAGGTTGTCAACAAGGTCGTCTATGACCAGGTACCCGTGACCTCGTATCGACTCGAATACGAAACGGTCATGGAGGAGCAGCAAGTCACCACGCTGCGGCCCGAGTGGACCGAGGAAATCCGCGAGCGGCGCTACACCGTTGCCAAGCCCGTGAGCGAAACCGCCACTCGCGAAGAACGCTTCATCGTGCGTCGGCCGGTTTATGAAACCGAATTCCGTGAAGAAGCTTTCGACCGCACCACCTTCGTGACCGAGACCGAGATGCGGCAAGAACGCGTTCTCGTGCAACGGCCGGTTGTCGAAACGCAGATGCGCGAGCAGCAATTTACCGTGCAGCGGGCCGTGCAAGAAACGGTCATGCAGCAGCAAGCCGTTACGGCGCTGCAGCCCGTGACGACTTACCAAACGCAAACCGTCGATCAAGGCCAATTTGTAACGGCCTATCAACCTGTCGCCCCAACTCGCAATCGGTTGTGGTGTACGCCCGGCGGATATCAGGCGAATCCCGCCACCGGCCAAATGACCTATTACCGCGGCGGCCTGCGGTGGGTTCCCACGCAAGGCCCCACGGTGCTGCAACCCACGACTACGTACATGCCCAATGTCGTTCAGCAGCAAGTGGCCACGACCAGCTATCAGCCGGTGCAAATGACACAGCAAGTTCCCGTCACGGTCAATCGCCTCGTGAATGACGTGGTGACGCAGCAAGTTCCCGTCACCGTGCAGCGGATGGAAACGGTTGAGGAAGTTCGCGAAGTGCCCTTCACGGTGCAGCGCCCCGTCACCGAACGCATCGTGAACAAGATTCCGGTGCAAACGGTGCGGTGGGAAGAGCAAGAGCAAGTTCGTCAGGTTCCGTACACGGTCCAGCGGATCGAATACGAAGAAAAGGTCGAGCAAACCCCGGTTCGCGTCCTTCGTTATGTGAATGAAACCAAGGCGGTGCAAATTCCGCGAACGGTTGGCAAATGGGTTGCTTATCAAAGCACCCGCTTGCAGCCGCGAATTGTCACGATGCGGGTCGATCCCTTCGTGGCTTCCGGCACCGTGATCACGACGACGACTGTGGTGACGCCAACCGTGATGACCCCGTCGGTGCTCACTCCTCGGACCGTGGCCCCCACGCAAACGCAACGCCCCTCAACCGCCCCTCCGGCCGCCCCTGGTTCGAGCACGACCGGTTCCGCTTCGGAATCGATCAAGAGCCCGTCCGATAAGCCTGCCGGAGCCACTAGCAGCGGAACTCCCACGCCGGCCACGGGCACTGAAACGCCCCACACGCCGGGCCGGATCGATGCCCAGCCCAAAGACAGCGATCCCCTCGGCAAGCCGAGCCTGACCGCTCCCGACAACGCTCGCCCCACGAGCTTTGATCGCAGCGCCTAACCCGCCGTGAATCAACCTGCACCGGTCCGCGGCGTCGTGGCGGTCGTCATTCGTGACGATCGCTTTCTGGTAATTCGCCGTTCGCAACATGTCCGCGCGCCGGGCATGCATTGCTTTCCCGGCGGGGGGATCGAGCCGGGCGAAAGCGTGGCCGAAGCGGCCTGTCGCGAAATGCAAGAGGAACTCGGCGTTTCCGCAATCGCCGTGCGCGAAATCTGGCAGAGCGTCACTCCCTGGGGTGTTGAACTCAGTTGGTGGACCGTCGAAATCGCGGAGGGCGCTCTCCCACAGCCCAATCCACTTGAGGTCGAGTGGATCTCCTGGCTCTCGCTCTCTGAAATCCGCAACCTCCCCCGCCTCCTTGCCAGCAACTCCGAATTTCTCGACGCCTGGGAGAGCGGACTCCTAAACCCATAGGTGCGCGCAATGCACCATTCAGCCAGAAAAATCTCACACAGAGGCACAGAGGCACGGAGCAGGCAAGAGAATTAGATCGCAAGCGTAAATTCAAATTGCCCTTCGTCCTATCCTCTTGTGCCTGTCTTCCGCCTTCTGTCCCTCTTTCTCAGTGCCTCCGTGCCTCTGTGTGAGAATTGCCTTATTCTCTCCGCGTCTCCGTGTCTCCGCGTGAGAACAGCACCCATCCCCATATCCGTTCCCCGCCTCCCCCTCCCACGCTATGATGCACTGCACCAGGAGCGTATCCGTACATGAAAATCATTCTGGCGGCTCCGCGCGGCTTTTGTGCCGGCGTGAACATGGCCATCGAAAGCTTGGATTTGGCGATTCAAGCCTTCGGCACGCCCATCTACGTCTTCCACGAGATCGTCCACAACAAGTACGTCGTCGAGACCTTCCGTGCCAAGGGCGCGGTGTTCGTTGATGATCTGGCGGAGGTACCCGCCGGTTCGACGCTCCTCTTCTCCGCCCACGGCGTCTCCCCCGAAATTCGCCGCATCGCACGCGAACGCAAGCTGCGGGCGATCGACGCCACCTGCCCCCTCGTCACCAAGGTGCATCTCGAAGCGATCCGCTTCGCCCGCGATGGCTACACCATCCTGCTCATCGGCCACGAGGGGCACGACGAAACCATTGGCACGATGGGCGAAGCCCCCCACGCGATGGTCCTGGTCGAGTCCGTGGAGCACGCTAGCCAACTCGAATTTCCCCCCGATACCAAGCTGGCTTATCTCACGCAAACCACCCTCTCCGTGGATGACGCCAACCGCATCATCAACCGCCTCAAAGAGCGATTCCCCCAGCTCATCGGCCCCCCCAAAGAAGACATCTGCTACGCCACGCAAAATCGCCAGGAGGCCGTCAGCATGCTCGCGGCCGAGGCCGATCTCGTCCTCGTCCTGGGCAGCCAAAACAGCTCCAACAGCCAACGGCTCAAGGAAATTGCCCGCGAAGCCGGCATCCCCTCCCAGCTCATCGACGGGGCTCAGGATATTCAGGAACAATGGTTCAACGGGGTCAACACGGTCGTCATCACCGCCGGTGCCAGTGCCCCGGAATCCGTCGTGGAGGAGTGCGTCGAATACCTCAAGGCTCGTTACCAGGCCCAGGTCGAAAGCCGGGTTCTACGCCAGGAAGATGTTCATTTTCCGCTCCCGCGCGAGCTCCGCACCATCAGCATCGGAGCGTGATCTTCTGCGAAGCTCCCGCTTTTTTCCTCCCCGCCCGTCTTGCTCGCGTTTTTTTCGTATAATGGCAACATGCCAACGCTGACTGAAACGTTACGTGTTCTGCACCGGATTCACCGGCAGCACTCCGATTTGAAAGACCGCCTCTCGCGCGGTCCGCGGCAAATTCAAGTTGCCGAACTGAGCGTCAAAAAGTGCGAGTCCGATCTGGCTCAGGCCAAGGACGCTTACAAGCTGTGCAAAATGGCCGCCGACGAAAAGCAGCTCCAGCTCAAGAGCCGCGAGGCCAAGCTGGCCGATCTGCAGGCCAAGCTGAACATGGCCCAAAACAACAAGGAGTATCAGCTTCTCAAGGATCAGATGGCTGCCGACCGCCAGGCCAACAGCGTCCTGGCCGATGAAATCCTCGAAGCCCTGGAGAAGATCGACCAATTACAGGCTGCGGTAAAAACGGCCGATTCCAATCTCACCAAGACCAAAGACGATCAGGCCACCGTCCGCAAGCGTGTGAGCGACCAGCAGCAAGGACTCGAAACCGAGTTGGCCCGCGTTCACGGCGAATTGACAGAGGCCGAAGAACAGCTCTTTGGCGATTTCAAAGACAACTATCTCCGCCTCTCCAAGTCGATGGGCGAAGACTCTTTGGCCGCCGTCGAGGGCGGGTGCTGTGGCGGCTGCTCACAAACCCTCACGACCCAGACGATCAACCTCCTCAAGCTCGACAAGCCCGTCTTCTGCAAAAGCTGCGGCCGTCTCATCTACCTTCCTGAATAGCGCCTCTTGAATAACGTCAGCCATGGAATTCTCGCTCCAGGGTCGCGTGGCCATTGTCACGGGCAACAGCACGGGACTCGGCAAAGCCATCGGGCTCACTCTGGGTCGGGCCGGTGCCAAAGTCCCCGTTAATTTTTTCAATAACGAAGCCCGTGCCAAAGCCACCCTCGCGGAATATGAAGCCGCAGGCATCAGCTCGTGCCTCGTCAAAAGCGACGTGACCAGCGAAGCCGGAGTCG
>JANNTN010000704.1:0-28137 GCA_031394445.1 Anatilimnocola sp.
ACGATCCCCGTCGGCAAGCTCGATGAGAGCGTGTTTGAGGACGGCCTGGGCTTCGACGGCTCCAGCATTCGCGGCTGGCAAGGTATTCACGAGAGCGACATGCTCGTGATGCCGCAGTCGGAAACGGCATTTCTCGATCCATTTGCCGCGGCTCCCACACTGAATTTGATTTGCAACGTGCAGGATCCCATCACCGGCGAGCCGTATAGCCGCGATCCGCGGCACATCGGACAGAAGGCCGCGAATTATTTGAAGCACACGGGCATCGCTGACGCGGCCTACTTCGGTCCCGAGGCCGAGTTTTTTGTGTTCGACAGTGCCCGGTTCGAATCGTCCGCGCATGAGTCGTTCTATCACCTCGACAGCGCGGAGGGCCAATGGACTCGCGGTCGCGAAGGCGCGGCGAGCTTGGGCTATAAGCTACGGCACAAGGAAGGTTATTTTCCTTGCCCACCGGCCGATCAGCTCATGGACCTGCGCAGCGAGATGATGCAGGCGATGCTCGATTGTGGCTTGGAGGTCGAGGCCCATCATCATGAAGTGGCTTCTGGTGGACAGTGCGAGATCGACTTGAAATATCAGCCGCTGGTGAAGATGGCCGATTGGCTGCAAATTTATAAATATTGCGTGCGGAACGTCGCTCGCCGGCACAATCAGACGGCGACGTTCATGCCCAAGCCGCTGTTTGGCGATAATGGCAGCGGGATGCACGTGCATTTTTCGTTTTGGCGTGATAACGATCCGCTGTTTGCCGGCGGCGGTTATGCCGGCCTGTCGGACATTGCCCAATACGCGATTGGCGGCGTCTTGCGGCACGCGCCGGCGCTGCTCGCGATCACCAGCCCCACGACCAACAGCTACAAGCGGCTGGTTCCTGGTTACGAAGCGCCCGTGAACCTGGTCTATTCGCAGCGCAACCGCTCGGCCGCCTGCCGCATTCCAATGTATAGCCAAAGCCCGAAGGCCAAGCGGATCGAATTCCGCTGCCCCGACCCGACTTGCAATCCCTATCTCGCGTTTGCCGCGATCACGATGGCCGCGATCGACGGGATTCAACTGAAGCTCTCGCCGGGTCAGGCCGTCGAGAAGGATCTCTATTCTTTGCCGCCCGAAGAACTGGCCGAAATCCGCAAGACGCCCGCGACGCTCGACGAGGCATTGACGGCTCTCGAACGCGATTGCGATTTTCTCTTGAAAGGCGACGTCTTCACCTCCGACGTCATCGACACCTGGATCGCCCACAAGCGCCAGCACGAAGTCGATGCCATCCGCCTCCGGCCGCATCCGTATGAGTTTTGCTTGTATTTTGATGCGTAAACGGTCCAGTCTGGATTCTCGGTCATAAGCGGTTGCCGACCTTCGCGAGTGGCTAAAAGTGTTTACACTTAGACTCGTATTTGTACGCCCTCTAACGAAAAACTAGCCGTGACACTCTCCCAAGCAACCCTCGACAAGCTGGCAAAATTCGATTCTCCGTCGATCTGTAATTTCATCGAGCTGTTCGATGTACGGCCGCGGAATCGCGGGTATATGGATCATCGGGTGAAGAGCAACTTTCCGGAATTGCCGCCGTGCGTGGGCTATGCCTGCACTGCGTCGTTTCGCAGCGACGCACCGCCGGCTGGTGGCGATGCTTATGGCAATATCGGCGATCAATTGGAGCAATTTGCAAAACTGCCGGGCCCGGCGATCGTCGTCTTTCAAGATCTGGACGATCCACAAGCTGCGGCCGTCTTTGGGGAAGTGATGTGCTCGACGTACAAGGGATTTGGCTCGGTGGGCCTGATCACCAATGGCGCGGGGCGCGATTTGGAGCAGGTTCGTGCTCTGAAGTATCCGGTTTTCACTGGCTCGACGATTTGCTCGCACGGCTACTGCCACTTGCTGCACCTCGGGTTGCCCGTTCGTGTTGGTGGTCTGGTGGTGAACCAAGGCGACTTGCTGCACGCTGATGCCAACGGTGTGACGAGCATTCCGATCGACATTGCCAGCGAAGTGGCCGACATTGGCGCTGAGTTTTTAGCGGGCGAAGAGATTGTGATGAGCTACGTCAAAGGTACTGGCGACAAGTCGGTTGCGAAGTTCAACGAGCTGCGTAAGGAATTTGGCAATATCGTGGCTGGTTTGACGAAGCGAGTCTCGCGCAAGGGCAAATAGAACTCTGCCGCATCATCCCGGCGTACTCTGCCGCATCATAACTGCGACGGCTATGACGAGGCCGGAGCCAGCGGTCATGCCTGTTGCTGCTGCCAGGATTTGCTCGCTGGTTAGCAAAGCCAATGCGCCAGCCGCGAGGCCAACCACCGCGCCGACGCCGGAGCCCATGAGCGCGCCGCGGCCCACGTTGAATTGAAATAGTCCCAAAATCAGCCCCAGCACCATTCCGAATGTGGAGCCGATGCCCATTGCGGCGAAGAAGGTACCCGCGGGAACCTGCCCGCGCTGGAGCGAATGCACGAGAGGGGCGACTCCGGCCACCAACACCGCGCAGACCGTCACCAAGACGAAGAGTGCGCCAAGCGGATAGCCTCGACGAAATGCGTTCATAGCGCTCTATCTTAAAAATCGCTCGGTGGTAGTTTGCCGTCGTGGCGGTTGGCCATGCACTGCAGAACCTGCCGCGAAATGTTTTGGCTGACGAAGCGCACGGAGCCGTCGCCCATGACGAAGTTCACACCGCCTGGATGCGAGCCGCCGAAGCCGCCGACGAAGGCTGGTGTTCCAGGCATCGATGCCAGGGTAGTAGTAGTACTACTAGTAGAGGGAGACGCGGGCTGAACTCCTGGGATTTCATTGGGATTATTCGGGGCGGTGGGAGGAACTTGGCCAGAAGAATCTTCGAATAATTCTGAGTTATCCACGATTGGAACCTTGTCCAGCGGCGGGGGTGGGGTCGGTGAGCCGGGACTGGGCAAGCCGTTGCGCGGCGTCAGCCAATTGATGGGGACGCCGGTGTTTCGCAGCGTGGCTCGCGTACCGCTGAGCCAATTCAGATCCCAGCCATCTGGCAGTTTCTCGCCGACAAACAGTGTGTGCGAGGAGCCATCGGTAATGTCATCGTAACGCACGCCGCTATTCAAAAAAAACACGCCGTTGTCGCGGGCGTCGATCGGCTTTTCCTTATCGTGGTGGCAGGCGGCGTAGCACGCAAAGCCTCGCCCGGCTCCCATCGACGGGCAGGACATCCAGCGGGGCATGTGCAGAAGGACAGGTGCGTTTTTGGGATCATAGACGCTAACGGACCGGTCGATCGCGTTGTAGGCGTTCTGCTCTTCCATGTAGGGCAGGATGTGCTCGACCCAGTTGTGATGGTAGCCGGTGGTGGTGTTCATGATCGGGCCGGACTTGTCGGTCGTGCCCGAGGGGTACGCCCCGTGGGCCATCTCATAGTTGTGCAGGGCGAGGCCAATTTGCGTCAAGTTGTTCATGCAACTGGCTCGCCGGGCTGCTTCGCGGGCAGACTGCACCGCCGGCAAGAGCAGCGCAACCAGCACGCCGATGATGGCGATGACGACCAGCAGTTCGACGAGCGTAAATCCCTGATTAAAACGCCGCTTCATGGAACATTCTCCTGGCGAGTTTCAGTCTCGCGTGAATTTGTATTTTTGACGGGAATTATCAAGACGCGATCTACCTTGGCGCGCCGACGAGGGTCATCAGGATATCTGGCTTCGACGGCAACTCGCATGGGCTGGCCGTCGCCGTCGCGTTCGACATGAATTTCGACGATGCCGCTCGGACTTGCCGCGCTGCTGGCGACCGGCGAGAGATCGACGGTCCAGGTTTCGCCTGAATAGTCGCTGTTGGATCGCAACTGGGCGGCGGCCCGCTCGATGGCCGCTTCGGCCAGCCAATGGGATTGCAGTTCGGCCGCCTCTTGCCGGCCTTGCCGCATTTCGACCAGCAGCGAGCGAATGACGCTGCCCATCATCGAAGTTACGACGAGCAAGGTCACCATGGCGACGATCAAGCCACCGCCGCGCCGGCGACGATGCAAACAACGCGAGGAGTGTTTCATGGCTGCCTCCCGCCGGTGGCTGAAGCACCATGAATTCCCACTGCCGCCTCGATGCGCGCCGCTCGCGGCAATTCGCGCGGGGGCAGTTGAGTCTTTTCTGGCTCGATGACGATGCGAATCAGCGAACCTGTGCCTGTTAGCTCACTTTGAAAGACGACTTTTGTATGGGGCGGTAGGGAGAATGAATCGTGATGCACGGTTTTCTCACCATCATGAACTTCGCGGACGATTCGAGGCGCTGTGAAGGAGTAGCGAATCGTCCGGCCATCGGGGAGTGTCAAATTGCAATCTTCGGCGACGGAAGCGGAGACGGCTTCGTGTGCGTCGGTTCGGAGCCGCATTGCCAGGCGCTCGATCGAGCGGGCTTGCTCGGTGTCGCGCGTTATCGTGTGGCGCAGACGAAACAGCGTCGCCATGCTCGTCGCGGAGAGACCCAAGACGATGGACAAGATCGAGATCATCACCAGCATTTCAATCAGCGACTTGCCGGAAGGGCGAGAGCGCCTCATGGCTCACCTCCCGGGGCAAATTTCCAGACGGTCAGGTCGGCTAGATCGATCGATTGGCCCACCGTGTTCGGCGAGCGGATCATGAGCCGGATTCGTCGTGACTTTACGGGCTCGGACTCTTCGTGGATTTCCATTGCCGTCGTTGCCTGCGGCAGCGTTTTGCGCGATTCCTCAGAGAGGTCCCAAGTCGCCAATTCCGCGGTTTGCATTTCGTTCCAAGGCAGCAGCGAGATTCTTTCCGCCTGGTTTGCTGTTTCCCGAAGCGCCACTCGGCGCTGTTCAATCGTCCGTCGCTGGCTTGCGGCTACGGCCAAAAGCTGCACGATCGCCACCATCGCCGTCGTCAACACGAACAGCGCGACGACCAGTTCGAACAGAGTCAATCCAGATCGTGCATCCTGTGGTTGTTTAACCCGTAGCCGCAGGCGCAGGCTCGCTGGCGAGCTATTGCTCCTGCGCCTGCGGGTTAAACGAAGGAGACGATGCATCACGATAGCCCCTGTATCAACGAGATGAGCGGCAAAAACAGGCCGACGACAAAAAAGCAGACCACGCTGCCAAGGGCGATGAGCGTGAGCGGGAACAGGATCGACAGCGACGATTGCAGCCAATAGACTTGCCGCCGCATCGCGCTCTCTGCAGTTTCTTCCAGGGCCCAATCCAAGTTTCCCACGCGCGAGGCCGCGGCCAAAAGCGCCGCGTCGGTGTAGCTAATCAGTTTCTCGTTGCGTAATGCAGCCAGCCAATCCATGCCCGCGGCGGTTTTATCAGCCGCAAGCAATAGCCGCCGTCCCACGATGCGTATTGGATATTCCTCGCCGATCATTCGCATTGCCTCGGGTAGCGGCACGCCACGACGGACCGCCAAGGAGAGACTGCGCATGATGAGTGCGCCGTCGTAGCGGCGGAACAATCGCCAAACGAGCGGCAAATCGCGAGGCATCCAGCCGATGTACGTTAAAAAACCAGCGATAAAGATCCAAGGTATTAGCAGTGCGAAAGGAGCAGTTAGATACCAGCCTCTTCCGACATACCATTTGGAAAGATTGATGACCAACATCGTCATCGCCGGCAACTTCAGTCCAAACTCCTCAAACATTTTTTGAAAGACAGGAATGATCTTCAACATCATGAAGGTATTGATGAGGAAGAACCACACCAAGAGATTCACGAGATAGTACAAGTCGCCCACGGCGCGGCGAACTGATAACTCGACGGTCTGCGAGTCGGCAATCTGTTGTCGCATTGCCGCGTCCATTGGCCCCAGCCGCTCGCCGAGCCGAATTGCCAAGCGTGTGGCTGTTCCCATCCATAATTTTGCGGAGCGAATCGCCTTCGAGAGGGGCTGCCCGCGTTCGATCGCTTCCGCCAGCGCCAGGGCGCGCACGCCGGTATCGCCCAGTGTTTCATCGGCAAATGCGCGAGCGCACTCGGACAATGGGATGCCGTGTTGAATGGCCGTTCCAATCGAGCTGATTAATGCAAAATGCTCAGCCTGTCGTCGCCGGGTGACGACCATCAAGCTGACCATGATGATGGCCAAGCCAAGTATTAGTACGACGACCCAGCCGCCGAAGATCGCGCCGAACGCCGCCATGATGAACATATGCGTGCTCATCAACGACAGCAGGGTGTGCATGGAATCGAGCGACGCCAACGATCGTCGCTCGTACAAGAACCGCATGGCGACGCGCAGGGCAATGGCGGGAATCACCAGCACCACCATCGACATCGGGTTAAACGAGACGTTCACGATACAACTGCCTACGAAAGACCTTGAATCAAACTGATCATTGGGGAAAAGAGTGAAACGAACGTGGAGGCGACGAAAATCGCCACGAACACGAACACGAGCGGTGGAATCACTTGTGCCATAATTCCGGTCCGCACCTTTAGACGGTTTTCGATCATCTCCGCGGCCGAGCGTAGAGCTTCTTCTAGTGCTCCTTGTTGCTCGCCCCACCGCACGAGCGGCACGATCGACAGCGGCAATGTTCGCATGTGAACCAGCGACATGGTCAGCGATGTGCCCCCTTCCACTCGCGTGGCCAGCTTGCGGCATTGCTCGGCGATATAGCTATCGCTGATTCCATCGGCCGTGAGCCGCAACGCTTCGGGCAGCGGAACCCGGTAGTGCAGCAATAAACTGAGGCTGCGGAGCATTTCCGTCACGCCGGTCCATTGCCACACGCGCCCGACCAGGGGCGTCGCGCCAATCAACCATGACCAACCCGAGCGACCGCCAAACAGACGCGTGCCGACAGCGATTGCGAGCACCACAATGACGACCGGAACCGCAAACCTCTGGAAGAAGTCGGCACTTTGGAACAAAAACATCGTTGCAGCCGGCAGCTTGAGCCCAAACTCGTCGAACATCCGGCGAAACATGGGAACGATCAGGATTTGAAAAAACAGAAAGACGCTGAACGCCAGGAGCAACGACAACGCTGGGTAGGTGAGCGCCGCGACGGCAGATCGCCAGTACTGACTCGCCGAGCGGCGGTTTTCGGTCCAGGTTGCGAGGGTCAAACCCACGTCGCCGGTTCGCTGCGCGGCCCGAACCAAGCCCGCAACGTAGGGAGGCAGATTGTTGGCTCGCTCGATGCATTCGTCCAGTGTCTTACCGCGTTCAATCTCGTTCGCCAGCGTGCGTAGGCCCTCGGCAATCCGCCGCGAGTCGGATTCGGCTGCCGCCGCTCGCAAACCGGCTGGCAGTGGCATTCCGCTGGCCGCAATTCCCGCCGCGCGATGCACCGCTTCTTCGACGACGCGTGCGTCGAGCGGCTGCGATGGTTGCGTGGAATGTTCGGGAATGCTCATTGGGCTCAGCTTGAAAACGGCTGTGAAATTCGCATCATGAGGGCGATCCAGGGACCAAGCGTGACAGCCGCATAGATGGCGACCAAGCTGCCACAGATACCGATGGTGGTAAAGAGCGGAACGTAAAGCATCAGCCATTGGCTGCGGCGGGCGGCTTCGTCGCGATAGACTTCGGCCGCGCGTCGGAGCGAACGGAGCAGTTGTTCCTGCGAGGTTGCGCCAGTGATCGTCCAGGCCAACGTAGGCGGAAAGCCCGTGGGGACGTCGCGAATTATTTGTCCGCTGGCCAATTGCGAGGCAAATTCCTTTCCGGATCGGGCCAGCTCCTGTGAGCCGACGGCGGAGGAGGCGATTTCGACGGCTTCGGGGAGGGGGACGGAGTTGCTGATGAGGAGGGCGAGGAGATCGGAGAGGGAGGAGAGGCGGCTGGCGCGTTGCAGGCGGGAGAGGGTGCCGACGGCACCGAAGGCGAGGAGAGGGTGCAGTTCGACGCCGTGGGCGACGCGGCCGGCGCGGTGCCAGGCCCAGAAGAGCCAGGCAGCGAAGGCGACGGGCAAGAGGGGGCCGACCCAGACGGCGTGGCGGGCACCGGCGTCGTAGAGCTGGACGGCCCAGGGGCCGGCGACGTCGAACTCGATCATCATGCGGGCGAGGACGGGGCCGATTTTGACCATCACGAAGACACCGAGCATCCAGGTGACGATCAAGATCATCAGGGGATAGAGGAGCGAGAGGTAGATCGTGCTGCGGAGCTGGGAAATCCGTCTGGCGGTTTGGGAAATGTCTTGGAGGGCGACGGGGAGGCGGCCGGCGCGGACGCCGGCGATGAGGACTGAGCGATAGGCGGGCGGGAGGGCCGAGCCGAGTTCCAAAGCGACCTGCTCGATGAGTTGCCCCTCGGAGAGGCGTTGGCTCATCTCGCGGGTGATCGTTCCCAGGCGGCCGGGGATGTCGCGGGCGAGCTCTGCTAGGCCGCGATCGAGTGGGACGCCGGCGCGGGTGAGCGCGGCGATCTCGTCGCTGAGCGCGGCAAGCTGCTCGAGCGAGAGAGGGCGGACGCTGATGCTGGCGGGGACTGTTGCCATCAGAGAAGGGACATCGGAGAGGGTTGATGCGTTGGGCGAAGCGCTCACTTTTTGTGAGCGTGATGTTGGTCAAATTTCATAAGTTATTTTAAGGAAAGGAGTTCGGCTGATTCGGAAATTCGAAAAGCGCTCACAGTGAGCAGTTAGTGAGCGGTTAGGAGTGTTAGTTGAGCGGTAAGTGAGCTTTTATGGTGAAGGTTCAAAGGCGGAAGCCGGGGCCCAATAGATACATTGCAATTGGCGCGAAAAACCGGGCCAGAATTTGGGAAATAGTTGTTTGGGGAAGTGCGGCTGAGTGGGGAAGCGGGCGGTTGGTTCGCTAGTGAGCGTGTTCGCTCGTTGAACCTTGACTGGCGCGTCGGGCCCCTCATCCCCAGCCCTTCTCCCCTGAGTACAGGGGCGAAGGGAGCCAGAGGTGTTCCCCAGGCTTTGCTCGCCGGAAGTACGAGGAGAAGGGAGCCAGAGAGAGGCCCATTTTGCTTTAGAGAGATTGGGGGCGGGATTTTGTTTATTTATTTGAATTGCGAAGCGTAAAGCGTTGTCGAATAGTTCCTCGCTTACGCGTCGGGTTAATACTAAGTCCCTCGCTTACGCTTCGGGTTGGTGTATTGGCGGTAGTTCATCGACGAAGCCGAGGATGCGGCGGACTTCGGGGGGGTCGGTTTGGCCGGATTCGATGGCGGTGCAGGCTCGGTGGAAGATGGAAGTCATGCCGGACGCAATGGCGAGGCGGGCGAGTTCGGAGGTGTCTTGGCGATCGAGAATGGCTTGGCGGAGGGGGCCGGCGAGCGGTGGAAGAAGCTCGGCGAGTACGACGCGGCCGGAATAGCCGGTGTGGCGACAGAGGTCGCAACCAGTGGTGGTTCGCGATTGGGAAATGGTGAGTCCGAGGGGCTCGGTTGCGGCGAGGGGAGTGGAACAGTCGCAGAGCTTGCGGACGAGGCGTTGGTGGACGACGGTCTTGAGGCCGCTGGTAAGGAGGTAGGGCTCGATGCCCATGTCGAGGAGCCGGCTGATGCCTCCCGCGGCGCTGCCGGCGTGGAAGGTGCTGATGACGAGGTGGCCGGTGAGGGCGGCTTGAAAGAGCGTCACAGCCGTTTCGGTGTCGCGGACTTCGCCAACGAGAATGACTTCGGGGTCTTGCCGCATGAGAGAGCGGAGGCCGGTGGCGAGCGTGAAGCCGGCGGCGGGCTGAACTTGCGATTGGCTGACGCCGGGGACGGCGACTTCGATGGGGTCTTCGAGCGTGACGATGTTGCGCGATTCGCGGGAGTCGCGGGCGATTTGCCGGAGGCAGGCGTAAGCCGTGGTTGTTTTGCCGCTGCCGGCTGGCCCGGTGAGGAGGACCGCGCCGTTGGTTTCGACGAGCGCACGCTGGAGGGCAGTTTCGATTTCCTGTGGCAGCTTCAATTCACTCACGAATGAAAAACGGTCTTCGCTCGCGAAGAGTCGCACGACGGCGCGTTCGCCGAAGAGGGTAGGAAAAGTGCTGACGCGCATTTCGACAGCCGTTTGTGCTTGCCCCTTGCTCGTTGACTCTTGGATTCTGATCCTGCCCTCTTGTGGCGTATCGGTGCGGTAGGTGGGAAGCTCGGCGAGGACTTTCAGCCGCGAGACGACATCGGACGCGCCGCCGCGAGAAATTTGGGCGACTTTTTGGAGGACGCCGTCGAGTCGCCAGCGGACGTCGAGGCCGGCGGGCGTGGGCTGCAAGTGCAAGTCGCTGGCACCGGCTGCTTGGGCCGCCGCCAAGAGTGAGTCGATAATCTGCGTGGCATAGAGAGGGCTAGCAGGGTCTAGCTGGCGGAGCGAATCGGCGAATTGTGTTGTTTCGGCAGCCATTTAGCCAAGCTCGTCAAAGTTTGCTCAACCGTCAAAGTTTAACAGTCGAATATAGCACCGGCGGTGGGTGCGCTTGCGCGCGAGTCTATGCGCTTGCGCATCGCCAGCATTCGGTCGCCAGCAAAGTAGTTTTCATGTCTTCCGACGCTTCCATCACTCGCCCGCAACCGCAACCGCAACCGACGTTGCTCGGTGCGGTTACCGATTCCGTCGCCGATTGGGGCGCTGCGGTGATCGACAGCGTCGCGTCGGTTGGCGACATGACGCTGTTTTGCGGCCGCGTTTGCTACTGGATGTTTGGCCGGTTGCCGCGGTACGAAACGATCATTCCGAATTTTTATCAAGTGGGCGTGCTGAGCCTGCCCGTCATCGCCCTGACCGGCACGTTTATTGGCATGGTATTGGCGGTGCAAAGTTATTTTACCTTCCGCGACCTGGGGCTCGAAACACGCCTCGGTGCCGTAATCAATATGACGCTGGTGCGCGAGCTGGGGCCGGTGTTGGCCGCGACGATGCTGGCCGGGCGCGTCGGCTGTGCGATGGCGGCGGAGCTGGGCACGATGCGGGTAACCGAGCAAATCGACGCGTTGGAAAGCATGGGGACGAATCCGATTCATTATCTCGTTGTGCCGCGCGTGCTGGCCAGCATCTTCATGATTCCGGCCCTCACGATCATGGCCGATTTCATGGGGGTCGTCGGCGGCTATTTATACAGCATTCACATCCTGCACATCGACGAGCATCATTACTGGAAGAATTCCGAAGCGTTCGTGCAGCTTTTCGATCTGTTCAGCGGCATTTTCAAAAGCGTGTTTTTCGGCGCAGCGATTGCGCTGGTCAGTTGCTATCGGGGATTTCACTGCACGCCGGGAGCGGAGGGAGTTGGGCGGGCGGCGACGAGCGCGTTTGTGTGGTCGTTCGTGCTGATTCTCGCCATCGACTTGTTCCTGGGCAAATTGATGTACACGGCGTATTACCATTTGTTTCCGACGGGGTCGAAGTTGTTTTGAAGAAACAGGGAGTAGGCAGTAGCCAGTAGGGAGTAAGTAGCGGCAACCATGAATCGTAAGCGGGAAATTACGTGGAGCGCGGCACCGGGGATAACCGTGGCGAAGGACGACCGTCCGGACCTGAATGATCCACCGCTGCTGGATGTGCGCAAGCTGAATGTGGTGTTCGATAAGCAGCATGTGCTGCGCGATATTTCGTTGCGGGTTCCCCGAGGGCAAACGCTGGCCGTCATTGGCGAAAGCGGCTGCGGCAAGACGGTGCTGCTCAAATCGCTCATCAACCTAATTCCTCCCACCAGCGGCGAGGTGCTGTTTGATGGCCAGAACCTGGCGACGCTTTCCGACCGCGAACTGGTGCAGCAGCGGATCCGCTTTGGCTTCTTGTTCCAAAACTCGGCCTTGTTCGACAGCATGACGATTGGCCAGAACGTGGCGTTTCCGCTAAGGCAGCATCAAAAACTTAGTGAACAGCAAGTGCAAGAGATCGTGCTCGCCCGCCTCTCGGAAGTGGGCTTGCCGTCGAGTGTGGTCGTGAAGAAGCCGGCGGAACTCTCGGGTGGTATGAGAAAACGCGCTGGCCTGGCACGGGCACTGGCGATGAACCCCGAATTGCTGCTGTATGACGAGCCGACGACCGGCCTCGACCCGATCATGAGCGACGTGATCAATGAACTCATCATGAGCACGCGACGCAAACACTTGGTCACCAGCATTTTGGTTACGCACGACATGCGGACCGCTCGCAAGGTGGCCGATCGCGTCGTCATGTTTTATCCGCTCAGCCGGCTTGGCCCCGATGAGCCGCAAGTGATTTATGACGGCCCACCCAGCGACCTTGACAAGACGACCGATCGCCGCGTTTCGCAGTTTGTTCACGGCGAAGCGGGGGAGCGGATGAATGAGTTAAGAGAAGCACGCAATGCCGCGTTAAATTTATAAGGAGACAGGTCCAAGGTCCAAAGTCCGAAGTCCAAAGTCGAATCGAATGACTTGGGGCTTTGGACATTGGACCTAGGACGCATGAAATGGACGATCGTGTACTCCGCCTTCGAGTCGGTGTTGTGGTTTTGGCCGCAGCGCTGATCACTGCGTTCTTGGTGGCGCGGTTTGGCGACCTGCCCCTGCCCGGGGGCGGGACGTACACGATCTTCGTGCGCTTTCCGCGGGCTCCCGGCATTACGCAAGGCTCGCCGGTGCGGATGAGCGGCGTGCAGATCGGCCGCGTGATGTCGCTGGAGCTATTGCAGCCGACGGGTGTTCGCGTCGTGGCGGAAATCGACCGCGGGCGGACGATTCTGGATAGTGACGCGTGCTACATCACCAGCGCGTCGGTATTGGGCGATTCCGTGCTGGAATTCGTGCCGCCCAATCAGATTCCCCAAGGAGCCAAACCGATCGACGCGGGCACGGAAATCATTAACGGCAAGGTGATGTCGGATCCACTGACGGCGTTTTCGAATATTGAGCCGCAACTCCAAGCAGCGATGGGGGCGGTGCGAGATGCGGGCTCGGAGGTCGCCATTGCGGCTCGGCAACTGAACAACACGGTGGCAAATAATCAGGACCAGATTCCGCGGCTGGCGCAAAAGGCCGAACGGGCGCTCGATCAATTCACGATCGCCATGACAAACATCAATAGCTTCGTCGGCGACCCGGACACGCGTCAGCAAACCATCGACGCGCTGAAGCAATTTCCGATGCTGGTTCGCGATGCGAGCCAAACGCTGGCCAAGGCCAATTCGGCGTTCGATAGCATGAAAATCGCCAGCGATCGGGCGTCGCTCAACCTCGATAACCTGGCTGCGTTCACGAAGCCGCTGGGGGAGCGTGGGCCGCAGCTTGTGGATAATCTGGATGGCAGCCTGGGGAATATCAATCAGTTGCTCGAGCAACTAGTGATTTTTTCGGACAACCTCAACAGCCGGGAAGGGTCGCTGGGGCGGTTGATGAATGACCCGGCGATGTATAACAAGCTGGAGCGGACTCTGAGCAACGCGGAAGATATTACGGCGCGGATCAAACCGATTCTGGACGACGTGCGGATCTTTAGCGACAAGATCGCTCGCGACCCGCGGCAACTGGGAATTAAGGGCGCTCTCGATCGTCGCCCGGTTGGTACTGGCAATAAGAACCTGCCGATCTCTTCTGGCGGCCACGACAGCCAAATCATCATTGATGGCACTGGCTATGATCCGGTCATTATTGATTAGCTGGCTGGGTTTCTGATCGCAGAAATAATCCTGGCTGGCGGCTCAAGCGGCCCTCTCTTTAACACAGAGGCACAGAGGCACGGAGTCGCAGAGAGAAGTCCGAGATGGTAGTCTTCTGGCTGTTATTTTGATTTCTCTCTGTGTCTCTGTGCCTCCGCGTCTCTGTGTTAAATCCAGAAGCGCGACAAGCCAACCCGCTGCTAAACCCATGCGATTTCTGACCATCGCTCTGCTGTTTCTGTTGCCAGTTGTTGCGTCCGCTCAAACGATTCAGACGATCGCGGGGACGGGAAAGCCGGAGGACAACGGCGGGCAAGCGTCGCCTACAAGCACGAACATCGGTGACCCGTTTGGTGTCGAATTGGCGTCGGATGGTTCGCTTACCATTTGCGAGGTGCGGAATCATCGGTTGTGGAAGATGCACGGCAAAGGGGAACTGACTTTGGTGGCGGGAAGTGGCACCAAGGGGTATTCGGGCGATGGTGAAAGCGCGACGAAGGCGCAGCTTAATGAGCCGTATGAGGTGCGGTTTGATTCAGCGGGAAATATTTTGTTTGTCGAGATGCAAAATCAGCTTGTTCGCAAGGTCGATGCCAAAACAGGTGTCATCAGCACGATCGCGGGTACTGGGCAAAAGGGCTTTAGCGGCGATGGCGGGCCGGCGACGAAAGCGCAGTTCAGTTCACCGCATAGCATCGCGCTCGACAGCGAGAACAACGTCTATATTGCCGATATTGCCAACCATCGGATTCGGAAGGTGGATGCAAAGACGGGGATCATTACGACGATTGCGGGTAATGGCGAGAAGCAGCAGCCGGTGGATGGGCAGACGGCGGCGGGTAAGCCGATGATCGGGCCGCGGGCGTTATTTATCGTGGGGGACACGCTGTGGATTGCTTTGCGTGAAGGGCACTCGGTTTGGAAGATGAGTTTGAAGACGGGGATGCTGAATCACATCGCCGGGACGGGGAAGAAGGGGTTCACCGGGGATGGTGGACCGGCGAAGGAGGCCACGTTCGATGGGCCGAAGGGGATTGCGCTGGGGCCGGACGGGTCAATCTATATCGCTGATACCGAAAATCATGCGATTCGGAAGATCGACGCGAAGACTGGGATCATCACGACAATCGCCGGGATGGGGCCGAAGCACAAAGGGGGCACTGGTGATGGCGGCCTGGCGACGCAGGCGACGATGGACCGGCCGCATGGGGTTTGCGTGGGGCCGGATAATGCGGTGTATATCGGTGATACGCTGAATCACCGGGTGCGGGTGGTGAAATAGAACTGTAGGGTGGGACCAGCGAGCTTGCGAGCGCAGGCCCACCTTTGTAGCACAGCAGATGGTGGGCCGGCGGACGCTCCGCGTCCTTGTCCCACCCTACACTAGATCCCCAGTGCTTTGCGCTTTTCTTCGATGAACTTGGTGTGATGCTTGATGTGGTTGGCTCCGCGCTCGACATACTGTGCCAGCGTCATGGGGCCGGCGGCGGAGTGGATGCCGATGCGTGCGAAGTCGTCTTCCTCTAGCGTGCGCAGGATGCGGGTGACTTGAGCGCGGATGGAGCCAATGACTTGTAGCTCCTCGTCGAGCTCGCGGCTGTGATAGGCGAGGCCGCTTGCGAATAGATTTTCGTCGCCATCGGGGAGTATGGGCTTGTTTTCGGCGATTGTTCGTTTGATACGATCCGCGCCGACAATCTCGAAGTCGGCGATGTGAGCGACTACTTCCAGCGTGGACCACTTGCCGGCGATTGGGCGGGCGAGGAGTTGGTCGCGGCTCAGGCCTTTGACGGCGTCGCGGAGTAATTGAGGGCCGGCGGCGTAGTCGGTGATGAGTTGGTCGTATTTCATGTTTTTGCCTTTCTGGAAGGTGCATTGCGCGGCGCTTATGCACCCTACATCTACACCCTACATTTTTTTCCACACGGTTAGGGTGGCGAGGGAGCCGGGGTGGCTTTCAAAGGTTTTTGGTCGCTCGCCGCCGGGCATGACGTAGCATAAGGTCAGCGTGCCGTCTTCGAGCTTGATGATGCCGAGGGCGGGTTTTCCCTTCAAATCGCCTTCCGTGCCGACCATTTCGATTTCGACCGGGGTTTTCGCGGTGTTGAGTGTATACGTGCTGTCAAACAATACTTGCTCGCCCAGTTGCGTCTTGAATTGCTTGTCGGTGAGCGTCAGCCGCAATTGCGAAGCTTTCTCCGCCGGTAGTTTGTTGCCGTTGTTGACCGCTTCGACGCACGACCAGACACCGGAAATTATGTTTAGGTTCACGGTCGATGAAAGAGGAACGTCTCGCAATTTATTCTCTATGGCTTCGCGTATATATTCTTCAAAGCCGCGACCCCTAGCAGCGATTTGCCGTCGCAACTGTTCTTCCACTTCAGGTGACAATTCGATGGTGATGCTCATCTAACCTCCTTGGACTATCGTTCCATTTTACACTGCGACAATCTCCTGCGCGATGTCAATCACACGCTGGCGACTCTTCCAGCCGATAAAACTCGCGGATGATTTTCCACGCTTCTTGCGGCGTTTCGGCATACTGAATGAGCGAGAGGTGCTCGTCGCGAATCGTGCCTTCGTCGGCCAGGTATTGCAAGTTGAGGACGTTATCCCAGAACTCGCGGCTGTACAAAATCACCGGGATCGGCTGCATGCGATTCACCTGCCGCAGCGTGAGCACTTCGAACAATTCGTCGAGCGTGCCAAAGCCGCCGGGAAAGACGACGAGCCCCTTAGCCCGCAGCAGAAAGTGCATCTTGCGAATCGCGAAGTAGCGGAACTGAAAGCACAAGTCGGGCGTGATGTACGAATTGGGCAGTTGCTCTTCGGGCAAGGTGATGTTCAGGCCGATCGATTTTGCCCCGACGTCGTGCGCGCCGCGGTTGGCCGCTTCCATGATGCCGGGGCCGCCGCCGGTGACGATGGCGAAATCGCAATGACCGTGGACTTGGCAGGAACACGACACCAGCTTCGAGAACTCGCGGGCTTCGTCGTAAAAATGGGACTTGACCAGAACCCGTTCGGCCCGTGACACCGCACGCTGCTGCACGCTGCTGGTGGGATCAGCCGCGAGGTTGGCTTTGGCCTCCGCGAGCCGCCGCTCGGCCTCTGGACGCTCGACAATTTGCGTGCCGCCAAACACGACGAGCGTCGAACCCACGCCTTGCTCGGCCAGCACAATCTCCGGTTTCAGCAGTTCCAATTGCAAGCGCACCGGCCGCAACTCCGGCCGCTTGAGAAACGCCTGATCGTCTTCGGCCAGCAAAAAGTTGGGAAACAGGGCTTGGGTCGTGTTCGGTTGGGGCGTCATGGAGAGTCGAACTCTTGGGTAGGCGGCACGGGGGATGTTTCTTGTGCCGGCATGGAAGGTGATTGCGGTTCGCGGTTTAACGCATACAGAGAACGCAATGCGCGGATGGCCAACACTAACAGCCCCGCCGTGACGGGTAGCGCGTAGATGCTGCGTTGCCAGCCGAGCACGAGACCGAGTGTCAGCGCCCAGCCAATCTGCACGAGACTCAACCATTGGCTGCGCCCGCGGGAACGAAAGGCATGGCTGGCTTGCCAAAAAACGAGGCCCGCAGTCAGGCCAGCCAAGCCATCGATCAATCCGGCCCACCAGCTATTCACATCGGGATAGATGGCCGCTGGGACGCTGCGAATTTGTGGCCAGAGCAGCGGTAATACAAACCCAACTAAAGCAACAGGTAGAAAGAGACGCGAACCAATCGCATTGCCATCCGCCACGATGAGAATGAAACCGAGGAACGTCGTCACCAACGTGACGTGGATGAAATACATGCACCAAAACGCCGGACCGTCGTGCGGCGTGAGTAGATGGCGAGTCGCAAAACCCAGCGAACCGGGCGGCAAGTAAATATCGGCCGCGAGCACGAGCAAAAAGACCGTCGCCACCGTTAGCTCTACAAAAAAATATCGCGACGAAATCTTGCCCTGGCAATCGCGGCACTGTCCTCGTAACAAGAGCCAACTCAGAATCGGAATGTTGTCTGAAGAGCGAATGGGATGGCCGCACCGCGGGCAAAACGAACCCGGAAAGGCCAGGTTCTTGCCCAGCGGCAGCCGATAGACGACGACGTTCAAGAAACTGCCGACCGTGGCACCCACGCAGAATAGCCAGGCCCACAGGAACACCGAAGCGAAAGTTTCCATGGCCCAGAGCGGCAAAAGAGGGTCGCGAAGATCGGGCGTCGCCAGCAATAGTTCCATTTCGGCAGGCTAATCGTAGGTTGGCAATAGCGGGAGTGGGGGACTCGGGGTGGAGGGATCGAAACTTTCTGAGCAGGGCTGTTACACTCGTTTTGCCAAGCAGTCGCTTTTTCTCGGGCGGTTAAATAAAGTAGGAACTGGCGATTTTTTGCTGTTTGGGCTGGGTGCGTCTCGGAGCATTGCCATGGTCGAGTTATTTCGTTGGTTGCGTTCGCGGTTTGCGTTTGCGGATTCATCATCACGCGGAGCAGATAGGCTCACTCGAAAGCGCAGTAATTCCACCGCCGATAGTGCCCGCTGCCGGCCACGCCTGGAAACTCTCGAGCGGCGCGAATTGATGGCGAAGGATGTCATTTTGGATTGGAATGCCGTCATGCTGCAGGCCAATGCAAACGACCACGCTCTCGATCATCCGGAGCAGGGAGGCCCCGTGTTGACCGGTCGCGCGTTCGCCATCGTCAGCGTGGCGATGTACGACGCCTATAATTCGATCAAGCCAACTGGTACTGCTTATTTGACGACAGCTCCCGTGCAAAAAGGGGCGAACGTCGATGCGGCTGTAGCCCAGGCCGCGCGTGACACGTTGGTTGCGCTGTTTCCCTCCCAGCAGCCGCTGTTCGACAAATCGCTCAAGTCCACGCTGAAAGCGATTCCTAACGGTGTAAAAGAAAACAGGGGGCGAGCCGTGGGCAGCTTTGTTGCCACGCAGATTTTGGCGGCGCGGGCCAATGACGGAACGGCCGAAGTCATGCAGCCCGGTTACGTGCCGAGCGGTGAACCCGGCTTTCACGCTGCCGACCCGCTGCATCCCAACCAGGGTTACTATGGTTCGGGGGCGTCGCATGTAACGCCCTTTGCGATGGGGGATGTGAACCATTTCGAGGCACGCGAACTGGACGATGCAACAGTGGCTGGCCGGGCTGCGTTTTTAGCCAGCCCGGAATACACGGCGGCGTTCAACGAGGTCCTCGCTTACGGTGGCAATGGAACGACTTCGCCCACGCTGCGAACGCATGAGCAGACCGTGATCGGCATTTACTGGGGTTACGACGGACGTCCCGGCCTGGGCACGCCACCGCGCCTGTATAACCAAATTGCTCAAACCATTGCTAAGCAGCGGCACAATACGGAGCCGCAAAATGCCCGCCTCTTTGCCCTTGTCAATATTGCGATGGCCGATGCGGGAATCGCTTCGTGGAACACGAAGTATGACGACGCAATTTGGCGTCCGGTGATGGGCCTGCAATATGGCGACGAAGATGGCAACCCGGCGACCGATGGTGATTCCAATTGGCAGCCGCTGGGTGCGCCGGCCAGCAATCCCCGCCCCGGCGATACGAACTTCACTCCGCCGTTCCCGGCTTATACGTCCGGACATGCTACGTTCGGAGCAGCCGCGTTTCAGATATTGACGAGGTTTTATGGTCGCGACGATATCAAGTTCGCATTCGTCTCGGATGAATACAACGGCAAAACCAAGGACGCCGACGGGAGCGTTCGCCCCCTGATTCGCCGCAGCTTTGACAGCTTCACCGAGGCGAAAATTGAAAACGCCCAGAGCCGAATCTATCTCGGGATTCACTGGTCCTTCGACCGCGATGAAGGCATCAAACAAGGGGATGCCGTCGCCGACTATATCTTCGACAATTCGCTCAAACTTACACCCAAGACGATGCCGATCGCCTCTGGCGGTCGCTTGCGAGCTCGCTAGAACGACATAACACTCGGCATCATCCCGCCGTTTCGCCGGCGGGCGCGGCGGGCGCTGGCTCTGCTTCAGTGACTGGTTCAGTCGTCGTCGCGGTGACGGGCGCTGCTGCTGGAGCAGGTGCGGATTCGGCAGGAGCCGCTTTCTTGTCGCCCGGCGTTCCTCCCGCGGCAATGGTCGCGGCATCTTCGGCCCGCTTGCGGCGCTTCTCTGCGTCCGCCGCCTTTTCCGCCTGCTCGGCCAGCACTTCCGCCTGCTCGACGATGGCGTTGACCTGCTCCTCGGTCATCGAACCCATTTCCATCAGGGCATCTGGCTCGATCACTGACAGATCGTCGTACGACAGATAGCCTTGCTCGACCAAGCGCTGGGCCAACTCTTCGTTCATGCCTTCGATCTGCATGAACCCGGCGACGGCCCGCTCGATTTGCTGTTCGAGTTCGTCGTTGGTCATGATTTCGATGTCCCAGCCGCAGAGCTTGCTGGCCAGGCGGACATTTTGCCCTTTGCGGCCGATCGCCAGCGACAGTTGATCCTCGCGAACGAGCACGATGGCCCGGCCGATCATGTCGCAGAGCAGCACCTGATCGACTTCTGCCGGCTGGAGAGCCGCGCGAATTAGCGTCTCGGCGTCTTCGTTGTAACGGACGATGTCGATCCGTTCGCCGGCCAGTTCATCGACGATGTTCTTGATGCGATTGCCCCGTACGCCGACGCATGCGCCGACGCAATCGACCCGCTGGTCGCTGCTGCTCACGGCCACCTTGCTGCGATGGCCTGGCTCGCGCGAAATGGCCTGAATCGAAATGACACCGTCGGCGATTTCGGGAATTTCCTGCTCGAACAGGCGCTGCACGAGTTGCGGGCGCGTGCGGCTAAGCACCACCTTCACCCGGCTGCCCTGTGGCTTCACTTCAAAAATGACCGCGCGGACGCGCTCGTTCGGGTGGTGGCTTTCGCCGGGAATCTGCTCGCTACGGGGCAAAATGGCTTCGATGCCGTCGAACGCCACGATTGTCGCCGGGCCTTCGTTCCGCGTGACCACGCCCGTGATCATCGTGCCAATTTCCGCACCGAACTTGCCGAGGAGCGAATCCCGCTCGGCCTCGCGAATCTTCTGAATGATGACTTGCTTGGCGGTCTGCGCGCCGATGCGCCCGCTGATTTCCGCCTCGTCCATCAGTTCGCCGTTGTGGGTGCCGGCGATTTCACCCGTTTCGCGGTTGATCGTGACTACTACGTCTTCCAACTCGCCATAGTATTTCTTGGCGGCGGTAATGAGCGCCGACTCAATGGCCTGAAAGACGATCTCCTTTTCGATGGCCTTCTCGCGGTGAAGCGAATCCACGATTCGAAGCATGTCAGCAGGATTCATAGTCAGGCCCTCGATTTGTCGGGTGCAATCAGCACCAGCTACGTCTATTGTTGCAACTTCGGATGATTCGATTCGGCGGTCAGTTGTTCGATCTCGCGAATGTCCTGCATGTCAAACAGTTCGGCGACAAATGGGTTCGCCGGCCGCTGACATACTTCTTTCGGCCGCCCGATTTGCACCAGTCGGCCCCGGACCATCACGGCAATCCGGTCACCAAGGATCAATGCCTCCACGGGGTCGTGAGTTACATAAATCGTCGGCACTCCGAGCTGCCTTTGCAACCGCTTCAGCTCCCGTCGCAAGCCGCGACGCACGGGTGCATCGAGGCTCGACAACGGCTCGTCCAGCAGCAAAACCGCTGGCTGCCGCACAATCGCCCGGCCCAAGGCCACCCGCTGCTGCTCACCCCCCGACAGCTCCGCCGGATAGCGAGCGAGCAATTGGCCAATCCCGAGCAACTCCGCAACTGCCGCGGTCCGCTCTGTACCTTTCCTTCCAAACTCTAAATTTTGCTGCACCGTCAGGTGCGAATACAACGCCAGGTTCTGAAAAACCAGGGCGACGTTTCGCTCGTGCGGTGGCACGCCGGCCAGGTCTTTTCCGCTAAGGCGGATCGTCCCTGCCGCCGGCCGGTCGAGCCCCGCAATCAGCCGCAAGAGTGTTGTCTTGCCGCTGCCGCTTGGTCCGACCAAACCCAGCAACTCACCATCGGCCACATCGAGATCGACGCCATCCACGGCTCGCGTGCCACCGCGAAAAACCTGGGACAGGCCACGAATTTCGATGTCAGCCATCGTCGTCGGCACGCAAAACGTGCCGCCGCTTTACCCTCTATCCAATAAAAAACGCGATCTACCCTTCCGAGCAGCTCGCGCTGGTTTAGCTCGAAAAATTGTTGTGCGGAAACGACTTGCGCCGACTTTCGCAACTTCAAGAAAGAATATCGGTGGCCCCAAAAAGTGTCAAGCTGGCCTCACCCGGCGGCAGGGTGGGCGGCAGGCCTTTGCCGTGGCGTTAGAGCGTGGCATCTCGGCATAAAATTGGGGCGAGGCGTGGTATGCTAGGCTCTATCCTTCCGGACTTCTGGTCATGAGCATCCGTTATGTCTGCCGCTACCGCGAACAAGCCTACCGACGCTGTTTATCTGCACGCTGACGACAACATCTGCGTCGCTGCAAGGAACCTGCCGCGTGGTCACCAGCTCGATATTGCCGGTGAGGCCATCACGCTGGCCGAGCCGGTGCGTCTGGGGCACAAAATTGCCGTTCGGTCGGTTCGGCAGGGGGATTATGTCCGCAAATACGGTCAGATCATCGGCCAGGCCACGCAGCCGATCGAGCCCGGCCAGTGGGTTCATTCGCACAACCTTACGAACGGCGATTTCGTTCGCGATTATGCCAGCGCGACGGCGGTGCCCGCGCCGCCGACGCCAATAACCAACCGTACGTTTCTGGGTTACCGACGTGCCGGTGGTAAGGCAGGCACGCGGAACTACATCGCGGTTATTTCCACCGTCAACTGCTCGGCAACTGTTAGCCGCTATATCGCTCAGCGGTTCGATCAAGCCGCGCTCCGCGATTTTCCGAACATTGATGGTGTGATTGCCGTGAAACATGGCGGCGGCTGCGGGATTCAGTATCAAGGGATGCAGCATCAGATTCTCAATCGCACGTTAGCGGGCATGGCTCGCCATCCGAATATCGGCGGGTACTTGCTCGTGGGACTCGGTTGCGAGCAGGCTACGAGCGGTTACCTATTGCAGTCGCAGAATTTGCTACAGATTGGCGAGAACGGCAGTCCGCGGCCGGCTGGTCCGCCGGTGCTGTCAATGCAAGACCAAGGTGGCACGACCAAGACGATTGAAGAAGGCGTGCGCCTGTTGGCCGAATTGATGCCGAAGGTCAACGATGTAAAACGTGAACCTCTGCCCGCTAGTGAAATCTTGCTGGGCACGAATTGTGGCGGGTCGGACGGCAATAGCGGCGTGACGTGCAACCCGGCTCTCGGCGCTGCTTCTGACCTGATCGTCGCTTGTGGTGGCACTTCCGCGCTGGCTGAAACGACGGAAGTTTACGGTGCCGAACATCTGCTCACCCGCCGCGCGGTCGAGGTCGCCGTGGCGGATAAGTTGCTGAACCGAATCAAATGGTGGCTCTGGCACACTGGGCTGTATGGTGTCGAGATCGACAACAACCCTTCGATCGGCAACAAGGAAGGCGGCCTGACGACGATCGCCGAAAAATCGCTCGGCGCGATTGCGAAAGCGGGCTCCACGGCGATGACCGAGGTGTATGAATATGCCGAGCCCATGACCAAGAAGGGCTTTGTGTTTATGGACACGCCCGGCTTCGATCCACCCAGCGTGACCGGCCTGGTCGCCGGCGGCGCGAATGTCATGGTCTTTACGACAGGCCGCGGCAGTTGCTACGGGCTTAAGCCGTGCCCCACGATCAAGATTGCCAGCAATACGCCGATGTTCGAGCGGATGACCGACGACATGGACATCAACGCCGGGGAAATTCTCGCTGGCCGCTCGGTCGAAAGCGTCGGCCGCGAAATCTTTGAGAAAATCCTCTCCGTCGCCAGCGGTGAAAAGACGAAGAGCGAGTTGCACGGCTACGGCGACGAGGAATTCGTTCCCTGGCAAATTGGCCCCACGCTGTAAGACCGCGTCAGCAACCTTGCTCTGGCTCACTTTCCAGCGTCGGATCGTGTATCTTTGGGGCCTTAATCCGGTGCCGCTCCCTTTGGATCGCCATGACGGATTCGCGTTCATTTCACAAGCTTCCATTCGCTCATGCGCATCAATCCTGTTAAGCAAAAGCTCCGTCGTGGTGAGGTTAGTTTTGGAACGTGGCTGGCCTTCGGCGATTTGTACGCCACGCGCCTACTGGCCCGCATGGGCTTTGACTGGCTGACGCTCGACATCGAGCATTCGGCCATCGATTGGTCGCAGGCGACGAGCATTTTTGGGGCAATCGCCGATGCCGGCTGCGTGCCGCTGGCGCGCGTTCCGGAAGGGTCGCACCACTACATCAAACGCGTGCTCGACGCGGGCGCGCATGGCATTGTTGTGCCCATGGTCGATACGGTCGAGCAGGCCAAGGTTGCCATCGCCGCGGCCTATTATCCGCCGACAGGCAATCGCAGCGTCGGCGGTGGCATGCACTCCATGAATTTTGGCGCGACGGCCGCGGACTACTACAATCAGGCCAACGACAACATTCTTGTCGTGCTACAAACCGAAAGTCCACGCGGCGTGGAAAACGCCGAAGCGATTTATAGCCTGCCTGGCGTTGACGCGATTTTCATCGGGCCGAACGACCTGCGTTTTCAGATGCGCACGCCCGACGGCACATTTCCCACTGCCGAGCAGCACGAAGCGGCGGTGCAACGCGTCATCACCGCGGGCAAGAAGGTCAATTGCCCCACCGGCATTCATGCCTTCGATCCGCAAGACGCCCTCAAGCGCGCCGAACAAGGCATGCGGTTCATCGCCGTCGGCAGCGATCTGCGCTTCATGTCACAAAAAGCTCAGGAAGTACTCGACGTTATCCATCCGCAGAAGGATAGGAAGGAAATCGTGAAGTATTAAAGTGGGGTAGGCTTCCAGCCTGCCGTCCCAAGACGTTTCATGGCAGGCAAAATGCCTGCCCCACGTTATGCCCGTCTATCTGCTCGCCACGTTTGATACCAAAGGCCCGGAAGCCGCGTTCGTTCGCGATCGGCTGTTTGAGCTGGGCGTTGAAGTTGAACTAGTCGATGTGAGTTGTGGCGGGCGAGGGGGCGATCGAGGGCAGGCTGTCAGCGCCGCGGCTGCTGAAGCGGCGATCCGCGTGCGGGATGCGTTCGCCGCCGGCAATGTACAGGGTGTTCTCGCTATCGGTGGCTCCGCCGGCACGACCATTGGCACTGCGGCGATGCGCGCGCTCCCCATCGGTGTGCCCAAGCTAATGGTGAGCACGCTGGCATCGGGTCAGGTGCGTCCTTGGGTGGGGGACAAGGACATTCTGATGCTGAATTCGGTCGTGGATATCGCCGGCATCAACCGCATCAGTCGCCTCGTCTTATCAGAAGCCGCAGCAGCAATGGCGGGAATGGTAAAGTTCGCGGCTTCATCAAATCCCAAATCTGAAATCCCAAATCTGCATTCCGACCATCCTCTCATCGCCGCCACGATGTTTGGCGTGACGACCCCCTGCGTACAACACGCCCGCAAAATTCTGGAAGCAGCCGGCTACGAGGTGGTCGTGTTTCATGCCACCGGCAACGGCGGCCAGGCGATGGAGTCGCTGATTCGCGAAGGAATGTTCGCGGGCGTGCTCGACATCACGACCACCGAGCTGGCGGATGAACTGGTGGGCGGAATTCTCTCGGCGGGACCAACGCGATTGACGGCCGCCGCTGAGACGGGAATTCCGCAGGTGGTCAGCGTTGGCGCGCTCGACATGGTCAATTTTGGGCCACGCGAAACCGTTCCCGAGAAATTCGCCGGCCGCAAGTTTTATGTACACAACGCCAGCGTCACGTTGATGCGAACAACGCCGGAGGAGAACCAGAAGCTGGGGGAAGAAATCTGCCGGAAACTGGCAGGCGCGAGAGGTGCGACCGCGATTTGTCTGCCGCTGCTCGGTGTATCGGCGATCGACCGCGCGGGACAACCCTTCGACGACCCGGTGGCCCGCGTGGCGCTTTACAATGCGATTCGTTCAGGCCGGCCGGAAGATGTGGAATTGGCTGAGCTGGATTGCCACATCAACGACGCGGCCTTCGCGGAAGCGGCGGCCAACAAACTGCTGGCGATGATCGGGGCTAAGGCTCACGCGGAGTCGCGGAGCTAGTCGGCAGAGTTGTGACCGTTTGTAGAGAGAGTCGCTATGCCTATCACGAATGCGCGCTGGAGCTTGGTGATTTTTTTGGGGCTGGTAGTGCTTTGTTGCTGGAGCGGGCTTTCACACGCCCAGCCAGAGGGGAAAGCAAAGGGGAAGGGCAACAAGGCGAAGGCCAAACAGATCGAGGAGAATCCGCGAGATGCTCGCAACAGCCCCACGGGCAAGCAAGCAGAGCAGCGCGACCCGGAATTTGCCCAGTACGGTATCTATGAGCAAACGGCTCCTCGGGCCACGGCCATTACGGCGATCGCCACTTCGCTGCCACTCGAACTCAAGCCGGGGGATCACATCGCCTTCATCGGCAATACACTATTCGAAAGATCGCAGCTCTTCGGTCACGTCGAAACGCTCCTCCATCAGCGATTTCCCAAGCATCAACTCGTCGTCCGCAATCTCTCGTGGGCGGCGGACGAAATCGATCTGGCTCCAAGGCCGGCCAACTTTGCCGACGTCGAGCAGCACCTGACACACGAGAAGATCGACGTGATTTTGGCGGCTTACGGCTTTAATGAATCGTTTGCCGGCGAGGCGGGGCTGGCGGCGTTTCGCGGCAAGCTAACGAAGTTTCTCGCGGAGTTGAAAACCAAATCGTACAACGGCCGCTCCGCCCCGCGCATCGTGCTGATCTCCCCCATCGCGAATGAGAACATCGCGGGTGTCGCCGCCGCGGACCTGAACAACGCGCGAATCGAAAAATACTCGACGGTGATGCGCGACGTGGCCCGCGAGCAGACGGTTGGGTTCGTCGATGTATTTGCACCGATGCACGAAGCGCTCCGCAGCCCTGGTTCGCAATTGACCGAGAACGGGGCTCATTTGACAGAGGAAGGCTATGCGATTTTCGCCACCGCGCTGTATCGGGGCCTCTTCAACGCCGATCCGCCGGAGATTAACGAAGCGCTGCGGAAGGCGGTGATTGATAAAGACCGGCAATTCTTCCGTCGCTATCGGCCGTTGAACACGTTTTATTACACCGGCGGGCGAAACGAGGCCTACGGCTATCTCGACTTCCTCCCCGCGATGCGCAATTTTGATCGGCTGGTGGGCAATCGCGATCAGCTTGTCTGGAATCTGGCCCAAGGTAAATCGGTTCCGCCCCAGCCGGACGATTCGAACGTCCCGCCGCTGCCCAAGACGGACCAGAGCCGGGGCGCGAACGAGTGGCTTCCGGCTGCCGAGGAACTAAAGGCTTTCAAGGTCGATCCGCGATTCGAGGTGAATCTATTTGCCGGTGAGGAGCAATTTCCGGAGATCGCCAACCCGATTCAAATCCGCTTCGACACGCGCGGCCGCCTGTGGGTGAGTTGCTCGAACACGTATCCGCACGTTTATCCCGGCAACGAACCGCGCGACAAGCTCGTCATCCTCGAAGACACGAACGGCGACGGCCGCGCGGACAAATCGACGATTTTTGCCGACGAGTTGCACGTACCGCTCTCTTTTGAACTGGGCGATGGCGGCGTCTATATCTCCGACATGCCGAACCTGACGTTTCTGCAGGACACCGACGGCGACGACAAATGCGACGTTAAAAAAGTCCTGCTCAGCGGCTTCGGCACCGAGGATTCCCACCACGCGCTGCACGATTTTGTCTGGACACCCGATGGCGATCTGCTGTTTCGCGAGTCGATCTTTCATCATTCGCAGGTCGAAACACCCTATGGGCCGGTGCGGCAGCAAAACAGCGGCTGGTTCCGGTTTCAGCCTCGGACGCATCGGTTGATGAGCTTTGGCACTTATCCCAGCACGAATCCGTGGGGCGTCACATTCGACGACTGGGGCAATCACATGGCCAGTCACCCGGTTTTTGCCGAGGCGTTTCACGCGCTCGATCCGCCCTATCCGGAGCAGCATCCGGCACCGACTGGGCTGAGGGCGTATTCGGGTACGTGCGGCCAGGAGTTCGTTGATACCGCGGCGTTCCCGCCGGAGCTATTGGGCCATTTCATCAAGGTCCGTTACAAGCCGACCAATCGCGTCGAGATTCACAAATGGGTCGAAGGAGATTTTGGCTACGACGAGGAATACGTCAGCGACCTGATTTTCTCGACGAACCTGAGCTTCATTCCCGTCGATCTGAAATTTGGCCCGCGCGGCGACATGTACATCTGCGATTGGTACAACCCCGTGAAGGGGCACGCCCAATACTCGCTGCGCGACGAGCGCCGCGATCGGCACTCGGGGCGGATCTGGCGCGTGACGGCGAAGGGACGATCACTGACCGAGCCACCGCAAATTGTCGGTGCGCCGATTCATGAGCTGCTCGGTGTGCTGAAACGTCCCGAATACCGTCTCCGCTATCAGGCAAAACGCGAGCTGCACGAGCGAAATCGTGTCGATGTCCTCCGAGCCACTTTGGAATGGGTACACAATCTGAAAAAGGACGATCCGCGGTATTTGCATCATCAACTGGAGGCGCTATGGACGTTGCGAAC
>JANNTN010000711.1:0-11338 GCA_031394445.1 Anatilimnocola sp.
TGCGGCTGCTTGATGTAGATCGAGCCATCGCCATCGTTCGTCCAAATCAGCTTGCTCGTTTGGGCGTCGATTGCGTGCAGGAAAATGCCCATGAAGGGCCAGATGCCGGCAGCGAAGTAGATTTTGTCTTCGACAATGACCGGGGCGCCGCGGGCTGGCCACATCGAGATCAGCCGTTCGTTACCAAGAATCTTGCGATCACTCGGCCCGCCGCGAAAACGCCACAGGAGCGAACCTGATTGGGTACTCAAGCAATACAAATAGCCGTCGTCACAGGCAAAGTACAACTTGTCTTGCCAAGCAATCGGTGAAAATCGCACGGGAGCATCGACAAAGTGCGTCCACACTTCCGCGCCGGTCCGCGTGTCGTAGGCCGTAACACTGTTATCGTGTGACGAGCCCACGAACAAGCGCTGCCCAGCCACGATGGGCTCATAACCCGCGTCGAAATGCATCTTGGGCTGATCGGGCCAGCAAGGCGAGAGTCTTGGCAACTCCCGCACCCAGTGCAGTTGCAACTGCGAAGGCAAGGCAGTTGGCGACGCGGCGCTCCGCTGTGCGTCGTACCGCCACATGGGCCAGTCGGCGGCATGGAGTGTGTGCGAAGTCGTTATTAACGCCACCCAGATCGCGAATCGTGGCATTCCGAGCATGAGTTGTTCCGAGAAATGAGGCGGGAAGAATCCGTGGCGGGATCATTTAACGTAACCGCAGCAAATGCGGCTTGCCAGTCGCATTTACCGTTGGGGACCGGCTATCATAGGGCCAACATGTGAAGGTTTGTCGCCAGGCGGAGGCCGCTCGAATGAAATGCTGCGTACTGGTTGCGATATTTCTGGCCGCGAGCACGATATTGCTGGCTGCGAACGCAGTGCGAGCCGCCGACGAATGGCCGCAATTGCAAGGGGATGCGCTCCGCTCCGGCAACGCTCCCGCGGCCGATATCCAAGCTCCTTTTCGATTGGCTGCCGCCCTGCCTTTGACAGACGGCATCTATGCGTCCCCGGTTGTTGCTGATGGAAAGCTGATCGCGATCGACGGATCGGGCGTGGTCTTTGCGTTTGACGCCGTAAGCCTGAAACCGCTGTGGAAGTATGCGACCAAGGGTGGACATGGCAACTGCAACAACATCGCCGCGCCTGCGGTGATTGGAAAGTACGTGCATATCGGCACCACCGCCGGTTACTACTATGTGCTCGACCGCGACAGTGGCGCATTGATACGCGAAATCGATGCCGGTGAGCCCATTTTTGCCGCGCCAGCGGCGAGAACTGATCGAGTTTATTTCGCCACGCTGGGGGCCAAGGTGTTCGCCGTCAAGCCAAACGGCGAACTCGTTTGGACCTGGGATTTCGTGAAGGAAGTCGTCAAGTTTGACGGCAATCGCTGGAGCGGCGAGGAATGGTTCAAAGATCGTCAGAACCGCGTGACTTGGAAGGACCACTTTGTCTGCTCGCGCGATATTTGCCTAGTTGGCAAGACGGTAGTGATGCCGGCTGGGGGCCGGACGATATTTTTAGATGACGCCGGAGATTCGCCGAAGCTTCGCTCCGTGGGAGTGATTCCCGAATTTGCTGGCAATGAATATCCAGCAACATTCGGGCAGAGCGCCGATGCCGCTGGCAATGTCTATGTGCAGTGGCACCGCCGCGACAATGCAGGGCGCGTCGAAGTGCTCAAGCTCAACGGCGACAAGGTCGAAGCCGACTTCGTCAAAGGCACGGAAACAGCGATCCATTTGCCCGGCCTACTGAGCTTTGCTGCCGTTGCTGTTCGCGGTAACGACGTTTATCGCGTGAAGCCCGAACAAGGGCTCGGATTGGTTCGTCACTCGCTGAGTAGCGAAAAAAACGAAGTGCTATGCGATGCGCCCTCCGTTTGCCCGCCCGTACTCACGCGCAATCATGCCATTTATGGCGGACTTGATGGAAAACTCTATATGGTGCCGCTGAATGGCGGCGAAAAATTCTCGTTTGCCACCACTTTTGGCGCTCCCATCACTGCCCCCGTCGCTGTTGCGGCCGGTCGCATCTACATTCCCTGCGAAGATGGCTACTTGTACGTGCTCGGCGCTGAAGGCTCACTTCCCACGGCTGAGCTCCCCATCTCAAAAATCCGTAGCCCGCTGACAGGGCCGTTCGCCGATGCGAAATATGATTGGTACACCAACTACGGCGATTTCTCGGGCACGAATGCGAACGCCCAAGGACTTCAGCCGCCACTGCGGATGCGCTGGGCACGGCGGCTGGAAGGCACGATCAAGCATTTGCCCGTTTGTGGCGGAGGACGGCTCTACACGCACACGGCGGAAGGCCAGATTATCGCTGTCGAACAAGACACGGGCCGGCTTCTGTGGCGGCGGCATTGGCCCGATGTCTATTTGTCGTTCACTTCGCCCCTATATCACAACGGCAAGCTGATCGTTCCGCAGGCTGGTCTGAAAAAATCGGTGATGCGTTGCCTCGACGCGGCCACGGGCAAGCTCTTGTGGGAGACACCATTCAGCGGCTCGCCAAGTTGGAGTCGTCAGTTTCCCCCCGTCGTGCATGGCAATCTGGCGATTTATGCCTCGGGTTCAGGCAAGTATTCGCATCAAGGCACCGAGAAGCCGTTCACGTTCAAAGGTACACCTGAGCCCGCCGCGGATGGCCGGGAGATCATGGCGTTCATCTACTCCAACGACAATCCGTATTATCCCAAGGACAATCGGCCGTTCCTCTGGGCGTGGGATCTGGATACCGGCAAAGTCGTGTGGCAGAAGGATTTTTCGGAATACGGCCGTGGCGGCAACGACTGCGGCTTATGCCTCCTCGATGGCAAGTTGTTTTACTCAACATTCTTCGGCTACTCGGCCAGCCAACGCGCCCGTCGCGGTTTGCCGGCGGAAAATAACGGCCTTACCGCCTGCCTCGATCCGCAAACCGGTGATGTTGTCTGGCAGACGAATAAGTACTACGTCACCGCCAAATGCACACTCTCGGCTCGCGACGGCCGCATCTATATGGGCGGCAATAATCAGGCAGTGGAAACCACAAAGGACCGCTATGTGTGGTGTCTCGACGCGAAGGATGGCTCCCTTGTCTGGCAGTCTGACCCCATCTCGTCAGCACTGAATGTCGTAACCGTGGGCGAGCAATTTATCTTCTCCAATGCCCTACGCGGTCGAGGCAACGTGTTCGATCGGCTGACCGGTAAAGTCGTCGGCGGCGTGGATCACAACTACGCCTGTTGCCGGTTCACGATGTCCGGGTCGTATGTGCTCGGGGCGAACATGGACATGATCGACCTCGCCGCCGGCGGCAAACTCGTTTCCACCGGACCCGCCATCGACTCACGCGAGTGCCTCGGTGCCGTCGTTAGCAACGGTCGCATTTTTTATGCTTCACAAGCTAGCGGCTTCGTCGTCTCGCAGACGTATGGCGAAGACTCGAAAAAGCTGCCTGCGGTTTGGGAGAGATAGTCTCTCGTCCTTCCAAAGTGGCAGCCCCTGACAGGCGGCACGCCTGACACAAAGTTACTGCCGCAGTATCATACGGCATCGACGGAATTTGAGCCGTTATTTTTGCTTCACAATGTCCTTCCAAATCGGAAAGTGCTTAATGAAAAACGTCTTCAGTTGTTTTGCGCTGACAATGATCATTTGCGGGCTTGGTGTGACGGTTGCTTCCGCCCAGGAGAAGGGTAAGCTGCCACGATGTTTCTTGGATATTGCGGTTGATGGCACGAAGCTGGGCAGGATCGTCATTGAACTGCGAACTGACGTTGTGCCAAAGACTGCGGAGAACTTTCGCGCGCTTTGCACCGGCGAGAAAGGGTTTGGCTACAAAGGCAGTCCGTTTCACCGGGTCATTCCGGAATTCATGTGCCAAGGCGGTGACTTCACCAATGGCAATGGCACAGGCGGGAAGTCCGTTTACGGCGAAAAATTCGCCGACGAGAACTTTGAATTGAAGCATACTGGCCCCGGCATCCTCAGCATGGCCAATGCCGGACGGAACACCAACGGGTCACAGTTTTTTCTCTGCACCGCGGCAACGCCTTGGCTGGACGGAAAGCATGTCGTTTTCGGCAAGGTTGTTGAAGGCCTGGACATCGTGAAAAAGGTCGAGGGCCTCGGTTCCCAGTCTGGCACAACGAGAGGCAAAATCGTCATTGCGGACTGTGGACAGCTATAAGCGCCCCCTGGCTCGAATAACCGGATCAATACTATTTTTTGCTTTTGCAAATCGAAAGTATCGCGGAAAGATAATAGCTCTAAGACGGATGAACCCAATTCGTTTTGAAGATAACGACCCAAGCAGTTTGGCTGGGTCGTTTTCGTTTGTTGACACTCAGAGGAATCGGGCTGGCCATAAATTCTTGTCAGACACAGCAACAACGGCGGTTTGCCATACTGGGTTTCATGCCAATATAATGCGACGCGGAAGAATGAGCCGCGCGTCGATTACCGGCGTGTGTCTGCCTTACCCGCGCTGGAATTCTTGACGATGAACCGAACAAATCGATGTATTCTTGCTGGTCTTTTCTTCGCACTATTCACCCTGATTTCGACATGGCATGCCGCCGTGGCACAGGGGAAGCGGCCGAACGTCATCTACATCATTGAAGACGAGTTGGGCTATTACGAACCGGGCTTCATGGGCGGCCGGAATATTCAAACGCCAAACCTGGACCGCATGGCCGCGGAAGGTATTCGCTTCAACAATTTGTTGGCGGGTTCTTCTGTTTGCGCGCCGACGCGCTGTTGCCTGATGACGGGCAAGCACAGCGGGCATACGTCCGTTCGCTTAAATGGCGGCGGAACTCCGTTGCGTGCCGAAGAGCCAACGATTGCTTCGCTCTTGAAAGCACAAGGGTATGCTACGGGCGGCTTTGGGAAGTGGGGCTGCGGAGGCCGTGATTCGACCGGCGTTCCCGAGAAGCACGGCTTCGATGTGTTTTTGGGTTACTACGACCAGGTCCACGCACATAGCTATTACCCACCGTATTTGATTCGCAATAGCGAAGAGGTGAAACTCGAAGGTAACAGCGGCATCGCCGGCAAGACGTATTCGCAATACGTCATTCATGACGCTGCGATGAAATTCATTCGCGAGCATAGCCAGCAGCCGTTCTTTGCGTACCTTCCCTACACGCCGCCGCACGGTAATTTCGAAATTCCCGACAACGATCCCGCCTGGGCGATCTATAAGGATAAGCCGTGGAGCGAACCGGCCCGGCGGTATGCGGCTATGGTTACGATGGTGGATCGCCAAGTTGGTGAAGTTCTAGCGCTACTCAAAGAACTGGGCATCGACAACAACACGCTGGTCTTTTTTAGTGGCGACAATGGCGGCAACGATTATTTCAAGTCGGCCGAATATCCGCGCGGCGTGCATCTGGCCAACAAGAATCCTCAGTCGGGCGTCGAGTTTCGTGGTTCAAAGGGGACGCTGTACGAAGGGGGCTTGCGCGTGCCGTTCATCGCCCGCTGGCCCGGCAAAATCGCACCCGGCCGCGTGAGCGAGCACCTGGGCTATTTTCCGGATGTGCTCCCCACGATTGCCGAGGTCGCCGGCTGCACAACGCCGGCGGAAATTGACGGAATCTCGATCATGCCGGTGCTGATCGGAGAATCAGCTCCTGGCCATAAGCAGGTGAAGCACGACTATCTCTACTGGGAGATCAACGACTGGATTGCCATTCGTCAGGGGCATTGGCGGGCCGTGAAACCGGCGCGCAGCGAGAAGTGGGAGCTTTATGATCTATCCGCTGACCCCAGCGAATCCAAAGATCTGGCCGCGGCTCATCCTGAAATGCTCGGCAAGCTCACCGCGCTGGCCGCCAAGGCCCATGAACCCGTACGCGAAGGCACCTTCACCAGCACCGACCGGCACGAACGCGATCGTCGTGCAAAATTCGGCCGTCAAGACGAGCCCGAGACGGCTGAGTCAAAGGCCAAAACCAAGGCAAAAGGCAAAGGGAAGGAGGCGGGCAAATCCAGCGCGAATTGAAGGCCAAAATATTTACCTTGCGCTCTTGGCCTTGCTGATCCGTGCCGCACCTGCCTCAGTGCGTAATAAACAATCGGTAGTTCTAGACCTCTCGCTTGCCGAGTGCGCGGTGACACACCGATTCTGCTAATCGCATCGTGCAGAACCGAGAAAGCAAGCCGTGCATGTTGCGGACGACTGAGGCAATTGCTATACACAAACGCGATAGGAAAAATTCTCGCTTGGTGAGCCGCAGGCGCTGGCGGCTCAAGGTCTTCAAACATCACTGCAATTCATGAGCGATGGTCGTCGATGAACTGCTGCCCCGTTGTTATTAGAAGTTAACGCAGCCCTCGCGGCCATCGCTATCCCTTCAATTACGACCCCTTCAATTACAAGGATTCGTTCATGCCCAAGAACGACACGGAATCGGCCATTAGCGAAGAATCGCTCGAATATTTGGATGATGTTCGCAAGGGGAAGCCGCGGCGCTTCGTGATGATTTGCAAGGGACAATCGATCGTCAGCCTTGTCGTCTATAAGAAGGGAAGCGTCGATAAGTTCAAAAAGGAAGCCAAAGAAGGGGGCAGCGGCACCGTTTCCTTTGGTGTCGTCGATGGCAAAGGGCCCAAGATCAATTTCAAGCTGGCGCGAGCCGACGGCTTTGATAAAGAGCCAACCACCACTGCCAAGCTCAAGGCGTTTCTCAAGGATTCCGCAGAACTCACGTGTAACCCGCTCATCGAAATCGTCGATGAGATCGGCCCAATGCTCGATCCGGATGACCCGCTGGTTGCCCGCTTCATGAAGCTCCAAGAAGCGGCGCTGAAAGCCTGCGATGAGCATCCCGAAAGAGCGGGTGAAATCGGCACCTTATGCACCGAAATCGGCAAAATTCTCGATCAAGATCCGTCCTCCGACGCGGCACATACCCAGGTGGACAAGCTGCAAGAATTGCTGAGCGGCCTGCATTTTCAGGATGATGCGCCGCCGCCTCCCCAGGACGGCCAAAAAACTGCTACGCAGCCGACCGACGGTGAAGCCGAAAAATTCAAATCACGGCTGACGGACATTCTCAAACAGGCCACTCCCTTCGTCGCTCTGATCGGCAACGAAATAAAGGCGCTGGCGACCGAGGCCCGTGGCTTCGCCGAGAAGCTCAACTTTGCCGACGCAAACGCCAAGCTGAAGCAACTCGTCGAGTTAATTGTCAAAACGAAGTCTGCTCCCCCGCCCACCACCGCGACCACGAGCGCCGCGACAGACGGGGCCGGCCAAATGGCCCAATTCATGGAGCGGGTGAATAATCTTAAGCCCAACCTGGAGACGCTCAAGGCAGGCGATGATCTGGCCAAGCAGCAGGCGGGCGAAGCGGCAGCGCTGGTGAAGGAAGGGGGCGGATTCGCGCAGAAGGGTAACTTTACCGACGCCATGCGGCTCCTCGCCCAGGCCGAGGAACGGGCCGCAAACGCCATTACAGCGTTGGAAGAGCGCAAGAAGAAACTGGCCGAAGCGCTGGAAAGCCTGCGTGCCGCTCAGCGCGTGTTTCAAGCTGTTAAGACCGAGATCACAAACGATCTGGGCTCGTTGCCCACGTCAATCGAAGAAAAACTCAATAAGGTTGACGAGTCGCTCAAGTTGGAGCAGGAAACGGACGCCGCGAAGATCGAAAAAGCAGCCGATGATTCGGGCGATGCGTTATTTGAAATCGACAAAGAAGCCAAATTACTTATCCAGCAGAAGCAAGAATACACTGGTGAGTTGGCGTTGATTGAAGGGCGAGTCAAAACGCTCGACAACCACGATAAGGTTACCGTCGATTTCGTGAAGACCAAGGTCGATGCGATCAAGCTCGACATCGCCGAAGCAAAAAAGCTGGCCACAGAACACAAATACCTCGATGCCAAATCGAAGTTGACGCCGATCACGGAAGCCTGCAAAGCGGCGGAGGAGCTCGCCGACCAGCACGCGGCTTACGCGGGAATGCTGGCCGATCGGCAGCAGCGTGTGGATGAATTAACCGACTCGACGCTGCCCGAGCCCCAGCTACTGGTGGACGCGGTGAGAAAGAAGCTGGCCGACGCCAAAAAAGCGGTCGAGCCGCCCGGCTATAAATTCGCCGACGCCAACAAGCTGCTCAACGAGATTCCGCAGGCCTGCATCGACGCTGCCTGGGTGGTGAAGAAAGCGGGAGAGTACGCCAAGGCCTTATCGGATGTTGAAGAGCGGATCACCAACGCGAAGGATTGGAAAGACGATACCCCTGAAGTGAACCAGCACTTGCCGGCGATTGAGGACTTGCTGACCAAAGCCAAATACGACCAAACGAACGACTACGTGGCTTCGGTCACGCTGATCAGCCGCGTGAACAGCAAGATCAGCGAACTGCGGAAGATGCTCAATGCTTACATCTCCTTTGCCGACGAGTACGAAAAAGCGGAAGAAAAAATCGACGACCTGGAAAATCACAACGGGGCCGAAGGGATTACCGAGCAGATCGCGCGGCTCAAGAGCGATCTGATATTTGCTGAAAATAAGCGCACCGCGGGTGAATACGCCACGGCGATCGAAGTCTGCAAGCACATTGTCACGCTCGGTGACGAGGCCATTCCCATCGCGGATAAGTGTGAGCAATACATCGACCGCCGCGACGACGTGCAGCAGGAAATCGACAATCTCGATCAGCCCACCGCCGCCCAGACGGTGACCATCGAGCTGGACGGGGCCAAGCAGCTCATGTCGGAAGCGGCGACGAAGGCCACGGCCAAAGATTACGACGCCGCACTGGCCTTGCTCGAAGACGCCGATTACCGCCGCGAGAAGGCGAAAATTGCCAGCGACAATGCGACGTGGCTAGACAATCAGCTCAATGCGATCGGACCTACCATGGTCGATATCGACAAGACTTGGGCCACCGCCTGGTCGAAGTATCAGACCATGGAGTCGGGTATTCAAAATGGGCCGGGGGGCGACCGGGTCACCTCCGTCATCAATGAGGCCAAGACGGCGGCGACGCGAGCCGAAGCGGCCGCCACGGGAACGCCGCCCGACTTTGCCACGGCGCATCAAGATTTGATCGAGGCGGTCTATAAGCTGAGCGATGCGAGCGCGAAGGCGGACCTGTATCAAAACTTTCGTGGCATTCGCCAGCGCGCGGAAGACCGCCGGGCCGCATTGACCGATCCGGACGGGGAATTCACGCAAGAGATTCAAGATGCCAAAGATCTCTTGTGGAACGACGCCAGCGACAAAGCCCAGCTTTTCAATTTCACCGGCGCGGAAGCCGACGTAGCCACCGCCACCGAGCAGTGCGCTGAATTAGAGGCCAACGAAAAATACTACACGGACTACAAAGATCTCAAAGACGGCAACGTGCAGGACAATCTGGACGAGGTCGATACCGTGGATTACCGCGCTGTGATCGGCACGGAGGTCGGCAAATTCAAGACCGATATTGCCGCGGCCGAAACCTTGCTGACGCAGGAGAAATACAAAGAAGCCTATGAAGCACTCGCGAAGGCCGACAAATATGGCGACGAAGTGTTTCGGATTTCGGAGCTGTACGACAATGCGAAGGCTCGGGAGAAAGCTTGGATTTTGGATGAACTCCCCACCATCGAGACGGAGAAGCTGGTCGAGGACGAGTACAACGAGATCGTCACTCTCCAAGGTGAATTGAAAAAAATGTTCGACGCTAAGCAATTCAAGCAAGCGCACAACTATTGCAGCACGATCAACCTGCGAATTCAGCTCGCCCAAGGCATTTTGGCCAACCAGCAGAAGTACCTAACCAAGCATGACGACGCCAAGCGCGATCTCAAGGCACTGACCGACATCACGTGCGATGCCGTGAAGGAAGACATCAAGTCGCTGGAGGGGACCATCGGCAAGGCGGATACCTTTTGGACGGCGCGCAATTTCGAAAGTGCCGCCCCGATCTATGAAAAAGTAACTCAAGGCTGCGTATCACCGACAGCAATTGCCAAGGCTTATGCCCTGTATGCCCCAGCACTCAAGACAGCCGAGGAAGCGGTCGCCAAGCTCAAGCAAGATTTTGCCGCTTCCGAGGCGGTCGATTTGCAGGTGGATGCACTCAACACGAAGTTGAACGGGGCGAAGCAACTGGCCGGAAAAAAGTCCTACGACGACGCCAAAAAGCTCGCCGACGAAGTTGCCGCGGCCTGCGTCGAAGTTCGCAAGACGGCCCAGGAGCAAGGCGAGTTCGACGAAGCGGCCAAAGCAACCGCTGCCGGACCCAAAGACAAGGTCGATGGCCTCGACAAGGAAATCGAGAAGGTTCGGCTGCTCTTATCCAAGATCGAAGGCCGCAACCTCGGCGATGTGCTGAAACAAAACGTGGCTCGCATCACCAAGCTGCTGGATACCGCCGAAGCAGAGCGGAAGGCAGGCAATGCCGGCAAATCGCGCGATGCGTTGACCTCCGCCGTGGAAGGCTGTGCCCACGCTAATTCCTTGGCCGATCAATACGTGCAGGCAAGTAAAGCGATCACCGGCGCGACCTTGAAGATCGATAGCATTCGCAAGAAATATGCCGAGCCGCCGTTCCTGCAAGCCAAGCTGAACGACCTCGACAAAGAACTGCTCCTGGCCAAGCAAGACGCGGACGGAACGCTCTTCTCTTCAGCCCTGAACGTGGTGCAGAGCGCCCTGGCCAGCACGGCGGAGATGGAGACGCTGGGCCAGCAGCACGCAAAGTATGCCGAGGAACTCAAGAAGCTCGAGACGCGCGTCGAAACACTGAGCAAGAGCCGGGCGCGCTTTGCAATTGCCAAGGAATTGGAAGAAATTCGCGATCAGATGATCAAAGCTCAAGGCCAGGCCGACCAACGCAAGTACGACGAGGCCATGAAATTGCTGGCCAGCGCCGCCGACCAATGCGACGGCACTTCGCTCAAATCGGACATGAACGAAGACCGCCCACCCAAGCCGGAAGTACTCAAGGCCATCTTGGAAAAGCCCGACGGCGAGAAAAAACTCGACGAGATCATCCAAAAGCTCGATCCCAAGGCGAAACGAAAGGCCTGCAAGCTCGCCTTGGAAATTCGCTTCAACATCAAGTTGGAACTCTTCGTGGACAAGGACGGCAATACGCCGGACGACGGCAAGAACAAAAAGGCTCCAGACCTTCTGCGGTTCTACGAAGTCATGCAGGCTCTGCCTAAGGGACATACCACCGACAATCCCAGCCTCGACCGCGTGCAGCGGCTGGGCGATGAGGTCGATACCTCGTCATTCAACAAATACGACCGCCTGACCAAGCTCCGCGTCGGACGGGCTACGGACAAAGACGAAGAAATCATCGGCCAGGAATGGCAGCTTGGTGCAATCGATGAAAATTCCAAGCC
>JANNTN010000721.1:0-6787 GCA_031394445.1 Anatilimnocola sp.
GGGAGCAAACGCCGCGGGGGACATTTTCTATACAGACAATCAAGGCCCGTGGAACGGCGCGTGCAGCATCAAGTGGCTGCGGCCGGGGGCTTTTATGGGGAATCCAACTGGCAACAAGTGGTACAAGGATAGCGGTGGAGCAATTGGCGAGCGACCGCCGGACCCGCAGAGCGGCAGCCGGATGATGGTGGAGGCGAAGAAGATGCCAGAGTTGGAGCCGCCAGCCTGTTATTTTCCCTACGGCAAGATGGGCCAATCGGCGGCCGGCATCGCCTGCGACGTCTCAAACGGAAAGTTCGGGCCCTTCAGCGGGCAAATGTTCGTCGGCGACCAGACGCATAGCACGGTAATGCGAGTTTGCCTCGAACAAGTCAACGGCCACTACCAAGGCGCGTGCTTTCCGTTTCGCGGCGGCCTCGGCAGCGGCTCGCTCGCGCTAGAGTTCGCGCCGGACGGCTCGCTCTTCGTAAGTGGAACGAGTCGCGGCTGGGGCTCACGCGGTTCGCAGCCCTATTCGCTCGAGCGGCTCGTCTGGACCGGAAAAACGCCTTTCGAGGTCCAGCGCATCGCTGCCAAAAGCGACGGCTTTGAGTTGACGTTCACCGACAAGGTCGATCCTGCCACCGCCCTCGATCCCGCTTCCTACAAAATCTCGACCTACACCTACATCTACCAAGTCCAATACGGCAGCCCCGAAGTCGATGGCACGATTCCCGCCATTACAAAGATCGAAGCCGGCGCGGACGGCAAAACCGTGCGACTCTATCTCGACGAAATGGCCGAAGGCCACGTCCATGAATTCCACTTGGACGGAATTCGCTCCGCAAAAGCCGAGGCTGTGTTGCATCCGGCCGCGTACTACACGCTCAATTACATTCCGTAGTTCGTCGCGCAGCACCTGGAACTCCCGGCCGATTTGCCATAGAATCTAATAGTACCGCTTCGCCCTCTTACGCTCGATGTTGCGGACTCCCAGGATTCTCATGAGCGAAATTGCGCACGAATGCGGCATTGCCGCGATTTATCACCTGCCGGGTGATCCTCATCCGCTTTGTCCGGAGGGGGGCCCAGACGAAGTTTCGCGTCTGTTGCCGCGGATGCTGCTCGACATTCAGAACCGCGGCCAGCTCGCGGCGGGAATGACGAGCTATAACCCGACGCGCGAGCAACTGCTGGCCACGCACAAGGAAGTGGGCACGGTTACCGAGGCGTTTCGCCTGTCGCACCGCGGCAAGGCGGAAAGCCTGATGCGGGAATATGCGGGCCGGGCGGCGATTGGGCACGTGCGCTATGCCACCTGCGGTGCGGAAGACCGCAATTACGCTCAGCCGTTCGAGCGGATGCACCTCGAAAAGCGCAAATGGTTCGCATTTGCGTTCAATGGCCAACTGGCCAATTTTCAGCCGCTGCGAGACAAACTGCTGAGCGAGGCCGACCACCATCTCACGCGCGAGAACGACACCGAAATCATCATGCACGAGATCAGCCGGGAGCTGGCTGGCGATCGCCGGCCACGGCTGGTGGACGTGATGAAATCGGTGGCCAAGCGGTTCGACGGGGCCTATAGCCTGGTGTTCCTGAACGCGCAAGGCGATTTGCTCATCGCCCGCGATCCGCTGGGCATCAAGCCGCTGTGCTATGCCAAGGAAGGAAACCTGTTCGCCGCCGCCAGCGAGAGCGTGCCACTATTGAACCTCGGCTTCGAGCCCGACAGCATTAAGTCGCTCGCCCCAGGCCACGCGATCACGATCACCAACGGCGTCTTCGAGATCGAACCGTTCGCCACGGCCCCGACTACGGCGCATTGCTTTTTCGAATGGATTTATTTCGCCAATGTGGCCAGCACGCTCGACGACCGGAGCGTCTATCTTTCGCGCACCGCGCTCGGCGAAGAGCTGGCCCGTTTGGAGATTGCCGAAGGGCGCGTGCCGCTGGACGAAGACACGATCGTCGTGCCCGTGCCCGATACGAGCAAAGCCGCGGCAGACGCGATGGCCCACAAGCTGCGAGTTCCTTCGCGAGAAGGTTTGATTCGCAATCGGTACGCCGGCCGCACGTTCATCGAAGGCGGCAATCGCCAGAAAAAAGCGGAAACGAAATACACGCCGCTTCGGGAAGTGTTGGAGGGCAAGCGAATCTTTCTTGTCGAAGATTCCATCGTCCGCTCGACAACCATGCGCGTGCTCCTGAACCGCATTAAGTCACTCGGCGGCGCGAAGGAAATTCACGTCCGCGTCGCCTGCCCGCCGATCATAGCACCGTGCTTTTACGGCATCGACATGAGCACCGTGGATGAGCTGTTCGCGCCCATATTCCTGCGTGGACGGCCGATAACCGAAGAAGTGCAAGCCGAAATGGCCGAAGCACTTGGTGCCGATTCGCTGCGCTATCTGCCAGTGGAATCCATTGCCCGAGCGATCAATAAGCCGAGCGACCGGCTTTGCCAGGCCTGCATCACTGGCCGCTATCCCACGCCTTACGGCCAAGAGCTTTATGAAATCGCCCTGCAAAACGTGGGCAAAACCGACTGCAGCCGCCGCACCTACGAAGTGCAGCACGAGCTAACATTTGTTCGTTAGTCGCTGTTATCGGCCTAGTCGCGCTTCACATAAGCAAAGTATGCACCACATAACTCTTTGCCCGCGGCGTCGTAGCAAAAGGATTGCATGGTCGTTTTAGTCCCCGCCTTCAGCGGTGCGGTGAACGAGATTTCTTTGTCGTCAGCCGCTACCGATTTTGTCTCGTCCATGACCCCCTCGATCTTCAGCCGAATCTTGGCGATCGGCAGGGCTTTGCCGGCGGGAAGTTGCCCGGCGACGGCTTGAAACGCGGGGACGGCGGCCGTGATCGCGGCATTGGCCTCTTTGGGCCAGCGACGGAGGGCAATTTCATATTGTCCGTTTTCCGCGACGCGGATGTTCCAGACGGAGTTATCTTCCTTGCCGCTACGCAGTTGATTCATATTGTCGCAATACACATTCCACCAATCGGCAGAGGAGAGCGTGACGGGGTTTTCCTCTTTCGCGCCGATCACGATCGGCACCGGTTCGTTGAGGATCGGCTCTGCTTCGCCCCACCATTTTTCATAGTGATCGCGAAGCTGCCGCAGCACTTGCGGGTGCTGGTCAGCAACATTTTTTTCTTGGCCAGGATCGGTGCGTAAGTCGTACAGCTCCGTTCCCGCCACCAACCGCCATTTATCGCGGAGGATGCAGCAGTCGAATTTGGCTGGCTTTTGGCCGTACTGAACGACAAGTGTCCGCTCGGGCAGCTTCGCTCTCGCCGTGCCGCGGAGCAGGGAAGCGAGGCTCGTGCCGTCGAAGCGGGCAGTGGCCGGCTTTTCGATGCCGCACAGATCGATCAGCGTCGGCAATAAGTCCTGCACTTCAGTCAGATCCTCGATCGGCTGCGACGTGAGCTTGCCACCGGGCCAGCGAATGAAGCAAGCCGCGCGGTGCCCCCCCTCGTAATAAGTTGTTTTGCGGCCGCGCATGCCCGCGTTGAAGACATTACCACCCGCGGTGGCACCATTATCGTGAAAAAAGATCAGGATGGTGTTATTGGCCAGGCCTGTTTCGTCGAGCGTTTTGGTCAGGCGGCCGATGTTTTCGTCGAGGTTGGCAATCATGCCGAAAAACGCAGCGGCTGCACCGGAGTTGGCATACATTTGCTTGTACTTGTCTGCCACCCAGTGCGGCCCGTGGGGGGCATTCGTGGGCAAGTAGAGGAAGAACGGCTCATTCGCCGCCTTCCGGGCCTTGATCCAGTCGAGCGAGAGGTTGAACCAGACATCGGTGCAGTAGCCGGGATATTCGGTTAGCACGCCGTTGTGGTGGAAACGCCCATCGAAGTAGTCGTTTTGCCACAGGTCGGCCATCGAAGTGATGCCCCAGCCGAGATGATAGACGCTTTCGTTAAAGCCGCGATGATGTGGCAGGTTGGGGTAGCTATCGCCCAAGTGCCATTTGCCAAACAGAGCCGTTTTGTAGCCCGCGGCTGAAAAGGCATCGGCCATCGTCGGAATGCCGGGGCGAATGAACGATCGGCCGGCGGAGACACTGGTGGCACCATTGCGGCAAGCGTCCATGCCCGTCATCAATTGGCCCCGCGTCGGCGTACACATCGGCGCGACGTGAAAATCCATCAGCCGCACGCTCTGCCGGGCGAGTGCGTCGAGGTTTGGCGTTTTCAGCACCGGATTGCCGTGGGACGAAAAATCGCCGTAGCCCTGGTCGTCGCTGAGCACCACGATCACATTGGGACGCGACGCGGCTACTGTTCTTTCAGTCCCATTCGCGACGACGAGAAGCAAGGTCATCCACACCAGATATCGAAACATGGCATCCACCTGGGAAAGGCTGGGGCGAAATCCAAAACGCTTCGCCCTAGAGATTAAGCCGCCCCCCGGCTCATGCAAGTCGGCGATGTGGGGAACTCGGGGCCTGTCAGCCCAATTGACAGGATTTTTCGCGCGCCTTACGATCCGAGATTCACCCAATAGGAAGCGGATGTGGTCCGCTACGCCGAGAATCGTCGTAAGTTGAGGCAGACATGGCAGTTCCGAAGCGCCGACAATCTAATTCGCGAACCGGCAGGCGCCGCGCGCATGACGCAAAAAAGCCCAAGCAGCTCTCGTTTTGCCCGAAGTGCAGCCAGGCCACCCCGCAGCATGTGGTTTGCCCCAAGTGCGGATACTACATGGGCCGGACCATCGTGGCAGCCGACGCTGAATAGTCAATCGCCTTGAGTTCGGAGTTCAAAGTTCAGCTTTCAAGGTTGTGAACAAAAGACTTTGAGCTTTGAACGGGGATCTTTGAGCTACGATGAAGCCTGCCTTCCTCTTTCCCGGTCAGGGTGCCCAAACCGTGGGCATGGGAAAGCTGCTTGTCGAAACCACGCCGCGGGCCAAGGAAGTCTTCGAGCGAGCCAATCAGGTACTCGGCTACGACCTGTTACAGGTCTGCCTGGAAGGACCGGCGGCAAAGCTCGATTCAACGGCATATAGCCAGCCGGCGTTGTTTGTCGCCAGCCTGGCAGCTCTCGAGTGGTTGCGGGCCAACAAGCCGGACGTCGTTGATGGTTGCCAAGCCGTAGCCGGACTAAGCCTGGGCGAATATACGGCTTTGGTATTTGCCGACGTCATGAGCTTTGAAGACGGCTTGCGCGTCGTACAAGAGCGGGGCCACGCCATGCAAGCCGCGGCTGACGCAGTGCCCAGCGGTATGTTGAGCGTCCTGGGGCTGGATGCCGAAAAGACACAAGCGGTGTGCCAAGAGGCGAAGACCGGCGACGAGATCCTCCAAATCGCCAATTACCTTTGCCCCGGCAACATCGTCGTTTCAGGCCACAAATCTGCTTGCGAGCGATTCGCGGGGCTGGCTGAACAGGCCGGGGCCATGAAAACGATTCCGCTGGCCGTGGCGGGGGCGTTTCACACTCCGCTCATGCAGCCAGCGGTAGAACGGCTGCAGCAGGCACTGGCCGGCGTGACGCTGCAGAAGCCGCGAATTCCCGTGATTTCGAATGTCGATGCGGAGTCGCACGACGACCCCGAGCAAATTCGCGAGTTGCTCGTGCGGCAGGTCGTCGCCCCGGTGCGGTGGGAAGACTCGATCCGCAAGATGCTTTCCCACGGTCATACTCCCATTTGGGAAGTCGGACCGGGGCGGGTCTTGCGCAGCTTGTTGAAGCGCATTGACCGCAAGGCAGAAACCGACGGAGTGGATTGCTAACGAACATCTATCTGTTTTAGGCCCGGAGGGCCGGCAGTTAGTAGCCCCTGGCGTGAGCCAGGGGTTATGAGTCCTACAAAAAAGCAAAGCCCTGAAGGGGCGACACTCAAAATGGCCGATAACCCTTATTCATCATTGAAAGTCGATCTCTCCGGCCAAACCGCCGTTGTCACCGGCGCTTCGCAGGGCTTGGGCAAGGCAATTGCCTTCGCTCTCGCTGCCTCGGGAGCCAAGGTGGCCTGCATCGCCCGCACTGCGGAGAAGCTGGCCGAGGCGGTAAGCGCGATCACGGCCGCGGGCGGCCAGGCTGAGGCATTTCCTTGTGATGTGAAGGAAAGCGGCCCGGTCGATGCCCTCATCGACGGCCTCGTGGAAAAATGGGGGAAGCTCGACATTCTGGTGAACAACGCGGGCGTGACGCGCGATACGCTGTTGCCGCGAATGAGCGATCAAGAGTGGGACGACGTGATCGACACGAACCTGCGTGGGTCGTTTTTGTTTTCCCGCGCTGCGACGCGGCACATGATGCGGGCCCGCTATGGCCGAATCATCAATATTTCCAGTGTCAGCGGGCTAATCGGCAATCCCGGCCAAACGAATTACTCGGCCAGCAAAGCCGGCCTGATTGGCTTCACCCGCAGCTTGAGCCGCGAGCTAGCCGGCCGCAAACTCACGATCAACGCCGTCTGCCCTGGATTTATTGAGAGTGAAATGACGAAGGTTCTGGGTGACATGATCATTGAGGAGGCGAAAAAGCGCATTCCCGCCAAACGGCTGGGCTTGCCCGAAGACGTCGCCGCCTGCGTCCTGTTCCTAGCCAGTCCTGCCGCCTGTTATGTGACCGGTCAAGTCCTAACCGTGGACGGCGGACACAGTCGAGAGCCTCTTTGATTTGTTCTCCACTTGGGGAGTCTACCCGGCCATTTGCAGTGACAACGGATCGCACTTCTGGAACCAAGTCATGAAGCAACTCGCAACCCTTCTCGTCATCGACCACTCGTTCACAACCGCGTATCAATCGCAAGCACATGGTGGAAGAGTTCGAGGAGCGCATC
>JANNTN010000561.1:0-1246 GCA_031394445.1 Anatilimnocola sp.
CGCCGCCCCTTCCTTGAGCAAGTCCGCCGCCTCGGCACTGGGAAACCGCCGCACCGGATCGGCCGCGATCATCGACCGCAAAAACGTACACAGCAGTTCGCACCGCAGCACTTCCTCCGGCAGAATTTCGTGCAGCCGCAACGGCAACGCCCGCTTCGCCTCCTGTAACTCCCGCATATCGCGAATTCCGGCAAATGCTTGCCGCCCCGATAGCAGTTCGATGAGCACATATCCCAAGGAGCACAAATCGCTCCGCGGCGTCGTCTCGCGATTGTCCAAAACTTCCGGCGCGGCATACGCCAGCGTGCAAGTTCGCTGCGGCGGCGGGTCGCGCATCTCAAAAGCCGAGCCAATATCCACGATTTTCGCGATGCCCGTCCGCTTCAGCATGATATTCGACGGTTTGATATCGCCATGCACGATCCCGTGCCGGTGCAACGCCGCCAATGCAGTCAAGCAGTCGCGGACAATGGCCACCGCCACCCCCGCCTTCATGCGCGGCTGCGCCGGCCCCGAGGTGACAATCACCTGATTGATATATTCCCAGCGGCGATTGCTGACGCGGCCTCGAATGCGGGCCAGCATCTCGGGCACCAAGAGCCGCGCCAGGTCATATCCGTCGATCCACTCCATGATCATCATGCGGATGCGATGGCGATCGACAAAGTTATACACGTACAGCAAATTGTCGTGCTGAATCTGCGCCACGCAGGCGCTGGCTCGCGCAATTCGCTGCATCGCCTCCACGTAGCTGCGTTCGTGCTCAAAACGCTCGGGCGAGAATATTTTCACTGCGGCGGGCAGCGTGAACGCATCGGTGCCGCGCAACTCCGTCAGATAAACCACGCCTTGCCCGCCCGACCCCAGCAACTTCAGCAGTTGCAAGTGATTCGTCCAACTCAGCCGCTCTTCCTGCAATATGTTTTCATATTGCGCCAGCAGCTCGTTAGGCTTGGCTGTTGCCGGACTGCCGCCATGCGTGATCGTCGCAAACACATCCTGCCGCGTCGTGGTGAGCATTCCGCCCGCTCCCTCTACGAGTCTCGCATCCAGCGGCTGCCATGCCGACCCTGGCTTGCTCTGTTCGTAGTGTAGGCGCGAAAACCCGCCGCGGTAAAGGGCGGCTACGCTGCGACATTAATTCCGCACTTTGCCGCTAAGGCATCGAACACGGGCCGCTTAGGCATCAAACACGGGTTCGCCCAGATAAAGCTGCAAGATTTGGCCTTGCACTGTGATCGCGCGA
>JANNTN010000757.1:0-4892 GCA_031394445.1 Anatilimnocola sp.
CCGAGCAGGACGCGCTCTATACCGACGTGGCCTTCGGCTATTGGTTGCACCGCAATCCCGATGCTCGCTTAAGCGGCTTGGCGATCGTCAACGAATGGCATTACACCACGAGCATGCAAAACACGGATTTGGTCGCCGGGGCCAACAACAACGTGGGCGCGGTCGTTTCCAATTCCGGCAATCGCTTCGACGTCGTCAACACGACGATCGCCCTGCAATTCCTGCTGTTCGATCTGTCTAGCCTCCGCATCGGCGGCGTCTTCCCTATCGGTAGCCGCAATGACCAGCGTTTCTTCGACTCGGAGCTGCAGGTTCAGTTCAATCGGCGGTTCTAAAATGAGCCGCAGCCGGGGTTGCCTAATGTGAATGCGACGGGCGGCCAAATTCTTCCTGGCCACGCTGCTGAAGCTGTGGCATGGACTGGAAGGTCTGTTTTTCCAGCCGTTTGAGCTGGCGGTCCATTCGCCGGCTGAATTTCAAAAAGGGCCGCAGGGGCACAATGACGCGGCCCGCCGACGCCTCGTCCTGCAGTAACACAAACCACGTCTGCGAAGCTTCACTCGTCACGGCATTAACGCCTTTCACGGTCGCTCGGACCATCTCGGCCAGCACGCTCGGTGCGACTACACCCTGTTATTCGCGGCGTGCTCTCTGATATTTGGACGACGAATGCCGTGAGCAGGTTCGCGAAATCGCCCGGCTGGCGGAATATTTCGGCAATTATTTCGCGAACCTGGCTGTCGTTTTCCGCCTCTGACGCCTCACACGAACGAACTTGCTGGACACTTGGTGGGAATGTTTTCCATGAATCAGGACTGGTATCGAGATTTCTTTGACGGGGTTGCTGTCGATTTTTGGCGCGCGGCGGCAACACCCGAATGGACCCACAGCGATGTGGAAATGATCTGGCGGGAACTGAAGCTGAAGCCGGGCGATCGCGTGCTCGACTGTCCGTGTGGTCATGGCCGTCACGCCGTTGAGTTGGCCCGCCGCGGCTGTCGCGTGACTGGGATCGACATTTCGGAATATTGCTTGCAACTTGCGGGCGATGCGGGAAGGGAAGCCGGCGTTTCGCTCGATCTCCGCCAGGCAGACATGCAGGAGTTGACGAATTTGGCCGAATATGACGCGGCTTACACCCTGGGCAATGCCTTTGGCTATTTCAACCACGCCGGGAGCCTGCAATTTGCCCGGGGCATCGCCGCCGCGCTGCGGCCCGGCGGCCGCTGGTTGCTCGATACGGGAGTTGCGGCAGAATCGATCTTGCCGACCTTGAAGCCGGAACTCGATTACACGTGCGGGGGCATCACGGTCAAAATTGCCAACCGCTATTTGGCCGAAGAAAGCTGCTTTGAAACCACTTTCGTCTTTACCAAGGACGGACAAACCGAGACACGGCAGAACTGGAGCTTTGTCTTCACCGTGGCGGAAATTCGGCGAATGCTGGCCACGGCCGGATTTCGCGTGCTGGAGCTGTATGGTAGTCCCACCGGCGGGCCTTACACCGTGGGCAGCGGCTTGCTGTATGTCTTGGCCGAGAAAGAATAGGCACGGCCGGTGTGCGGTTATTCCAGCCCCGCCCAGACGCTGCCGGCGTAGCGTTCGCGGAGCATGTTGCGAGCGGCGACGGCGCGATCGGACTTGTTGACGTCCGTCCACAGCTTGCTCAGATGGAAGAGGGCTTCGGCGTGGGCATCGGCATCGGAATAGAACAGCACGTCGGTGTGCAGATAGGCCATGACGGCGTCCTTCGGCTTGTTCTGCTTCAAGTAGCACCGGCCGAGCGCGTTGTACAGCCGGGCGAACAGCACCAAATCCTGCGGATCGTTCTTGTTGATCATGTCCTGCGCCAGGGTGAGCGCTTCGTCCACTTTGCCGCTCTCGGCGAGGCAGACCGCGCGACCGACGTGGGCCAGATTTTTCTGCCGCACGGCTTCGGGCGTGGCCAACTCGCTGCTGGCGACTGCTTTGAACTTTTCCAGGGCTTGGTCGAACTGCTTTTCGCCGAGCAGGGCCCGACCGGTGGCGTTGTTGGCCCGCATTTGATAATCGGCCCAAGGAGCCGCGGACAACCCGCCGTAGTACTTGGCTGCATCCGCGTATTTGCCGGAAGCCATCGCAATATCGCCCAACAGCTCGGCGGCATCATAAAAATGGTAGCTCTGCGGTGCCTTGCTCACAAAAGCGAGCATTGCGTCGGCCGCGGCTTTGCGGTCCCCGCCTTCACTGAGCGCGAGCCGGCAGAGGCATAGCGCCTTGTAAAACTCGATGTCTTGACGCACGTGCGCACGATCGATTTTTTGGCCGTCGAGCTTTTTGAGATCGGTCAGCGCCTGGTTGTAGTTCTTTTGAATGACCTGGTTGCGGCCAGTATTGAGATCATTCGGCTCGTCCTTGAACGTGATCCGCACGATCTCGTTGACTTGAATCTCTCGCGCGCCGGTATTGGTATCGAGCGTGACTTTATCGCGCGTCATCCCGGTTTCCGCCGGAATATTTCCGCGGCCAGGCGTGCCTTTGGCCAAAAACACCTGGTCCTCTCGCTGAGCCAGCAGGGCCGCGGGAGAAACGAGGAGAACCAACATCGCTAGGGCGATATGCCGCATATTAAAAACTCCCGTTCAATTCTGTCTTCGTGTTCGGTGACTACTTGGCGGAAGGTGCGCTGGTGCTGACCGGCGTTGTCTTGGCCGGCGCTGCGGTTGCCGAGAGGGACTTCAACGATCGCAAGCCTTCGGCGGTCTCGCCCATCGCTTTTTGGATATTGCGTAATAAGCCGTCAAATTGCTTCTTCTTTTCATCACCGCCCAATTCGGGATACAAACCCGCCGTCACCGCGATATCACTCTTAGCCCGGCTGAGCTGCTCTTTTTTCTTCGCCGAATCTTGCTGGGCGAGGGCGTATTGATAGCGACACACCGCCAGGTTGTAGCGGGCATCGTAAAACTGCTCGCGAAACTGCGGATTATTCGCCGTGACGCGGGCAATCTCCCCCCAGCCCCAGATGATGTTTTTGCCCGCTTTGTCTTTATCAGGCCGCGCACCCACGATCCCATTCAGGTAGTGCTGCTCCTGGCCTTTCCCCGTTCCGCCCCAATCTTGATATAGCTTGGCGGCCTCAATCTGCGCCGGCAAAACGGTCGGAGCCGCCTTCAGAATCGCTTCCAAAATGTCGCGGGCAGCGATGTAATCGCCCGTGTACTTTTTCGCCTTCGCCAGCTTGATGCGAATGGCGGTTGCCGTTTGCGGCGGCAAGAAGGTTGTGTCGGACTTACCCTTCTCAAGAATCCGCTGATAGATTTCAGCCGACTTCGCGAAATAGCCCTTGGCCTGAGGCGTCATCGAGCGCAAATTCGTGCCGAGTGCCTCGCCCATTGCCAGGTAAGTATCGCCGACCCAATTCAACGTGTTCAGTTCGGTGGCGTCGGTGGCCACTTCCTTCAAAAATGTTTCAAACCCCTCGCCGAGCGCGCCCTTCGCGGCCGGTTCGGCAATTTCCATTTGCCGCTTCAGGTCTTGCGCGAGGCTGACGAAGATGCTCACCAGCCGTTGCTGCCCTTGGGGGGCGCTGGCCATGCGTTTCTTGAGCGAGTCCATGATCTTGCGGGCTTTGTCGATCGTCTGTTTGACGTCGGTTCCCGAGCCGCCCAAGGCCGAAATGTAAGCTCGCAGCGCCGTTTTGTAGGTCTCTTCTGCTACCGCGTCGTCCTGCGCGACGGGATCGTTCTTCTCCACGAGCGTCAACACGCCGATCTTGCCATCTTCCAACAGGCTCACGGCTTTGCCCGCTTCGCTCGTATCGACGTAAAGCTGCGCGAGGGACAGCACGGCGGTGGCCAACACCCGGCTCAGCTCGCCCGTTTTTCGCATCCGCTCCACACCGTCGCTCAGCGTTTGCCGGGCTTTGTTCTTCAAGTCCTCCAAGTCGTTTTTCTGCGCTTCGAGGTCGCTCCCCTCGGGCACCGGCTGCGTGCCCGCTTGCCACTCGCGGAGGCGCTTGGAGTTTTCGAGATAACTGGCCCACAGAGCCTGACCAGTTTTCAGCTCTGCTTCGCCGCGCTGCGGGGAATCCACGGGAATTTTGGCCAAGTAGCCGAGCGCCTGGTCGAGCTTTTTCGCGCGGATCATGAATACGATCAGCGTTCCCAGCGCTTCATCCGCTTCAGCCGAGCCCGGCCACTTCTTCAAGATATAGTCGGCCATGGCCTGAACTTGCTGGGCCTCATACTCCCGATCGTTTTCCTCGGCCTGGCCGTACAACCCTTGATAACTGGCCAGGGCGATGCGAGCAGACTGCCGCGCACCCTGCGATTCGGGATAGTGTCTGGCCAAGAAGTCGCCGATCACAATCGCGTCGTAGTAGTTCTTCTCGCCGTACAACAGCCAGACCAACAAATAGCGGACGAGATTTACGTCGTTCAGATCGGTTTCGCCATCGGCTAGCTTCAGTGCCAGCCGGCAATACTGCATCGCATCGGCTTGCGATCTGGCTGCCTGTTGCTTGTTTTCGGCCAGACGGCCTTGAGCCTCTTTGTCTGACTTCGTGCCTGGCCCCGAGAGCGCTTTGATCACCAGATTTGCCTGCTGAACCGCATCCATTGACTCCGTCGCGGCCGTTTTTGCATCCGCGAAGGTCTTGGGCAGCGGCCGATTTCCCACTGTCTCCGGCTCGGCCGACCCAAACGCAACCAGCAGCTTTTGAGCCTCTTTCTTTTGCTCGCTATCGCCAGCCTTGGAAACCTTGTTGGCAAAATCGCGGCCCGTCTTGGTTAGCCGCCGAATTTCGGCGTCCTTGGGATTCTTGGCCTTGAGCTGATCGGCGTAGGCTTTGCTCGCCGTGGCCACCGCCAGCCGAATTTTCATCAACTCATCACCAAAATCGCGCTCGTCAC
>JANNTN010000562.1:0-5937 GCA_031394445.1 Anatilimnocola sp.
CGGGCCGAATACAACAACACGGTCCGCGACCTGTTCGGCATCGCGCTGCGTCCGGCTGACGATTTTCCCTCGGATGATGTGGGGGGCGGCTTTGACAACATTGGGGATGTGTTGACCTTGCCGCCGCTGTTGATGGAGAAATATCTCGCGGCCGCCGAACTGATTGCCGAAAACACGATTGTTGCTGATCCCTCTCAATACGTGCGGTCGCAATTCAAATTTCGCGATCAACTGAGCGGAGATGGCTCCGCTCGCTACGACGAAACGCGCACGAGTCGCCGCTGGACGATCTTCTCGAAGGGGAGTGTCGGGGCCGATTTTGATTTTCAACGTGCCGGTATCTACAGGCTGCGGATTAGCGCGCAAGGCCAGCCCGCGGGGGATGAGCCGCCGCAAATGGAGGTGCGGCTGGATGATCAAAAGGTCAAAGTGTTTGACGTCAACGCTACGCAGCAGCGCGAACGCTATGAAATCAAATGGGGGGTGCCGGCGGGAACCCACCGTGTCAGCGGGCATTTTCTCAATGACTTTGAAGACCCAACTGCCGAAGATCCCAAACGCCGGGACCGCAATTTGGTCATCGACTCGATCGAGATTGATGGCCCCTTCGATCCCAAGCCCGAGGATTATCCTGAAACGCATCGCCGGCTGATTCCCTTCCGCCCGGAAGGCGGTCGCACGCCGCTCGACGCGGCCAAGGCGAATATTCAACCAATAATCTATCGCGTGTTCCGCCGCCCAGCCACGGCAAGCGAAGTTAGCACCTATGCCACCTTGGTCGATAACGCGGTGAAACAAGGGGATTCGTTCGAGCAAGGAATGCAGGTAGCGGTCACGGCGATCCTCGTTTCGCCGCATTTTCTGTTTCGCGCTGAAGGTGGCAACAAGCCACAACCTGCGGGAGTGATCCGGCCTGTCGGCGATTTTGAGCTGGCTTCACGATTGTCGTACTTCCTGTGGAGCAGCACGCCCGATGAAGAGCTGCTTGGCTTAGCCGCGAACGGCAAGCTGCACGAAGACGCAGTTCTCCAGCAGCAAGTTCGCCGGATGCTGGCCGATAGCAAGACCCAATCGCTGGTCGATAATTTCTTCACGCAGTGGCTCAATCTGCGACTCCTCGATGGCGTCGCGCCCGATCCTCAGGTCTATCCCAATTTCAATGCCGAGTTGAAAGCCGCGATGCGCCGCGAGACGGAGCTATTTGCAGCGGCGATCATTCGCGAAGATCGCAGCGTGCTCGATTTTCTCAGTGGTCGATTTAGTTACCTCAACGAGCGTCTGGCCAAGCATTACGGAATCGATGGCGTTCAGGGTTCTGAGTTTCAGCGAGTCAATTTTGCGGACAATCGCCGCACGGGTGTGCTAACGCAGGCCAGCGTACTCACGCTCACCAGCAACCCCGGCCGCACGTCTCCGGTGAAGCGTGGCAAGTGGATGCTAGAAAACATTCTCGGCTCTCCGCCGCCCGACCCGCCTCCGGATGCTCCCGATCTCGACGCTGTGCAAAAAGCAAAGCCCGACGCCTCGCTGCGGCAGCAACTGGAAATTCACCGCGAAAATCCCGTGTGTGCGTCGTGCCACAAGGTGATGGACCAGCTCGGTTTTGGCTTAGAGAACTTTGACGCAATTGGGCAATGGCGCGATAAAGACGGCAAATTCAAAATCGACGCCTCCGGCGAGTTGCCCGGCGGGGCAAAGTTCAACGGTCCGCTGGCCTTGGCCAAGGTGCTCGACAAGCGGCGGAGGGAGTTCGTCCGCTGCCTGTCCGAAAAAATGCTCACATTCGCCCTGGGGCGAGAACTTGCCGTGCAGGACCGTTGTGCGGTCGATAACATAGTGGAACAAGTCGAGGACAAGGATTTTCGCTTTTCGGCGCTCGTGGATTCCATTGTCACAAGCGACGCATTCCGCAAAACCAGCAGCGAGGAAGACCAACCATGAGCGTGCAATTGAACCGGCGGACGATTTTGAAAGGCGTGGGCTGTGCGCTGGGTTTGCCGCTGCTTGAGGCGATGACGCCGCAACGGGCTTCCGCGGCGACGAGTGCCGCACCGGTGCGCATGGCGTTCATTTCGTTTCCCAACGGCGCGATCATGGATTCCTGGCGGCCGAATGGCGAAGGGGAGTCGTTTGAGTTTTGCCCCACCATGCAGCCGCTGGCCGAGGTGCGTTCGCATGTGACGGTCCTGACGGGGCTCGCCCAAGAGAACGGCTTTGCCAAAGGGGACGGTGCCGGCGATCATGCTCGCTCTAGCGCGTCGCTCCTGACGGGCGCTCATCCGGTTAAAACCTCTGGCGCGAACATCCGCGTCGGTCAGAGCGTCGATCAAGCGGCTGCGGAGCGCATCGGGTATCTGACGAAGCTGCCCTCGCTGGAAATTGGCATCGAGCGGGGCCGCGACGCCGGCAGTTGCGACAGCGGCTATAGCTGTGCCTATTCCAATTCGATCTCGTGGAAAGACGCCACGACGCCGATGGCCAAGGAGATTAAGCCGCGGCTGGTGTTCGATCGGTTGTTTGGCACCAGCGTTGGCGGGGCTGGCCAGAGCCGCCGCAATCGTGTGCGACAAAGCGTGCTGGATCTGGTTTCCGAGCAAGCGAACGATCTGAAGAATCATTTGGGCCGTGGCGACCAGAAAAAGATCGATCAATACTTTTCGAGCGTGCGGGATATCGAGCAGCGGATCAGCCGGGCCGGCCAGAATCGGCAGGAGATTGCGGTTCCTGAATTTGAGACACCCGAAGAAACACCCAGCGACGTGCAGGAGCACATTCGCCTGATGTACGACCTGATGGCTCTCGCGTTTCAGACCGATGCGACGCGGATCATCACGTTCATGTCGGCAAACGAAGGGTCGAATCGTCCTTATCGGATGGTCGGTGTCAACAACGGACATCACGAGCTATCGCACCATCGCGAGGATGAAGAGAAGGTTGAGCAACTGAGGAAGATTGACTTGTTCCTGGTCGGTGAATTTGCCCGCTTCCTGGGCAAGCTGAAGGAAACATCCGAAGGCGAAGGCAACCTGCTCGACAACTGCATGATCATGTACGGCAGCGGTCTCTCGGATGGCAATCGTCACAAGCACGACGACCTGCCGATCATCCTGGCTGGCCGCGCCGGTGGCACGATCAAAACCGGCCGCCACATCGTCGTTCGCGAAGGCGCTCCGCTCAATAACCTCTTCCTCTCCATGCTCGACCGCATGGGTTCTGGCGTCGCTTCGCTCGGCGATAGCACGGGGCGGCTGAAAGTAATTGACTCTTAATCAATTTCAATAGCCGGGACCAAACTTGGTCCCGGAGCGCAGCAAAGTGGTCATCCATTGCCGCTTCTCCGGGAGCAGGTTTGCTCCCGGCTGTTGTCACTACAGAAGTGATATAGCAGCACGGCGGCGGCGATGGAGACGTTGAGGGAGTCGATGCCGAGTTGCATGGGGATGGTGACGCGGCGGTGAGCGAGAGAGAGCCAGTCTGGGCTGAGGCCGTGGGCCTCGCTACCAAGGAGTAAGGCCATTCGGTCGGAGCGTTTTGCGGAGGAAAGTGGCTCGGCGGTCGAGTCGATGACGGATGCGACCAGGTCATACTGCGCGGCGGCGAGGGTTTGTAGGTCGGCGGCGAGGTCGCGGCATTCGAGGATGGGCAGATGCAGGGCGGTGCCCATTGAGACGCGGAGGACGCGGCGGGAAAAGGGATCGGCGCAGAGGCTGCCAAGGAGAATGGCGTCGCAGCCGAAGGCGGCGGTGGAACGGATGATGCTGCCAAGGTTCGTGGGATCCTGGACATCGGGGCAGACGACGAGCGTGGATCTGGGACCGGGCAAAGCGGCGACAAAGTCGGCGATTGTTGGCGTTGGTTGTCTTCTGCCACACGCCAACACGCCGCGGTGGAAGTTGAAGCCGATGGTGGCTTCGAGTTGGTCGCGCGAGACGACGTAAACCGGTGTTTCGGGCGGCACTTGAGGTGCATAGCGCTCGGCGTAGGCCGGTTCGGCGAGCAGGCTGGCCACTTCGAAGTCGCTGGCGATGAGACGCTCGACGACTTTTTCCCCTTCGGCGATGAAGAGGCCGGATTGCCGCGTGAGGTTGCGCTGGGTGAGGTCGCGGTAGCTGCTTAGCCGCGGATCGCCGATCGTTGTGATGGGAATCAGCGGCATTGGCGGCTTAGGCATTGGCCAGAATCGGCACGACCGAGCGTTGCAGTTCGCCGCCGGTGACGTGGACCTGGCCCGCGCCGTCGATCAGCACGTTGATCTCGCTCCGCACTCCGAATTCATCGAGGTAGATTCCGGGCTCGACCGAAAAGCAAGTGCGCGGCAGAAGGAGCCGGTCTTCGCGAGTTTCCAGGCCATCCATGTTGGCCCCGTTGCCGTGAACTTCCTGGCCGATGTTGTGGCCGGTGCGGTGGATGAATTTTGGGCCGTAACCGGCTTGTTCGATCACCGCGCGAGTCGCGTTATCGACCTGCCAGCCGGCGATTGGTTGGCCGGCGGCAAAGGCTTGCTTCACTACGGCAATCCCCGCGTCGCGGGCAGCGGCGACGATTTGAAAAATCTGTTCGTATTTTTCGGGGACGGATTCGCCGACGTACCCGACGCGGGTCAGGTCGCTATAGACGCTGCGGGGGCGGTTCATTTTGGCCCACAGGTCGATCAGGACGAAATCACCTTGCTTGATTGCGGTATCGGTCGCGGTTGATGTTTCAAAGTGGGGATCGCCACTGTGGGCATTCGCACCCACGATCGGAGGATGATAAGTTGTCATCCCGTTATCCGCGAAGTGCTGCATGATCAGGGACTGCACTTCGGTTTCCAGCACGCTCCCGCCGCCGCGTGTTTTATGGGCAATGTGATTCCAAGCCAACGCGTAGGCTGCATTGGTGTGCTTGGCGGCCTCGTGGTGCATGGCGATTTGGTCGTCATCCCACGTGGCTTCGAATTGCTGGACGAGATCGCCCGAGGAAACAACCTCGATGCCAAAGCTGCGGACCAACTCGACCGTGCCGGCATCGACCCGCGAGACATACGGATTGCCGTTGCGGGGTGAATATTCCATCGCGACGCGCTTCGCGCCGCCGACAAGCTTGGCGACGCCGGCTTCCAACTCTTGCCAGCGGAGGTAAATCGTTTTACCACCGGGCAGATGATCGAGGGCAGTCGTTTCAATGCGATGAACCAGCTTTTGGGGCTCGCCGCTTGCGGGAACGAAATAGAACCAGCGGCGCGAGCCCATCTGGCCGTCTCGCAGATCGACGATGCGGCGAGCGAGCAGGTTGCTGCCACGGAAGTCGTAAATCAGCCAACCATCGAGGTTGAATTGGCGAAGAGCGGATTGGATTTTTGGGAGGTCGAACATGGTTTGTGGGGCGGGCCTCTGGCCGGCCTCGAATGAGGAACTTGTGTCACGGCAGGCTGGAAGCCTGCCCCACGTTAGGACTGATCGTACTCGAAGCGGACGGAGCGGGTGTCGCGCTCGCGGCCGGTGGGGACGGTGAGTCCGGCGTAGAGTTCGGGGCGGCGGGCTTTGATCCAGCGAACGCCGGTGGAGCGTTCACGAAGCGAGGCGTCGAGGTCGGCGATGACGAGATCGTCGCCGATCGCTTTCGACTCGTTGATGATCCGGCCGTAGCAGTCGATGACCATCGCGTTGCCGGTGCGGACTTCATCGTCGTCTTGGCCGACGCCGTTGGCAAAAACGAGGAACATGCCGTTGTCGTGGGCTCGCGCGGGGAGCCAGCGGGTTAGCCAGCCGCGGCCTTTGTCCCCTTGAAACTCGGCACGAATCGCTTCGGGGTTGTTTTCGCGGTTTTGCCAGAGTGCCACGTCGATCGGTCCCATCGCACAGGGGCTTCCCGATTTGCAGCCGCCGGTTTGGTGGGGCGCGAGCAGGATTTCGGCACCGGCCAAGGCAGTGAGGCGGGCGTTTTCGACGAGGTTGT
>JANNTN010000766.1:0-7584 GCA_031394445.1 Anatilimnocola sp.
CAAAAAGGGATCATCCACCGCGACCTCAAACCTTCGAATATTCTGGTTGCCCCCTATGACGACAAGCCGGTACCCAAGGTGATCGACTTCGGGCTGGCCAAGGCGATGCACCATTCGCTCACCGAACATTCACTCTATACGGCTCACGGCGTGATGGTAGGGACACCGCTCTACATGAGCCCCGAGCAGGCCGAATTCAATAACCTCGATATCGACACGCGAAGCGACATTTACTCGTTAGGCGTGATCCTATACGAGTTGCTCACTGGCACGACGCCGCTCGAAAAGCGGCAATTCAAAGACGCCGCCTGGCAGGAGATGGTGCGGCTGATCAAGCAGGAAGAGCCGCCGCGGCCCAGCATCCGCCTGAGTGGCAGCGGGTCGCTGCCCATGCTGGCGGCGCAGCGACAACTGGAGCCGGCGAAGCTAACCAAGACGGTGCGGGGCGAGTTGGATTGGATCGTAATGAAGGCGCTGGAAAAAGACCGCAGCCGGCGGTATGAAACGGCCAACGGCCTGGCCCGCGACGTGCAGCGCTACCTGGCCGACGAAGCCGTGGAAGCGTGCCCGCCGTCGGCCAGCTACCGGCTGCGGAAGTTCGCGCGGCGGAACATGCGTGCGCTGACGACCGCGGCGCTCGTGGGCGTGATGCTGCTGGTGATCGTCGGGGCAGTCGCCGGCAGCCTGGGCTGGACGGCCCGCGATCGGCAAGCCCGGCAAGCGAAACTGGCCGGCCAGCTCGAGCTGATCCTGGACGAGGTCCAGCAGCAGGAAGCGGCGCAGAAATGGCCCGAGGCCTTGGCGGCGGCGCGGCGGGCAGAGGCGCTCCTGGCCGGCGGCGGCGGCGACGCTCATCTGGTACGGCAGGTTAACGAAGTGCTCGCCGATCTGAAGCTGGTCGAGCGGCTGGAAGCGATCCGCATGGAGCAGTCGGGACATCAAGAGGAGGGTGGGTTTGAATGGGTCGAACGCGCGTACGCGGCCGCGTTTCGGGAATTCGGCGTGGACCTGGACGGAATGACCGCAGACGAGGCGGCGAGACGACTTCGCTTGCGCCCGGCAGTGGCGCCCGTGGTGGGCGCGATCCTGGACGAATGGACCGCATGGCGCTGCCTGTCGGGGAAGGCCGAGGGCGGCCGGGCGCTGTCGGCCGTGGCTGGGCGGCTCGATGACGACCCGTGGCGGCAGCAAGTGCGGGGGGTGGTTGCCCAAATTGACACCAACATCTTCGCGGACGAAGGCCATGGGTTGGGGAACATGGACCCCAAAGCGGTTGCTGCTCTGGAACGGCTGGTGGCTTCGCCGAACCTGGTTCGCCAGCCACCGGCGACGCTCTATCACCTGGGCATGATGCTGACCCTGGGAGGGGCGAAACCGGAAGTTGGGGCCACGATGCTGCGGAAGGCCCACGCGCAATACCCCGGTGATTTCTGGATTAACAATGCGCTGGCGTTAAGCCTGGAGATGATGGGCGCCAATTATCTGGACGAATCGCTGGGCTATTACCGCGCGGCGTTGGCGCTGCGTCCGAACGTTGGCTGGACCTGGTACAAAATTGGCGCCATTCAGCAAGTCCGTCACAACAAACTCGATGAAGCCAACGCTTGTTACCGGAAGGCCCTCGAACTCTCCCCGCTGAATGCCGCGATCCACAACAATGTCGGCCGGAGGCTCCAGGCCCAACAGAAGCTGGTAGAGGCCGTCGCCTGCTATCACAAGGCCATGGAACTCAACCCGAACTTCACCGCGCCCCACAGCAACCTCGGCGGCCTGCTGACGGCGGAGAAGAGGTTCGACGAGGCCGCTGCTGCGTACCGCAAGGCGATAGAAATCGATCCCAAGAGCGAGAGTGGTCACTACGGTCTTGGCATGGCTCTGCTGGAACAGAATCGGGTGGAAGAGGCCGTCGCCACGTTGACGAGGGCGATCGAACTCAGCCCGAAAGGCGCCAGCCTACGGTGGGCATTGGGCCGCGCTCTGCACAAGCAGAAGAAGCTGGATGACGCCGTCGCGTGCTTTCACAAGGCCGTCGAGCTCAACCCAAAGCTCGCGATGGGCTACTGGGGCCTCGGCTTCGTCCTGCTGGACCAGAAAAAGGCGGGAGAGGCTGTTGGATCCTTTCAGATGTCCGTTGCTCTGGACCCGAAACACGCCTACGCGCAATACGGTCTCGGTCTCGCGCTGATGGAAACGAAACAGACGGACGACGCGATCATCGCCTTCCGCAAGGCCGTCGAGCTCGACCCGATTCAAAGAGTCGATGCCCAAATCAATCTCGGCATTCTCCTGGCGGAGCAGGGCCAGGTGGATGAAGCCATCACCAGCTTTCGCAAGGCCATCGAACGCAGCCCGCAATCCGTCCTGGCCCATAACCGCCTTGGTATCGCTCTGGCAGATCACGGACAAGTGGCCGAGGGGATCGCCTGTTTTCGCAAGGCCGTCGAGCTGAATCCCAACACGTCCTGGGCTCACATAAATCTGGCCTGGTATCTAGCCACGGCCGCTGATCCGAAGTTGCGCGATCCACAAGCGGCTGTCGTCCATGCGCAGAGGGCGTTGGATCTCGACGACAATGCGCCCAAACACTGGAACAAATTGGGTGTGGCCTTGTGGCGAGCCGGGAACGCCAAGGCCGCCGTCGAGACGCTCGAAATGGCCGACCAAAAGTGGGATGGCAAGATTCATCAGTACCGCTTCTTCCTGGCCATGGCCTACTGGCAGCTCGGCGAGAAGGACAAGGCCCGCCTGGCCTATGGGCAAGCCGCGGAGTGGATGGACCAGAACCAGCCGGACAACAAAGAACAGCGCCGCTTCCGCGCCGAGGCCGCCGAGCTGTTGGGGATCGCGCAGCCGGTGGTCACAACGCCCCAGTAACTGACCCGCTAACGGCACACGGAGTGTGCCTACTACTCCAGAAAACAAAGGGGCCGGTGAGGCCCTATCCGTCAAGAAAGCTCCTCACCGGCCCAGCACCGCCCTAGCGCTCGGTTTGCGCGCCGGGACCGATGTCTCTAACGTATCGCAGACCAAGCTCGCAACGGAGAGTCCCATGTCGATCCAGACAATTCTTCAACTCCCTGATTTCGACTTCAACAGTCCGGCGACCGACCCGCCGACCCGCCTGGCGATGGCGGAACTCGAGCGCGACCGGACGTGCAGAAAGCCGGCAAACGCATTTTCCTCAAGCATTTTCCAACCTTGCTCAGCGCTCGCAGTGCGTGAATTTCTTGCAAATATTTGTCCTCCTGGAGCGTCCCGGGGCAATTAACTCTCTGGAGACAAATCCCTCTGCCTTGACTTGGAGTCCAGCGACGCAACTCGCCCGGGCAAAGTGAATGAATCATACCACGGGGGGGCGGGGGGGACGAAGTAACAGGTCCGGCCACTAGCGAAAGCAAACGTCCATGCGCGAATCTCAGAAAAGTCACAGCGGCAAAGTGCGCTCCCGTGCCGGCAAACGCGCGCGAAAGCCGCAGCGCGACGCAGTGCGTTCCTTTTACCGGCCGATCGGCGAACTCTTGGAGCAGCGGCTGCTGCTAACGCTCAGTTACTCCTCCTACTTGGGTGGTTTCAATGACGAGCAGGCGAACGGCATCGCCACCGACTCGATGGGGAACACCTACGTGATTGGTACGACGCGGTCCACGAACCTGGGGGGCGTCCTCAGTCCGGATACTGGCACCAACCGCGCTTTTTTGACGAAGTTCACGCCCACCGGCCAGCTCGTCTACACGACGATTCTGGGTCCGACGCCGAAAAACGACGCTAGCGGTTATGCCGAATCGAAAGGCCGGCAGGTGGTAGTTGGGCCGGACGACCTGCCGCTGGTCTGCTTTGACACGTTTGAGACCGCTACGCTCGCAAGCGAGGGAGGGCTGATAGTGCTTCCGGGGCCTCCCTCCTTGCTACACGTCAAAAAACTGGATCAGCAAGGCCAGCCGTTGTTCGATACGATCATGCCGGTGCTCGACACGCCGGGGGTCTTTGATCCAACCGGTTTCTATTACGCGGACATGGCGGTTGACCTTTTTGGCGACGCGTATGTGACCTATACCGCGATCCGCCCAACGCCCGGCGGCGTCGTCCTCGACGCGTTTCTCACGAGAGTGTTTGATACAGGCGAGATCAGCTACACTGAGTTTCTAGACGGTCCGGTCTCCGCGATCGCCGTGGACGGGCAGCGGAACCTCTACCTTGCCCAGACCATTTCCAGTGGCACTGGGATGCTTACGGATGTATGGATCGAACAGTGGGATCGGAATCACGAGCAGTTGCTTGCCTTTGCCCCTCTGGGCGGCTCCCGGGACGATTCCGTCAACGCGCTGGCGGTTGATCCCAGCACGCCTGGGCGCGTCTACCTGGTCGGACGGACGGAATCCGATGATTTTCCTCTCAAGAACCCGTTTCAAACGCACCCGACCGACACGTTTAGTGGCAGCAATGGATTCATCACGCTGCTCGATTTGAATAAGCGGGGCAACGAACAGTTGGTTGCCTCGACCTACTTCGGCGGCAGCCGTTCCGACTCATTGAGCGGCATTGCGCTGGATTCCGCCGGATACGTGTATGTTGCCGGCTCGACGAACTCGCCTGACCTGCCAACGGCCCACGCGATGCAGGAATGGACCGAAGCAACGTATCTCACCGACGTCGGTGCCGTCCGATTCGCGCACGATCTGGTCGTGGCCAAGTTCGACAGTGCGCTCACTCGGCCGGAGTTTTCGACTTATGTTGGCGGCAAAGGCGATGACTTTGGCGCGGTGTTGGCAGTTGACAATGCCGGCACAATCCACGTCGCCGCGACCTCCGTGGGAAGAAACCGCAATGGCACAACGGGCGCTTTGGTGCCCACGGCGGATTTTCCGATTTTTCCGGCCTCAACCGCGTACCAGACCGAGTTTGGCGGACCGACCAATGGGCAGGTCCCGGGGACCGACGCGGTCGTGCTGGCGATCAACCAGCGCAGCGCGCTTGTCGGCCGCGGCATGCACGCGACCGCCGGCCGCGAGTTCACTTATGCCGTCGCCGAGTTCACCAGTCCGCGAACCGCGAGCCTCAGCGACTTCACCGTCAGCATCAATTGGGGCGACGGAGTGTCCAGTTCCGGCTTCGTCACGCATCCGAATCCTGACAACTCCTACTTCGTCCACGGCACGCATCAGTATGACAAGCCCGGTGCCTATCCCGTGACCGTGACCGTGTTCGACAGCGCCACCGACGTGCTGTCGCCGCTCAGGAATGTCAACATCTCGCAGTCTGCAGACAGCCAGATTTCGGGCGCGATTGCGGTCGATCCGACCGACCCGACTCGGCTGTTCGCGGCGATGGGGGATTACCAAGTTGACAGCGGCTTTCGCGTGGCCACCAGCGATGATTCCGGCGCGACCTGGTCGCCGCGAATCGTCGCCGCCGCGGGCGACACCGTGTTACCGCCCGCACGGGGGCCCGCCGACGTGCTGTTCGACGACTTCGGCAACCTGTTCCTCGCCTACCAGAGCACAGTGGACAATATTGACTTTATTGTGGTGTCGTTGAGCACGGACGGCGGCCGCACGTTCAAGCCGCGGTACACGTTTAGGATTGCGCTCTTCGGCACCGAGGGAATTCCGCCTGGCACTCCTCGGCTCGCGTTCGGCGGAGATCGCAACGAACTCTGGGTCACCTACGAAATAGGCAGCGTCCGCGTCGGCCGCGCAATCGTCGGCGGACTCGGCGACGTCGGCGACTTTCGTGAGATCACGGTTGCCGATTCTGCTGGCGGGAGGCACAGCGACATCGCCGTCGGTCCCGACGGCGCCGTGGCCGTGGTGTGGCAAACGACACCCGCTGAGGGCGGCACGGCCCAACTGCACTCCAGATTTCATTTTGTCCTCTCAGCATTCGGCATTCCCGAACTAGTACCGCCGGTCGTTACGAGCACCACCAGTGGGATTTTCCAGGTCACCGCACAAACGAGTGCCGTGCCGCTGGGCGCCCAACTGGCGTGGGACACCAGCCACGGACCGCACCGCGGCCGGCTGTACGCCGCTTATGTGGACCTGGTCGAGGGCTTGCCAAATCCACCCGGCACGCCGGAACTGACTCTGTTTGTGACCTCCACCGACGACCTGGGCAGGAACTGGAGCGCGCCTTCGCGCGTCACGTTCGTTCCGAATTTTCGCAGCATGTTCCAGCCGTCGATCGCCGTCGATCCGACGACCGGCGTCCTCGCGGTGGGCTGGTACGGCACAAGCGGCGACCACGACCAGCCGGAAACTCCATTCACAGGCTTCTTTGTCGCCACCAGCCGCGACGGCAAGACGTTCTCCACCTTCAATCGGGTCAACGTCGCCGCATCCAACGCACTCGACCCGGAACTGCCTGAGGCCGACAGGGTGAACTACGGCGATGCGCGGGGTATGGCCTTCTACAACGGGCGTCTCTACCCCATCTGGTCGGACAATACGAGTTTGGAAGGCGGCAACTATTCCGCGCCGCAATTCGAAATTGCGACGCGGGTCGTGGGCGTGATCGACGTCAAAGAGCCGCCGCCGGCCATTCGCCCGATCCCGATTGACGCGATCCGGGGCCAGTCGTTCACGAAGCCCGTGGCCACGTTTACGGTCTTAGACCCTGCGGTTACGGCCGCAAATTTCACCGCCCGGATCTCCTGGGGCGATCAAGTCGGCGATAGCTCTTCCGAAGGGGTCATCTTCCAGCCCGGCGGCCCCGGAAATCCGTTTGAGATCATCGGGACGCATACCTATGCGGAAACGGGCGCGTATCCGGTGGCGGTTGCGGTAACGGACGTGCGGACCGGCGTCGCCACAAAATCCATCAGTAATGTCAACGCGCAGCAAGGATCGCAGGGGCAACCAACCATCGCCATCGATCCGTCCAATCCCAATCGTCTCTTCGCGTCCTGGACCGACAGGGCGAAGCTTCAAACGGGCATCCCCGTAGCCACGAGCGATGACGGCGGTATCACCTGGCACAGGCGCGTGATCGCGGACGGCAATGACGGGTTGTTTCTCCCCGCGCAGCCCGCTCACGCGGTATTCGATCAGTTTGGCAATCTGTTTCTCACCTACGTCACCCGTGCGCCAATCTTCAATACTGTTGTGTTGAGCAGCAAGGATGGGGGCAAAGTCTTCACTTTGCTGCGCAGATTCGAAACTCATCTCTCGGTCGAGCCTTCGATCGCGGTCGGGCCGGGTGAAGGCGGCCTCGGAGGTAGCGTCTGGGTGACGTGGGCGCATGGCCCGCCGGACGCCCTCACCGTTGTGGTCGCGGGAGCTGAGGTGGTGGGCTTGGACCAGTTTTTGAGCTTCAGTGAGCGTGTCGTGGCGCCGCTCACGCCGGACGGACTAATCCGCATCTATGGCGACATCGCCGTCGGCCCCCAAGGCCAGGTCCTGGTGACCTATTCAAAGAGCGTTCCGGGTGGAACGGGCGCGGGACCGGCGGACATCATGGTCCAGCTTGACCCGGATGGCGCCGGCAGCCAACCGTTCGGGCCTCCCGTGCGCGTGACCGACACCAACGTCGGCCCGCACACTTCCATTCCACCTCAGGCGATCAGCGCCATTGATGCGGAGGGCAGTC
>JANNTN010000786.1:0-8276 GCA_031394445.1 Anatilimnocola sp.
CATCGAAATCTTTTACAACCGCGTCCGTCGACACTCTGCGCTGGGATACCTCTCCCCCGCACAGTTCGAACTGGCCGCATAACCCAAAAACCGCGCCCACGAAACGTGGGTAAGTCCAGTTTTCCCTGCTCTCGAAGAACGGCACCCAAGTTATTGTGAGCGTCCCAATCGTTCGGATCCAACTCTATCGCTTGACGCCAGGATGCTACAGCATCGTCAAGCTTGCCCTGATCACGTAGGGCGACCCCCAAATTACGCAGTGCCGTTACGTAACCCGGATCGAGTTCCACAGCTCGCCGATACGATGCAATAGATTGGTCCAGCTGATCTGACTGATAGAGTGTCAAACCAAGGTTGTAATGAAAGACCGATTCTTCAGGTCGCAACGCAACCGCGCGGCGAAGATATTTGAGTGCTGATTCATGCCGGTGTTGGCGTGAAGCCAGAATTCCCAGCAAATGCAGCGAGTCTGCATGGTTGGGGTCTTTTGCCAGGATCTGCTGGTAAAGCGCCTCCGCTTCTGCCAATCTCTCGTTTTGGTGGTGTTGGAGAGCCCGCCCAATGAGCTCAGAAATTGTTTCCATGGCGGCTATCGCGTCGCAATCCATGTCGGAGAAGTGGACCTGCGGCTCGCAAGTGCTTACATGAGGCGTTCGACCTAAGCGTACGGTCACCGATGATGCGGAACGACAAGAAAACTCTAACAGCTTACACATCTAAAGAGAACCAGCCGCCAAAAATGCTTGAACTTTGGCGCTTTCCTAATATCGCCTTTGGCCATTATCTTTGCAAAGTGAGGCGCAATCGGCCAACGAACAGTAAAAACCGGCTTTTGTCCTTGTATAAAACACAGCAGGTACCGACACCAGACAAATCCAAGCCGCGTGAAAGCCCCTTCAATTTCTTCTCGGCCGATATTTTTGCAAGAGAATCCTCACCATTATGCTAAATCGCATCCTCGAACCCGAAGTGATGGACTCCGCCGACGAAGCCGCCGACTACGACGCGATGGATCACAGTGAAGTCAACCGCCACTTCGTGGACGACCTGATCGCTTCGATCGCAAATTCAGAATTCAGAATTCAGAATTCACAAACCGCATCTTCGACAGATGATTTTTCATTCTGCATCCTGAATTCTGCATTGGACATTCTCGACCTCGGCACCGGGACCGCCCTCATCCCCATCGAACTCTGCAAGAAGTTCCCCGACTGCCGCGTCATGGCGGCTGATGCGGCGGTCAGCATGTTGGAAGTGGCTCGGTACAACGTCGAGGTCAACAGCCTGACTGAGCGGATCGAACTGGCCCACGTCGATGCCAAGGACTTGCTGTTTGGCGATGCAATGTTCGACGTGGTGATGTCCAACAGCATCATCCACCACATCCCCGCGCCCATCCACGTCCTCCGCGAAGCCGTCCGCGTCACCAAGCCTGGAGGACTGCTTTTCTTCCGCGACCTCCTCCGCCCGAGCACGGAATCCGAGCTACAACACCTCGTCACCACCTACACCGCCGGGGCCAACGACCACCAACAGCGCATGTTCTCCGAATCCCTCCACGCCGCCCTGCTCCTTGATGAAATCCGTGGCCTCGTAACCTCCCTCGGATTTGTCGCCGACAGCGTTCAGCAAACCACCGACCGCCACTGGACGTGGTTGGCGACTAAAAACTAAATCCTTCTTCTCTGTGCCCCTGTGCCTCCGCGTATCTCTGTTAAATAGGGCAACGCCAACTTCACCAACTGGTGAGAATTCCCGATGCCCGCTAAAATCTGGGGCATCGAATTTCAATAAGCCAATCCATTCCACTTTCCGAAGGTTTAGCGTCACGTGGCGAGTTCCCCCCTAAAAATCGCCGTCATCCCCGGCGACGGCACCGGTCCCGAAGTCACGGCTGAGGCCCTTAAAGTCCTCGCCGCCGTCTCCAAACTCGAAAAATTCACCTACGAAACGCAAAATTTCGACTGGGGCGGCGAACGCTACCTGAAAACCGGCGAAACGCTCCCCCCCGGCGGTGCCGATCAACTCCGCAAGTTCGATTGCATCTACCTCGGTGCCGTCGGCCATCCCGACGTAAAGCCCGGCATCCTCGAAAAAGGCCTCCTGCTGGAGCTGCGGTTCCAACTCGATCAATACATTAATCTGCGGCCGGTGAAGCTGTTTCCCGGCGTCGAGTGCCCCCTGGTTGGCAAGACGCCAGAGCATATCGACTTCGTTGTCGTCCGCGAAAACACCGAAGACATGTACGCCGGCGTCGGCGGCTGGCTGAAGAAGCACACGGCTGACGAAGTCGCCACGCAAACCGCCATCTACACCCGCAAAGGCTGCGAGCGGGCCATCCGCTGGGCTTTCGAGTTCACCCGCAAGCGCAACAATCCCAAAGGCAAGATGCTCACGCTCGTCGCCAAGACGAACGTGCTGACCTACGGGCACGACCTGTGGTGGCGGGCGTTTCAAGATGTGGCGAAGGACTATTCCGACGTGAAGGCCGACTACAACCACGTCGATGCCTGCTGCATGTGGATGGTGAAGAACCCCGAGTACTACGACGTGATCGTCACCACCAACATGTTCGGCGACATCATCACCGACCTCGGCGCGATGATCCAAGGCGGCCTCGGCGTTGCCGCCGGCGGCAACATCAACCCCGACAAGGGCGGCGTCAGCATGTTCGAGCCCATGGGCGGCTCAGCCCCCAAATACACCAACCAAAACGTCATCAACCCCATCGCCGCCATCGCCGCCATGAGCATGTTGCTCGAACACAGCGGCCAACCGGCAGCCGGGGCCCGCGTGATGAAAGCGATTCAGCACGTCACCGGCACCAAGATGAAGAGCCAGAACGCCGGCAAAATGGGCTACGGCACCAAGGAAGTCGGTGATTTGGTCATCGCTGCCCTATAGTTTGGCAGTAACCCCATTCCCGAAGCGCACCTGCGTTTCCGACACCACAACGAATTGATCGACAAGCTGATCTCCATAGCGACTGAGCAGTTTGTCGATCACGCAAATTTTATTTTGCGGACGCTCATCGCGTAGTCGAAGGAATATTACTCCCTTGTGACAGCGCTGTTCGCGAAAAATCATTTCGCCAAAGTCCTCGTCATTTGTTATGACGATTCGCTCCTCGGTAACGGCCAGAGTCAAAAGATCGTCGTCCACGGTGCCGCGCGCTTGATGGTACGCGGAAATTACATCATGACCCGCTGACGAAAGCCACTCTGCGGTAAGCGGTCCGGTGCATTCATCTACGAGAAACCGCATTTACGCCGCCCCGGAAAGTGCGCGGGCTGCATACAGCAAGCAGGCGGCTACATCCTCGCGTACTAAGCCAGGGTATTCGTCCAATATGTCCTGGGCGGTCGAGCCATGCGCGAGCGAGTTGACAATAAATTCCACGCTTAAACGCGTACCGACAATTACGGGCTTGCCTCCCAGAATGCGACAATCGCAAGTAATCCGCTTTAGCAGTGTTTCGTCGTCCATTTTTGTCCTCGCCAAACGAATGCTATCCGCGAACCTCGCTCGCTGATACCGTACTGTTTAGTATAGATCAATCGTTGCAACGTTCACATTCGACCGGAAACTTAGCAGTCCAAATAAAAGGCCTATTCCTTGTCCAGTCCTTCCCGCAGCGGCGTTTTTTCCCACGGCCCCGATAGCCGCGTCGAGCGCTTTACCGAAAGCATCAGCTTCGACCATCGCCTGTACGCGCACGACATCACCGGCTCCATCGCTCATGCCCAGATGCTGGCCAAAGTTGGACTCCTCAGCGATGCAGAGCGCGACCAAATCTGCGAAACATTGACAGCGATCGGCACAGAAATCGAGGCAGGAAAATTTCCGTTCAAGACTGAGCTCGAAGACATTCACATGCACATCGAGCAGGCGTTGATCGAGCGCTTGGGCGATGTCGGCCGTAAGCTCCACACCGGCCGCAGCCGTAATGATCAGGTGGCGACCGATTTGCGACTGTGGACCCGCGACGCCCTCGACCGCATCGACTCGCGTCTGCTCGACCTCCAAAAATCCTTCGTCGGCCGCTGCGACGCCGACCTCGACGCTATCCTTCCCGGCTACACGCACCTGCAGCGTGCCCAACCCGTTCTCGCTCCGCACTATTGGTTGGCCTACTGCGAAAAATTCGAGCGGGACCGCGGCCGAATCGCCGACTGCCGGAAGCGAGCCAACATCTCCAGTCTCGGAGCTGCCGCCCTCGCAGGCAGCAGTCTCCCTATCGACCGACACGACGTCGCCCAGCGTCTCGGCTTTGCCGACGTCGCCGCCAACAGCCTGGACGTTTCCAGCGACCGCGATTTCGTCCTCGAATCGGCTTTCGTCCTCTCGACCATCGCCGTCCACCTCAGCACCTGGGCCGAAGAGTGGATTCTCTGGTCCACTGCCGAGTTCAATTTCCTCAAGCTCCCGCAGGAATTTTGCACCGGCAGCTCGATCATGCCGCAAAAGATCAATCCCGACGTGCTGGAGCTTGCCCGCGGCAAAACCGCGCGGGTCATAGGGAATTTGCAGGCTTTGCTGGTCCTCGTGAAGGGCCTCCCCCTGGCCTACAACCGCGATTTACAGGAGGACAAGGAGCGAATTTTCGACTCTTTTGACACGGTCGAATTATGCTTAGAGCTGGCCGCGCCCCTGGTGGCCGGGGCGGTGCTCAACCGTGCCGCGATCGCTGAAAAACTCGATCGCGGCCACCTCGACGCCACAACCCTGATGGAATGGCTCATCCGCCGCGGCACTCCGCAGCGAACGGCCCACCACGCGGTCGGCCAGCTCGTGGGTGCGGCGCTGCAACGCGGCTGTCGCCTCTCGGACCTGAAACTCGACGACTTTCGCGCGGCGGACCCGTCGCTCAACGACTCGGTGTTCGGCATCCTCGGCGTCGAGCGGGCCATCGCGGCGTTCCAAAGCTACGGCTCAACCGCGCCGGCCGAAGTGCGAAAACAAATCGACCGCTGGAAGAAAAAACTTACGTTGCCATGAACGCACAGCCCCGCACCTTCGCCGCTCGCTACCTCTTCCTCGTGGCAGCAGCCATCGCCTTTGCCTTCCTCGCTTGCTCAGCATCGTTCGCACAGGAAGACCCCTTTGGCGCGGCACCCAGACCAGCCGGCGATGATGCACCTGCCGCTCCCGTCGGCAAAAAAACCGCCACTCGTCCGCCGCCGACCGTCGAGCGTGAGCCGCTCGTGATCGAAATGCTGCGTGCCAGCAACCCGTCGTCACCCGAGCAGATTCTTTCCGCCGCCCAATCCGCCCTACAGTTCGGCCGGACTGACGAGGCCAAAAAGTATCTCGAAAAACTTCTGGCGGACAAACCGACCGACGACGTCCTCGCCCCGCTCACCGCCCGGCATGGCCCATTCCTGTTGCAAATCATCGGTGTCAAAGACCTGCAACCTACCGGCCTGGAAGTCGCCGACCTTGTGCAATCAGCCGCCCAGCGCGTCGCTCAAGACCAAACTCGCATTGCCGCCGCCATCAAGCAGCTTGCCAGTAGCGATGCTGCTGCTCGGCAAGCGGCCTTGGAACAACTGGCCCTTGGCGGTGATACCGTCGTGAATCCTCTGCTCGCCGTGCTGGCCGATCCTGCCCGCGCCGCCGAGCATGCCGCGCTGCGGCTGGCACTCGTGCAGCTTGGTTCCCCCGTTGAATTGCCGCTGATCGCCGCGCTCGACAGCCGCGATGAATCGCTACAAACGCAAGTCATCGCGGTGCTGGCTCGGATGGGTTCGCCCCATGCGGCGTTGTTTCTGGTTCGCCCGGCACTCGACCCCGCCTCGCCCAAGCAAACACGCGAATTGGCCCATGCAGCACTAAAGCGATTGCAGGGGGCTGCGCCGGACCTCTATGAAGGAACTCACTACCTCGCTGGCCAAGTCGATCGCATGCTGAAGGGGGATTTGCCGTTCGAGTCCGATCAGGACGATCGCGTCACACTTTGGAACTGGGATGAATCGACGCGGCAGGTCGTCTCTGGAAAACTGCCGCGAAGCGATGCCGGCTTGCTGCTCGCGGCCCGCGTTTCACGCGACCTCTTGGCGTTGAAACCAGACGATCAGGCCGTCCAGCGGCAAATGCTCCTCGCGAATTTGGAACTCGCGAAGGTGCTTGAAGGATTCGATCGTCCCTTGTCGGGTTCGCCAGGCAGTCCCGGTGCCATCGCCCTCGCCGCCGGCCCGCAAGTAATCAACCAAGTTTTGACCGAAGCACTCAATAGCCATCGCTCCGCCGCAGCGCAGGCCGCGGCTGAACTCCTCGGCAGATTAAACGATCCCTCCGTTCTCTACACCACAGGGGGCGAAAGCCCTCTCTCCCGTGCTTTGCAATCCTCGGACCGTCGCGTTCGGCTGACCGCTGTCTTTTCGATGTTAAGGCTCGCACCCGGCGAGCAGTTTCCCGGTGCCGGCCGAATTGGCGAAACGCTCGCTTGGTTCATCGCCACCAGCGGAGCCGATTCGGTGCTGATCGGCCATCCCCGCGGCGAAGACGCCCAAACGCTCGTCGGCTATGTCAACGCGCTCGGTTATGAGGGGGAAGGGGCCTACACCGGCCGGATGTTGGCCGAGCGAGCTTTTGCCAGCCCTGACTTTCCGTTCATTCTCATCTCCGACGCCATCGATAGCCCGCCCGTCGAAGAGCTCGTGCAATGGTTGCGGCGCGACTACCGCACCGCCCGTATGCCGATCGGCGTCATGGCTCGCGGCGAGCGCCTCCTGCGTCTGGAGCAAACATTCGCCGACGACCGTTTCACCACCGTTTTCCCGCGCATTCATTCCGTCGAAGTTTGCAATGCTGAGTTGAATAAGCTCAAGGCAATCGCCGGTCGCAATTTCGTCGATCGCGACGAACGGATCGCACAAGCCAGCGCAGCCCTCTCCGCGCTCGAATTCCTCGCCAAGCGTCCCGAAGTCTTGGCTCAATACGACATCCTCCGCCAAGAGCCCGCGATCATTGCCGCGCTCAACAACACCGCGCTCGCCGCGCCAGCCGCGTCTCTCTTGGCCTATTTTCCCTCACCCACCGCCCAGCAAGCTCTGGTCAATTTCGCCAGCCAATCCAACCGCTCGATGCCCGATCGCCAAGCCGCGGCCGTGGCTTTTACCGCTTCCGTTCAATCTCACGGCTTACGAATCGGCCAGCCGCAAGTCGTCCAGCAATATTCCCGCTATAACGCCAGCCAGTCAGCCGATAAACCGACGCAAGAATTGCTGAGTGCCATCCTCGACACGATCGAAAAGCCTGCCATCACTCGGGGCGATCTCATCAAGCAGCCCTAGAAACGCCAAACACAACCATACCAATCCGAAGCGTAAGCGAGGGAATCGCCTACGTTTCGGGCCCTCGCTTACGTTTCGGGTTGGTGTTGTAGCCCTAGCTTTATAAGGCTGCCCGCAAACTATCGCTTGCGCTTTCCGGTGGTTCCAGAATCCATTGCGAAGTCGAGCAAACAAGCATCGACCGTAGCGGTGCTCATCGCAGTACCCGTGGTCGCCGCCGACAAGCTACTGCCAGCTTCTCCTTCGGCCTCCACCAGACTGTTCGACTTCGACTGGCTGTTGATGAAGTTGATGACAGCCACGCAATCGTCTGCCGCGATGTAATTATCCGCCAGCACGTCGAAATACATTGTGACGGCACTTGCCGCGCGAATCTTCTCGACCGGCGTTGAGCCGTGGGCGTTGATGAAGTTGATGATGGAGATCACGTCGTTGGCCGAAATCACGGTGTCATCATCAACATCGTACGGATTTTCGTAATTGTGCAAATCGAAAGTGCCCACCACTTCGACGTACACAATTGCCGAAGCAATCCAAACACCGTCGTAAACTGTGTAGGAAAAACTGCACGTGGCCAAACCGCCGACTTCCGGCTCGAACGTGATCGACCCGTCGGGATTGAGATGCACGTTCCCGCCGATGGGGTTATCCACGGACACGATCGATAACGTGTCGCCGTCCGGCTCATAGTCGTTGGCTAACAGCCGGGCGGCAGAAATCGAAATCGGAGCACCTTGCTGGCCGCTCACAAAATCGTCCGCTGGCTGCGGCCGATCATTTTGCCCGTTGCCATCGGCATCACCGCCTCCGCCGCCGTCACCCCCTCCGTCGTCACCACCCCCTCCGTCGTCACCACCCCCTCCGTCGCCTCCCGACGACGAATCATCCGTCGTAATATTTAGCGACCAGCCATTGATCGTGCCGAGCCGGCTGCGTGTCGTCATATTTTGGACGGAGAGCTGCCACGTGCCAAGCGTGGTT
>JANNTN010000806.1:0-32893 GCA_031394445.1 Anatilimnocola sp.
CTGGCGCTGGTGGTCTGTGGCGTAGGCATGGTCGGCGACGGTGGGAGTGGGCCGGGCGGGCGGCTGTTTGGCTGCTGGCTTGGCCGTTGTCTTTTCGGCTGGCGGCTGGGCTTTTTCTTCTTGGGCTGCGAGCGGCAGGCAGACGAGGAAGGCGAGCAGAGCGGAGAGGGAAATGCGGGACATGAATGGGCTCCTGATGGGATGTTCAGAAACGCATCTTCGGCGATGAGGCGTGACGGGTCAACTATTGCCCGATCGTGTCCTGATTTGAAAGTGTTCCGCGCGCTTCGAGAGCGGATCTGGCTACTCGCGGAGCGAGTAGCCCACAATTGAGGTCGCTCCTATTGCGCGATGCTAGTGGTGGAAGGGAAGAAGCGGGCCTAAAATGGCGGCTCGGTTTTTTCATTCGTCGTCGGCGAGGGGAACAGACATGTATTGTTCGGCAATCGTAATGGCGCTGCTGTGCGTGCCGGCGGCCGAGGAGCAGCTCGCTGTGCTGAAGACTTTTCGGGGCGAGTTCGTGGAGATGGATGTCCAACAGAGCGGGCTCAAGCCGTTTGCCATGGGCAAATATGAAGTGACGCAGGATTTGTGGCAGGCGGTGCTGGGGGCAAACCCGAGCAAATGGAAAGGGGCGCGAAACTCGGTGGAGATGCTGTCGCAGAGCGAGTCGCAGAAATTTTGTAGCGAGGTGACGCGGAGTTTGCAGGAGGCGGGTTTGATTAAGCACGGAGAGGTGGTGCGGTTGCCGACGGAAGAGGAATGGGAATTCGCGGCGAGAGCCGGGACGAAGACGAAGTATTCATTTGGGGATGATGCGACCAAGCTGAGAGATTACGGCTGGTTTAACGGCAATGCGGCGGGCAATGATCCACCGGTGGGGGCTAAGAAGCCGAATGCGTTTGGGCTATATGACATGCATGGATATTTATGGGAATGGGCCGTGGGGACCGACGCGAAGCAGGGCGTGGTGCGCGGGGGGAGCTGGAAGGATGCGGCGGAACTGCTGACGAGCGACTCGCGGCAAGTGGTGCAGCCGGCATTGCGCGACGACGCGGTGGGACTGCGGTGCGTGCTGGCGAGAGTTGAGCGAGTCGCGGTGGCGGTTGTCGCTAGTGCTGAGAAGGCGGCAGTGGAGAAAGCGGTCGTTAATAAAGTAACGGTGGAGGAACCGATCGTTCCGGAGGGGGGGAAGCTGGAGATGCTGTGGAACGAAGGGGAATTTACGGAGGGGCCGGCGCTGGCTCCGGATGGGTCGATCTTCTTTAGCGATATCGGCGAGACGATTTATCGATTTGATCCGGCCAGCAAGCAGACCAAAGTATTTCGGCAGCCGAGCGGGCGGGCCAATGGGTTGATGTTTAATCAGCGTGGGGAATTGGTGGCGTGCGAAGGGGCGAACACGGGCGGGAACCGGCGAATTTCGGCTACGGCGGGCATCGATGGCGGGAAAGATGGGACTGTGCGGGCGCTGGCGGAGCGATTTGACGGCAAGCGATTCAACAGTCCGAATGATTTGGTGATTGATGGGCAGGGGCGGGTTTATTTTTCGGACCCGCGATATGTGGGGAGCGAACCGCGAGAATTGGATTTCGAGGCGGTGTATTTGGTGGGGACCGATGGCAGCGTGAAGATTGCGACGCAGGAGGTTTCTAAGCCGAACGGGATTGTGCTTTCGCCGGATGGGAAGACGGCGTATGTTTCGGACAATAATCCGCAGGGGAGCCGGCATTTGGTGGCGCTGGATGTGGCGACGGATGGGCGATTGGAGCGGAAACGCGTGCTGCACGATTTTGGGAGCGGACGGGGGGTGGATGGAATGACGATTGATTCACGCGGCAATGTGTTTGCCACGGCGGGGACGGGTGAGAAGGCGGGGGTTTATGTGTTTGATTCCAGCGGCAAACAACTGGCGGTTATTCCGACGCCCGGCGACCCGACGAATTGTGTGTTTGGCGGGGGGGCGAGTGTTCTCGACATTCAGCGCTCGATGCTCTACGTGACTTGTGCGAACGGGCGGGGAACGGGAGTGAAGTACGGGCTGTATTCGATTCGGCTCAATGCGGTGGGTCACCACGTCGTTCGGCTTAAATAACCATCGCCAATTGCACGGATGTAATGCTGTCAGGCGTGTTGTTTCGTGAGATCGTAAGCGGCCAGAAAAAAGGCCTAGCGGCTGGTGCTGCGCGCGGCGTGCTGGGAATGCTGGAGCATCCGTATCGCTGGATTATCGAGCGGCGCAATGCGCGATTTGACCGGAATGCGACGGCGGCGGCGAAAATTGCTGTTCCGGTGATTAGCGTGGGCAATCTCACTGTGGGGGGAACGGGGAAGACGCCGTTTGTGGCGTGGCTGGCGGAGTGGTTTGCCGGGCAGACGATGCCGGTGACGATCATTAGCCGGGGATATGGCGCACGCGGCGGCGAGCCGAACGACGAAGCGTTGGAATTGGCCGCGCGGTTGCCGAGTGTCCCACATTTGCAGAACGCGGATCGCGTGGCGGCGGCCCGGGCGGCGGTGGCGGAGCAGACGCGGCAGGTGTTGATATTGGACGATGCGTTTCAGCACCGGCGGATTGCACGCGATCTGGATATTGTGTTGCTCGATGCGCTGGAGCCATTTGGATACGGCCATTTGCTGCCGCGGGGGTTGCTGCGGGAGCCGATCGCGAGCTTGGAGCGGGCGGATGTCGTGGGGTTGTCGCGGAGCGATGCGGTGAGTGACGAACGGCGGCGGGAGATTCGTGACTGCGTGAGGAAGCATGCGCCGCAGGCGGCGTGGCTGGAGTTGGAGCATCGGCCGCAAGGGTTGGTTTCGACCAGCGGCCAGGTTCTTGAGTTCAGCGAACTAGGCGGGAGGCGCGTGGCGGCGTTTTGCGGCATTGGAAACCCGGCGGGATTTCGGCATACGCTGGCGGCGTGTGGCTTGCAAGTCGCCAATATGCTGGAGCAGCCCGATCATTGTGCTTACGACGCGGGGGAGATATTGCGAATCGAGCACTGGATAAGATCGCTCGATGTGACGCATGTGGTTTGCACGCGGAAGGACTTGGTGAAGATTCCGCGGGAGGAGATTGCGGGGAAGCGGTTGCTGGCGGTGGATGTGCGCGCGGAGATCACCGCGGGGAGAGAGGCTTTGGAAGTGTTGTTGGGCGAGTTGGCGACGCGCGTGGGCACATCACGCGGAGCGTGATGGCTACAGGGGACACAGCGCGCGGAGGGTGATGCTACAGGTCGTCGATGGGGGGGCGGTTGTAATCGACGCGGATTTCGTTGACGACTTCGATGCCGTCGAGCGAGTTTTTGATGAGCTCTTGGGCGAGCTGCTTGTGATAAAACGAATCGACGCTGCCGCGAAGGACGACGCAGTCGGAATCTTGATCGACGTCGAGCGTTCTGAGGTCGAAGATGCGGCTGTTGGCGAGCACCGCCTTAGCCAACGAGGCAACGTCCGTAAGCAATGTGTAGGCCATCGGTCACCGCCCTCCCTCCTTGAATTTTGACGCGACGTTGTGACGCGCCAAATCGTAAATTCCTTGCCGAAGCGGATGCAGCGGGAATGTCAAGTTCCCGTGGCAAAAGTCGGCATCACTCAATGTATGTCTGACCAGGGCTATGTCAACGTGAAACCCGGTTAAGCGTTCATGAAATATCGGTAAAGGTATGCAAGAATGCTAGCACTTGTTGAGCGAGGGCGTCGGGCGGGTTGGCAGCCGCATCGAGATGCAATTCGGGGTTTTCCGGGGGCTCATAGGCGTCGTTTATGCCCGTAAAGTTTGAAATTTCACCCGCGCGAGCCTTTTTGTAGAGGCCTTTGGGATCGCGCGATTCGCAAATTTCCAGAGGGCAATCGACGAATACTTCGATAAAACTGCCGGGGCGAGCGTGCTCGATGCGCTGGCGAACAGTGGCGCGATCTTGGCGATAGGGGCTAACGAAAGCGGTGAGCGCGATCAGGCCGGCGGCGGCGAATAGATCGGCGACGGCACCGATGCGGCGAATGTTTTCGGTGCGGTCGAGCGTGGAAAATCCGAGACCAAAGCGGCGGGCGAAATCGTCGCCATAGTTGGCGAGAATTTCTGGAGAGGCATTGAGGCCGTGCCGGACGTTATCGCCATCGAGCAAGAAGCTGTGGCGGCCCGCTTCGATCAGCAGCTTATCGACGAGGTTGGCGACGGTGCTTTTGCCCGAGCCGGAAAGCCCCGTGAACCAGACCACGCAGCCGCGATGACCGTTCAGGCTTTCGCGGAGCTCGCGAGGAACGGTGTGGGAGTGCCAGACGATGTGGGTTTTGTCAGTCATTTGTCATTTGTCAGTTGTCATTGGTTGTTGGTTGTCCGCTTTACTCTTGGATGCAGGCGAGTTCGCAGAGGTTGGCTTGGAGGACGGGTGCTGGGCAGCTCCAGACGAGGAAGAAGAGTGCTTCGCGGCACCAGCGGCCGGTGGGATGGCCTAAACAATAACCAGCACCTTTGGCCGCGGCGAGGGCGGCCTGTGAGGCGCGGAGTGCGAGGCTGTTGGCTCGGACGCGGAGGTCGTGGCTCGAAATGGCGAGCGGTGACGAGGGATTCTCGGCTTGGGCCAACATGCCGGTAAAGAGAGCGTCGCGCTCGGCGATGAGGGAATTAGCCGGGTCGGCCAGATCGCCACGTTGTAGTGATTGTTGCTTGAGAAAATCGATGGCGGCGGTGGCCAGACCGATGGCCAAGGCCGAGGTTTGCGCGCCGCCGGTCCGCGCGCCGACACCTTGCTTCATCACTTCGTGAATGGGGCCCGCCAAGAGCCACTTGCGCGGAACAAAGGCTTGGTCGCAGCGAACCGGGCCGGTGCGGCTGGCCGACAATCCCAAGAGCGGCGTGGAGGGGCCGGTGGTGACGCCGGGCGTGATGGTTGGCAGGCAAATCAGAACCTGGCGAGCGTCGGGCAGCGTCGCCCCGACGACGACATGCTGCGCGAACTCGGCTCCTGTGACCCAGGGAGAGTAACCGTTCAGCAGGAAACCGTCATTGTGCTCGATTGCTTCTAAGACGGGGCGGGTGAGGTGCTGACGACTGGTCGTGAGGTGCGAAATGCCGACGGTGGCGAAGGTATGTCCGGCGATTAGATCGGGGAGCAACTCTGCTTTGGCCTGTTCGCTATCGCCAGCGGCAATTCGCTGCACGGCACCCGTGCGCTGGGTGATGACAAATGTCGTGGTCAGGCAGGCCGCGGCGAGCTTGACATAGCCGCGCAAGAGATCGGATTCGCTCCAGAATTGGCCTCCCTGCTCGCGGGGCAGGAACCATTCAAAGACTCTGGCGTCGGCACAGATTTTCAGTTGTTCCGCGGGCCAGGCGTCGGGGTGCTCCAGTGTTGCCGCTAGTGCTGTCAGCCGCGATGCGACCTCGTCGAGGCGTGCATCGTCAGGAGCAGTGATTTGCAAGGGCACGGGAATGTTAGGACCGAGGGAATTGAACAGGAGCAAACAGAGGAAACGGAGAGAGGCAGTTCCTGTCAGTTTAGTGTTTGGCGAGAGGAGCTGACATGCGGCGAGGTTCAGGTCAATTTGCCATCCATGGTGAACCATAGAAACGAAAAACGCCCGCGCGATTTTGATCGCGCGGGCGTAAAGTGCGAGACATTCGTGTTGTCAGGCAAAGCCGTTAGGTTAGTCGCTGAATACTTCGAACTCTGCGACATCCGAAATGGCGGTCTTGCCGTTCGATTCGATGCCGAGGTCGTTGTTGAACGTGTCTTTACCGGCTCGGCCGCGGGCGTAGAAGCTCTTGGCCGAGCTGCTGTAGATGCTCAGCAGGTCGTTGCCAGCACCCATGTAAACCGAGGCATTTCCGCCAATCTCCACGTCTTCGATGTAAACCGAGTCGTTATCGGCACCGGCATCAATGAAGGCGTTGCCGCCGACGGTGGAGTTGTAGAAGCTCAAGTTGTCTTTACCCGAACCGAGATAGGCAAAGATGTCGTTGTGAACCTGCAGATTAGCAGCCGCAACCTGATCGTTGCCAGTGCCTGCATCCAGTATGAGGTTACGACCGACGCGGAGAGAGCCTTGGGAGCTGCCGTCGGCAAAGCCTTCGGTTGTGCCGATTCCAGCGCCGTCATTGCCAGCGCCGAGGGTGACGATCAGGTCGTAGGCGATGTCGAAATCGACGATACCGAGCAGATCGTTGCCGCCGCCCATGTTGACGATCACGCTGCCACCGACTTCCGAGTTGCTCTCGTAGCCGGAGTACAGGTAGGCATAGTCGTGGCCTTCGCCGGTGACGACCACGAGGTTGTTCTTCACTTCGACGCCATAAACGGCGATCGGGGTGTAGTAGGAGCCGTCGTTGCCAGCACCGGTGTTGATGGTGATGTCGCTGGCCGCGACGAATTCGACTTCGACGAAGTCATTGCCGGCACCCGTAACGAGTGTTAGGCCCCGGCTGATGAAACCTTGGGCCACGATCACAGGGCCCGAGAACATCATTCCATTCTGTGCCACGGAATCTTCCCATTCACGATCAAATTCCGAGCCGTCGTTGCCGGCACCTGTATCGAGGACGAGAGCGTCAATGTTAAACCCGGCGACGACTAACTGGTCGTTGCCCGCGCCGGTGTTGACGACCACAACGCCCGCTTCATTGTTTTCACCAGTTGGCCCATCGCCAGCGCCAGCGCTGAATCCTTCGACGAGCACTTCGTCGTTTCCAGCGCCGGTGAGTACCGAGAGGGAATAGTCGAGGCCGAAGTTAAACATTTCCACTTCGTCGTTGCCGTTGCCCGTGATGACATCGGCCACACCAGCGATGAAATCACCGGCTTCGACGCCATCATGGCCATCGCCGGTTTGAACGCTCAGCAGGTTGTCAACCTGCACGTTGCGGACGCACACATGGTCGTCGCCACTGCCGGTCAGGATCACCAGGTTGATTTCGACATGCACGCCAAATTCCGAATCTTGCGTCACTTCGACTTCTTCGGGACCGAACGAGAAGGGGCTGCCGAAGGCCACGCCGTCGTGTCCGTTGCCGGTGTTGATGACGGCGACGCCGCCACTGTTCGCACCGCCGACGTTGGCGTTGGCCACGACATAGTCATTGCCGTCGCCCGTGTTGATGATCAAGTTGCGGGGCACGCTGAAAGTGCCTTCGACTTCTGGTGGCAGCTCTACGACCGGAGCACTCGATTCGGAACCGCTGGAGGAGCCGCTGCCGTTGCCGCTGCCGTTGCCGCTGCCTTGGCCAAAGCCAAAGCCAAAGCACTCAAGGGCCAAAGCGTTGAGATCTTCGACTGAATTGCCAAGGGCGACGACGTCGTCACCTTTTTTCGTATCGATGTTGATGTCGTACTTCACGCCCGTAAAGATTCGCATGTTTTCAAATTCCGACTCTTCACCGCCCTTAATCACGGTGGGGCCGGTTTGGAAACCTTGATCGGCCAATTCGCCGATGTCCTTAAAGTCGCCACCAGACACCGCATACGTACCGCCACCCAGGTCGGTGACGAGGATGGCGTTGTCGTTGTTGTCGCCGCGAATGATCAGGCTGCCGGCTTGGACCTCCACGAAGACATCGCCGGCGAGCATCGACCGGCGCTCCAAATTTTCGACTACTAATTTGCGCTGACGGTAACCAGAACCAGAACCTGACTTGCGACTCATGATGAAACTCCCAGGGAAATAACTGTTGAACTGATTTGATTTGTGCAGGATTGCCGCGGGTCTTGAAATGACCGTTGGCGACCGTGTTTAGCGCGAAACGCCATTTCGCGCCGGAATGGCAAAATAGATAGAACAGGTGGCATATGTCAACTGGGTAAATGTTATTGGCTGCGAGATTTAGGCACCCTCCAACGGGGTGATTTCGCAGCCCTATTGCCTCTGATAGGGCCGAAACGGCGGGAGAGTTATGGGCCGGTTGGCCGCGGCACAACTAGGTGGTAGGCCGAATATTTCTTGGTTTTTTTGGGTTTTCAGGACTGCCGGGAGGAGAATTGGCAGGAGTCGGGAACGGCTTTTTAGAGGCGCAGACGAACCGCTAATCCGGCGATAAGCAGCACCGAGCAAGCGACGGGGAAAATATCGCTTACAGCCGTGTACAAGGTCTAATGGTGCCAACTATCCAGAATGGGAAGTTTGGAAACTTTTACTCTTTGCGACAAGCTTCATACTGGGTGAAAAAAATGTTCGGCCACTCCACCGTAAGTGCGATGTCTCGACCAGTAACCGTGAAATCGATCTGGATACATTGCGGTGCGACGCGATCCATACGATTCTTCGCAGACCCTTTCGATTCGCAGTATTCGCGGCACTGCTTAAGGGCCGCATACTCAATGTTGATTGTGGTTGTCAGTTTACTCGTTGGAGTTGTCGCGGTAGCGGACGAACTGTCGCCGCAGAAAGTAGAGGGGCAGCCGTTGGCGGCGAATGTGCGGCGGGTGGGGCAGGCGCTGGAGCTGGTGGGTCAGGCCTGGCCACGAGAGTTTGCTGCTTCGATTGATGCCGCCGCGAAAGAGCGCGATGCGGATGCGCTGCAAGCGCTGTTGGATCGGCACGTGTTGCTCGTGGTGGCGATCAATCCGGAGTCGCGCGTGAAGGTGTTGCGCGGGCCGGCACCGGCGGTGATTCAACAAGGTGGTTATACGCCCGTGCTCGTGAAGATCATTAACGAGAGCACGATCACGAAGCGATTGAAAATTGTGAGCCCGCAGAGTGGGCCGGTTTATGCCGGAGTGGCGGCGCTGAGCTTGCAGCGGCAGCAACAAGCCGAGCTGGGCGCGAATCCCAACAAGGAGAATGACCGCGAGCGATTTTTGGGCGTGGAGATGTTCACTGCGCCGCCGATGACGGAGAAGTTGAGCGGGCTGGAAGTGGAGTATGCGATCGGGCTGATTTATTGCCACGAGGCGGGGAAGCGGGAGGTGACGATTGGGTTTGATGTCGAGCAAGGGAATCAGGATTTGGGATTTCGCGGCGAAGTGCCGGTGTTGTTTGATGTGAAGCCGGCGGTGGCGGTGACGCTGAATGTGGTGGATGAAAATGGCGGGCCGACGATTGCGAAGTTGGTGTTTCGCGATTCACAGGGGCATATTTATCCGCCGCAGGCGAAGCGGGTTGCGCCGGATTTGTTCTTTCAGCCGCACGTGTATCGGGCGACGGGTGAGACGGTGTTGTTGCCGCCGGGGAAGTTTACGGTTGAGTACAGCCGGGGACCGGAATATCGTGTTTTGTCGAAGCAGATTGAGGTTCCGGCGGGGGCTGAATATGCGATCGATTTGAAACTGGAACGATGGATCGATACGGCGGCAGTGGGCTACTTCAGCGGCGACCATCACATTCACGGAGCTGGGTGTGCCCACTATTCGGTGCCGACGGAGGGGGTTACGCCGGCGGATATGTTTCGGCAGGTGAAGGGGGAAGGGCTGAACGTGGGGGCGGTGCTGACGTGGGGGCCGTGCTATCGATTCCAGCGGCAGTTCTTTCAGCCGAAGCCGAACGATTTGAGCGAAGCGTTGACGGTGCTGAAATATGACTTGGAAATCAGCGGGTTTGGATCGCAAGCGCTGGGGCATGTCTGCCTGCTCAACTTGAACGATCAGACATATCCCGGGTCGAACGGGCTGGAGACGGAGGGCTGGCCGACGTGGACGGTGCCGGTGATGCGGTGGTGCAAGGAACAAGGGGGCGTGACGGGCTATGCGCATTCAGCGAGTGGTTTGTGGATCGATGAGAAGGCGGCGAGCCAACGATTGATGCGGCGGCTGGATGCATCGGGGGATGGTGAGTTGTCGCGGGAGGAAATTGGTGATGCGCTGTTGCCGGAGGCGTTTGAGAAGATCGATGGGGATGCGAGTGGTGGCTTGAGTTCACTGGAGTTGATTTCATCTCATGCGCGGGCGGCTGAGCAACTGCCCAATGTGGCGATTCCTGAAATGAACGGCGTGGGGGCGATGGAGTTGCCGGTGAGCGTGGCGGAGGGAGTGTGCGATTTCATCAGCGCGATGGATACGCGGCGGATTCAGGAGTGGAATACGTGGTATCACGTGCTGAATTGCGGCTTTCCGCTGAAGGCGAGCGGCGAGACGGATTTTCCGTGCATGAGCAGCCGGAGTGTCGGCCAGGGAAGAAGCTATGTGCGGCTGGGGCAGGTGGAGAAAGTTGATTACGGGGCGTGGTGTGAGGGGATTCGTGTGGGAAAGTCGTATGTGTCGGATGGATATGCCCACGCGATTGGTTTTCGGGTCGATGACGTTCTGTCGGGAACGGAAGACGTGAGGTTGCCAGAAGCAGAGACCGTGACGGTGCATGCCATGGTGGCATTTGCGAGCGAAATGCCGCTGGCGGTGGCTTATGGCGGGGTAACGCCGGCTGCCGGTCGAGAAATGGTTGGTGATACGGTCGAGTTGCACGGTCCTCGCTCCGACAAAGTGCAGCGCGGCGGCATGCGGAGAGTTGAGCTCATCGTCAACGGGCAGAGCGTCGCCTCGCGTGAGGTGCCAGCGGACGGCCGAAATCATGACGTGCGATTCGATGTGCCGATTACGCGGAGCAGTTGGATCGCCCTGAGGCAGTTTCCGCAGATACATACCAACCCGGTGAATGTGATCGTGGGGGGGCAGCCGATACGGGCTTCGAAGGCGAGCGCCCAGTGGTGCCTCGACGTGATTGATTTGTTGTGGAAAAATCGCGAACGGCGGATCGGTGAGGCAGAGCGAGAGGATGCTCGGGCGGCGTATGACCGGGCGATTGAACGGTATCGGCAGATAAAAATGGAATGTGTGGATTAAGAAAATGGTTGAATTTGATGCTGGGAAATATGGTTCGGTGGTTGCGGAGTTGATTGGGGATCGGTTGCCGGTGCTGGGGCCGGGGGAAGCGGATGAGGGGATGCGGCCGAAATTGGCGGCGTTGAGTTTGGAGAAGGTTTTAGCGGGTAAGAGGATTGTTGATGAAGAGGCGGCGCGGTGTTGTCTTTCGGCGCTGTGGCTGTGGCATGATTTTTTGGACGAATCGCACACGATCAGCCAGGAAATTCACACTGTCGATGGCAGCTATTGGCACGGGATTATGCATCGGCGGGAGCCGGACTATGGGAATGCCAAGTATTGGTTTCACCGCGTGCCGCGATATGCGATTTTTGAGTCGCTGGCGATGGAGGTGAGGAAGTTGGTGGCAAACGTCGAGTTAGATGAGCCGGCGAGATATTTGGCTTCGCAGGCGATTTGGGATCCGTTTCGGTTTGTGGATTTATGCGAGGCGGTGGCGCGGGGGAGGTCGAAGTGTGAGCGAGTGGCGAGGGAAGTGGCTCGGGCGGAGTGGGAAATGTTGTTTGATTATTGCTTTCAGCAGGCGAGTGGCACGGCATAAGGTCATTGCTTTCGTTCGTCGCTCACTTTGAGTTTCCAGCGTTCGTCGAAGAAGTCGGCGTCGGCGATTTTTCCGGGCCAGATGGCGTTGGGGGGGGTGGTGAGATCGACGACGGCCCAGTCGGGGAGCATGGGGACTTGGCGGGCGTTGTTGAGGTAGGCGTAGTCGCGGAAGGTGAAGCTGCTGTTGAGGACGATGTAGCGGTTGAGGTTTAGCGGGTTGGGATAGACGGCGATGAGGGCGTGCTTGTCGCTGGGATACTTGCGGACTTCAGCAGAGCCTCGCTCGCGCGTCGGGCTAGTGTTGACGACGATGGACTCGCGCGACCATTCAATGGGGAGCTTGTCGGCGACTTGCTTGAGGATGGCGTTGCTGCTGGGATCGCCCCAGAGAATGAGGTTGGCCGATTGGATGTCTTCGGGGGTGATGGCGGTGTCGTCTTTCACTTGGGCCGTGCCGCGGAAGTGGCGACGCCAGTGTTCGATGGCGCGGTCGAGTTCGCCGGCGGACCATTTGGCCGTTTGTTCGTGCCAGGCTTTGCCGGTGGGGCGGACGAAGATGAAGCGATCGAGAAACGCGTCGTCTATGGGGCCTTGGAGGCCGTGCTTTTTGCGGAGCATATCGTTGTCACGCTGACCGAGTTTCCACTCGCCGCGGGCGCGGTGGAGCGAGACTTCCCACGATTTGTCGCTTTTGGGGCCGGGGGCTTCGACCTCGTCGTCGTTGATGAGGATGGTGACGTTGGATTGCACGTCGAAGGGCGATTCGCCGGCGTCGAACGAGAGAGTCAGGTCGGTGACGCCTTCGACGTCGATTTCGACGCCGTCGGAGGCGAGTCCAGCGGTGACGCGGGCCTGGGTCCAATGCTCGGCGAGGCCATCGACGGTGAGCCAGTTCAGCTTGTTGTAGCGAAGGGTGTAGGTCGCAAATTCCAGGTCGATTGGCTGCGCGTTGCGGCCGGATTTGGCGAGCGATTTCAGCCGGCGATCGACTTCGATTTTGGACTGCGGGTGGATGGCGTGGGCTGTCTTCGGGCCAATGATGTGAACGAGTTCGATGCCTTCCTCGGACAGGGCTTTTTCCATCACGTCGGCGGCTTGCTTTTGGCGGTCGATCTCGCCGCTGTAGGCGACGGTGGGGCAGTGGCGGAGGTTGATGCACCAGCCGGGGCAGTCGTACCAGTTCCAGAGTTTTTGCTCCCACCAGGTCGGCTTGAGATCTTCTTGCTGAAAGACCTTGAGGAAGAGGGGCGTTTCGCTAAAACCCGCACCGGGGTTGGCGGCGAACCAGCGGTCGGGATAGTGAACGGCGAATTGCCACACGGAAGCGCCGCCCATCGAGAAGCCGCGAACGGCAATGCGGTCGTCGTCGATGCGATAACGTTTTTTGACCGAGTCGAGTGCTTCGAGTACGTCGATTTCGCCAGCGAACTTGTTGGCGTTGCAATAGCGGCCGTAAGGATGCAGGACGAGCGTGTCTTCGGGCGAGTACTGGCCGACGTTGCGCGAGCGGTCGTTGATGAAGTTCAATTCGCTGAGCGTTTCGCCGCGGCCGTGGAACCACAGATCGCAGCGGAAGCGGCCGGGGCCTTTGTTCGTGTAGCTTTCGGGCACGACGAGGCCATACGGCTGAACCGAGCCGTCGATTTTGGAGACGTAGCCGCGAACGACGAGACCGGTGGCGGTGGTCCAGGGTGCTTCGCCTTTGGCGAGTTGGTCTGCCCGTTCGATGCCGGCGGCGAGAATTTTGTCGGCGGGGTCGAGTTCTTTGGCGTCGAAGAATTCTTGATAGACGAGCGCGTCGTGAATGGCTTTGAAATAGATCTCGACATCTGGGAGCAACTCGGCGGCCTTGGCGTCTTTCTTGGCTTTGAGCGCGGTGATTTTGTCGTCGAGTTGCTTTAGGCCGGCTTCGAGCTTGGCTTTGCGGTCAGCGGGGACTTCGATGCCGAGCTTGGGGACGCGGCGGACGTTGGTGGGGATGTTGTCGGCGGGTCCGTCGGCAAGCGTGAATAAAGGAGCGGCGAGGAGTGAAAACAGGAGAGCTGTGGTGGCGAGACGGGAGAGCATGGGAGATGGTAGTCAGGGTGAAGTAGGCCAGTGATTGGTAGCCAGCAATTTGCGCGAGTACCGAGTACAAAGGGAGATAATACCATTGCGGTGAGCACAAATGGCAAATGCGGAACGCGATAGAAACCGTTCCCTACAGAGATGGGCAGGCAGGATGCCTACCCCACGAGAATTAGAGCGCCTTGCGGTATTTTTTGGGTGGTCGTCGCATCGCCGAAGCCGGTGGGGGTGGGGGGGCGACTTTGGGCTCGGTGGCGATGGAGCCTTCGGAACCGTCGCCATCGGGATGGCCGAGGGACATCGATTCGCGTGAGCGAAACTCGAAGTCCTTCATTTCGGCCCGCTTGAGCAAGAGGTTGATGCGCTCTTCGATGCGGGTGAGCTCGGGGCCTTCATCGGGGGCGACGAAGGTGTAGGCGACGCCTTCGCGGCCCATGCGGCCGGTGCGGCCGACGCGATGGACGTAGTCGTCGCAGAAGCTGGGGATGTCGTAGTTGACGATGTGCGAGATGCTGGAAACGTCGATGCCGCGACCGACGACGTCGGTCGCGACGAGAATTTTCACTTGGCCGCTGCGAAAATCGGTCATCACGCGGTCGCGGCCGCTTTGGTTCATGTCGCCGTGCATGCATTCCACGCCGTCGAGCTTCTTGCTCAGACGCTGATAAATCTTTTCGGTGCCGCGCTTGGTGCGGCAAAAAATGATGGCCTGGCGGGGCTCTTCGCGGGTGAGCAGGCGGAACAGCAAGTCGAACTTTCGCTGCGGATCGACGGTGAAATAAAACTGCTCGATCGTCTCGACCGAGATGTCTTTGGGCGAGAAATTGATCGTTTGCGGGTTGCGCATGTAGCGCTCGGCCAGCTTGGCGATCGGCGGAGGCACGGTGGCGCTGAGCAGCAGCGTTTGCCGCGAGAGGGGGCAGCGTTTCAGAATGCGTTCGATGTCGGGGCGAAACCCGATGTCGAGCATGCGGTCGGCCTCGTCGAGGACCACGAATGAGAGCTGGGAGAAATCGACCGTGCCGCGGGCCAGGTGATCGAGCACGCGGCCGGGGGTGCCGACGATGATGTGCGCCCCGCGGCGGATTTTTTCGATTTGCTGGCGGATCGGCTTGCCGCCATAGACGGCGACGCAATGGACGCGGCGGCCTTCCGACAATTTGACGATTTCGTCCTTCACCTGCACGGCCAATTCGCGCGTCGGCACCATGACGAGCGCTTGCGGGTGGTGAATATCTTGCTTGAGCTTGAGCTTTTCGAGGATGGGGATGGCGAACGATGCGGTCTTGCCGGTGCCGGTGCGGGCCTGGCCGACGACATCGATTTCCTTGAGTGCGAGCGGGATCAGGCCGGCCTGAATGGGCGTCGGATACTCATAGGCGGCCAACTCCAGGGCATCGAGCATGATGTCCGAGAGGCCGAGGCTTTCAAACGTGGGCTTGGGTTCGGGACGTTCCTTCAAGACTGGTTTTCCTACAGGCATGGACAGAAGTTCTTATGGCTTATTGGTTTATGACAATTTATCTGGATTGGCTCGCGGCGTCAACTTGTTGTCGCCGGGCCGTTCTCGTGACAGAATCGAGCAATACCAACATTTGAAGTCACTGAGAATTTGAGCGAACCACTGATGAAAACCGCAAAGACACGAAGAGCGCTAAGTTTGAGGATTGATTCGGCGAGATTGCCATTTGCGATTCTTCGCGATCTTTGTGTCTTGGGTTTTTTTTGTTTCGCCTTGATGAATTTGTGCGTTTCGCAAGGGCTACACGCTCAGCAGCCGAAGGATTCGATAGATAAAGATTACGCGGGAGAGTTGCCGCGAATTGCGCCGACGGAGCCGAAAGATGCGCTGAGATCGCTGCAGGTGGCGGCGGGGTTTCGCGTGGAGCAGGTGGCGGCGGAGCCGTTGGTGGCCGATCCGGTGGCGATTGCGTTTGACGAAAATTCCCGCCTGTATGTCGTGGAAATGCGGGGGTATTCGGAAAACAAGGACGAGAAGGTCAGCCGGATTCGGTTATTGGAAGACGCTGACGGTGACGGGCGGTTCGACAAGAGCACGGTGTTCAAGGATGGCTTGGCGTGGCCGACGGCGGTGTTTTATTGGGCGGGGGGCGTGTTGGTGGTCGATGCGCCGGACATTTTTTACTTCAAAGATACGAACGGCGATGGCAAGGCCGACGAAGAGCGGAAGCTGTACACGGGCCTGGGTGTGAGCAACGTGCAGGGACTGGCGAATTCGTTTCAGTGGGGATTGGACAATCGGATTTATTTGTCGTTGAGCAGCACCGGCGCTGAGCTGACGAAGATTGACGGCAAGAGCGCGCGGCCGCTGGCGCTGCGCGGGCGCGATATTGCCATCGATCCGCGGACGTGGAACGTGACGACGGTCAGCGGCGGGGCGCAGCATGGTTTGTCGTTCGACGATTGGGGCAACCGCTTCGTTTGTTCGAACAGCGATCACTTGCAGGAGATCATGTACGAGGATCGGTATTTGGGGCGGAATCCGTATCTGGCCGCGCCGTCGCCGCGGCGGAGCATTGCGGCGGATGGGCCGCAAGCGGATGTTTTTCGGACGAGTCCCGTGGAGCCCTGGCGGATTGTCCGCACACGATTGCGGGCGACGGGAGTAGTGCCGGGCGCGGTCGAAGGTGGCGGTCGGCCGGCGGGGTACTTTACGGGCGCGACGGGCGCGACGATCTATCGCGGCGATGCTTGGCCGAAGGAATGGCAGGGCGTGGCGGTTGTTGGCGATGTAGGAAGCAACCTGGTTCACCGCAAACGGCTGGAGCCCGATGGCGTCGGCTTCATCGGGCGACGGATCGATGAGAAGAGCGAGTTTGTGTCGTCGAGCGACATTTGGTTTCGGCCGTGTCAGTTTGCTAACGTGCCGGACGGCAGCCTGTACATCCTCGACATGTATCGCGAGGTGATCGAGCATCCGGCGAGCTTGCCGGCGGTGATCAAGAAACACTTGGATTTGACTAGCGGGCGCGATCGCGGGCGGTTGTATCGCGTGATTCAAGAAGGGTTCAAGCAGCCGGCGTTGCCGAAATTGGCAGGGGCGGGTGTGGAAGTGCTCGTAGCGCTGTTGCAGCATCCGAATGGGTGGCATCGAGACACGGCGGCGCGGCTTTTGTATGAGCGACAAGACAAGACGGCGGTGCCGCTCGTCGAGAAACTGGCGATTGAGTCGGCGTTGCCGCTGGCCAAATTGCACGCCATGTATGTGCTCGCAGGGCTCGATGCGTTAAGCGAAAAAGTCATCTTGGCCCGGCTGAGCGACGATCATCCCGGGGTTCGACGGCACGCCACCTTGCTTTCTGAGAAGCTGGCTGGCTCATCCGCGGCAATTCGACGGAAGCTGCTGACAATGGCTGACGATGCCGAGTTGCCGGTGCGGTATCAACTGGCATTTTCGCTCGGAGAATTGCCCAGTTCGTCTGAGCGAACCTCGGCGCTCGTGAAATTGGTGAAGCGCGACCTGACGGATGGTTACGTGCGGATTGCCGTATTGAGTTCGCTCGTGGATGGAGCGGGCGAGGTGTTGAAGGAGCTTGCCGGCGACTCGCAGATTGTCGAGTCGCGTGAAGGTCGGGAGTTGTTGGCCAGCCTGGCAGCACAGATCGGACGGCAGCAGCGGCCGGCGGATATTTCGGCGACCCTCGTGGCCCTGCGCACACTGGCAGCGGCTGATTCTCCTGCGTTGCCGACGATCATTCAGCGATTGGCGGCAAAGAGCGGCACGCCGCTGGCCGAGCAGATTGCAACGGCGACCGGTGGGAAAGCTGAGTCGCTGATGAAATCGCTGTTGGCAGCAGCCGGGAAACGGGCGGCGGATGAGGCCGCGCCCGTGAAGACGCGAACGGCGGCGGTCGAACAGTTGAGGTTGGCAAGCTTTGATGACCAGAAGGAACTGTTGTCGTCGCTCTTGTCGCCCGCCGTCGCCGCAGAGTTGCAGGCCGCGGCGTTGGCGACGTTGGCGTCGTTCGATGCGGCTGACGTATCCGAGGTGGTGATTAGCCGGTTTGCCGGATTGAGCCCGCGGCTGAAGGGGCAGGCGACCGATTTGCTGCTGTCGCGGGCGGCGTGGACGACCGCCCTGCTGACGGGTCTGGAATCCGGCCAATTAAGCACGGGTGACCTCGATCCCGTGAAGCTCAAGCTACTGGCGGAGCATCGGAACGCGACGATTCGGACACGAGCCAACCAATTGTTGGTTAATAGTAAGCTGGGCCGGCGGTCGGATGTGGTGGATGCGTACCGTGGGGTGTTGGAGGAGAAAGGAGACGCCGAGAAAGGCAAGCAGGTGTTCACGAAGACGTGCGCCGCGTGTCACAAGGTGCAGGCAGTTGGCAACGACATCGGCCCAAACCTGGCGGCGATGAAAACTCGCGGACCGGAGGCTATTTTGCTGAACGTGCTCGATCCCAACCGCGAGGTGAATCCGCAGTATCTCAATTACGCCGTGCTGACTGCCGATGGACGGCAACTCACTGGCCTAATAGCCGCGGAAACGGCGACGAGCATCACGCTGAAACGTGCCGACAACGCCACCGACACGGTCTTGCGAATCGACATCGAACAGTTGAAGAGCACTGGCATGTCGCTGATGCCCGAAGGCATGGAGAAGCAGATCGATCAGACGGCGATGGCCGATTTGCTTGAGTTTTTGAAGAGTGCGGAGTGAGGGAAGAAGGATGAATGGGGGCTTGATGACTGATTGGCTGGCGACTGCGTTGGTGTGGATTGCGGCGTCTAATCTGTTGGCGGTGCTGCTGTGCCTGGGTTTGTTGGCACTGGGCCGTTTGCGAACGCGACGTTTGAGTCATGTGGGCTTGGAGGAGTTGAACGATTGGCCGAGCGTGTCGCTGATTGTGCCGGCGCGCAACGAGGAGCTGTATATCGAGAAGGCGGTACGCTCGCTGACGAGGCTCGATTATCCGCAGCTTGAGATCACGATTATCAACGACCGCTCGACGGACCGCACGGGAGAGATTCTGGATTCGCTGGCAGCGGAGTTTCCTCAGCTCAACGTGGTGCATTTGACGGAGCTACCGGCGGGCTGGTTGGGTAAAAATAATGCCATGCAGCTCGGGGCCGGTCGTTCAACGGGCGAATGGCTGCTCTTTACTGACGCGGATATTGTGTATGAGCCGACGACGTTGCGGCGCGCGATGCTGTACGCGAAAAATGAGCAAATCGATCATCTGAGCGCCTGGCCGGTGATTCACACTCCGACTTGGCTGCTCAGCGTGTTCATGACGACGTTTGCCATTTATTTGTTCCTGTTCGTAAGAGTCTGGTCGATTCGGAATCCAAAGAGCACGGCACACATCGGCGTAGGAGCGTTCAACCTCGTTCGGACCGCAGTCTATCGGGCCGTGGGAGGGCACGAGCGAATTCGCCTTCGGCCGGACGACGATCTCAAACTCGGCAAGATTGTGAAGCTGGCCGGCTATCGACAAGATCTGATCGACGCGACGAATCTGCTGTCACTCGAGATGTATCGGTCGGTCGGCGAATTGGTGCGAGCGCTGGAGAAAAACGCCTATTCGGGGTCGGACTACAATATTTTCCTCACGGTGGCTACTTCGCTACTGTCGCTGCTGTGGAATGTGTGGCCGTTTGTGGCGGTGTTTGTTCTCTCGGGGCCGGCGCGGTGGATTTATCTAGGCGTGTGCTTGGGGTTGTGGGCGATGGCGCTCGGCTGCTCGCGCACGCTCCGCACACCGGCAAGCTGCGCGTTGGCGTTTCCCATCGGGGTGTTGATGTTTGTCTATATTCTGTTGCGCACGATGGTGCTGAATCACTATCAGGGGGGCATTCGCTGGCGCGACACGCACTATCCGCTGGCGGAGTTGCGGGCGAACCGCGTTTGAGAGCACGGCTTGTCATCAGCCGGGAATTCTTTACACAGTGGCCAGATGAACCGAATCGATCAATTTCTGCCAATCGCCCTGCAACATCACCAGATGGGGAATCTGCATCTGGCCGAGCCGATTTATCGGCAGATTTTGGAGGTCGATCCCCATCACGCCGATTCATTGCACTTGCTGGGGCTAATATTGTCGCAACGTGGCCAGTACGAGGCGGCCATCGACCACATCAGCCGAGCGATCGCCAAGGACGGCAAGCAGCCCGGCTATTACATCAATCTGGGCAATGCCCAGAGCGCCGTGGGCAAGCTGGACGACGCGGTCGCCTCGTATCGCCGGGCCGTGACCATACAACCCGACCTGGCCGAAGCCCATTGCAGCTTGGGAAATGCACTGAAAAACCAGGGCAAACTGCACGAGGCGGTCACATGTTATTGCTTGGCGTTGGAGCTGAAGCCCGAATTGGCCGTGGCACATAGCAACCTTGGGGCGGCGCTGCGGGCGCTCGGCCAGCTCGACGACGCCATCGGCTGTTATGAACGGGCCGTGGAGTTGTTGCCAGAGCTGCCTGAAGCGCACCGCAATTTGGGCAACGCGCTCATGGACCTCGGCCGCTTAGATGATGCAGTTGCCAGCTATTGGGAAGCGCTCCAGCTTAAGCCAGATTGTCCGGAGATTTGTAACAACCTCGGCTATGCCCTGCTGGAAAAGGGAAACAACTTGGAAGAAGCCACGGCCTATTTTCGGCGGGCGGTACAGCTTCGGCCGGACTATGCCGAGGCGTACAGTAATCTGGGAGCGGCGTATCGGCAGCAAGTCAAGCTGGAGGAAGCCGTTACTTGTTTTGGCATGGCACTGGAGCTTGTCCCCGATTTCATCGAGGCGCACAGCAATTTAGGAAATGCCTTGCACTTGCAGGGCAAGCTGGATGAAGCGGCGGCCAGTTTTCAGCGAGCGCTGGAATTGAAGCCGGATCACGCCGACGCCCATTTCAGTCAATCGTTTTTAATGCTGCAACGCGGGGATTTTGAACGCGGCTGGGCCGAGCACGAATGGCGGTGGAAAACGCGGATAAATCCGCTGCGGGGTTTTTCCCAGTCCGAGTGGAATGGAAAGGCGCTTCCGCCGGGGGCGACGCTGTTGGTGTATGCCGAGCAGGGTTTGGGCGACACGATGCAGTTCGTCCGGTACGTTTCATTGGTGAAGCAGCACAGTCCCGCGGCGAAGATTGTGCTCGAATGCGATCGGCCACTCGCAAGTATTCTCGCTTCGGTGCATGGTATTGACCGCGTCATTTGCCGTGGCGATCAGCTACCGCATTTCGATACGCACGTTTCGGTGCAGAGCCTGCCGTTGGTGTTTGGCACGCGGATGGAGACGATTCCGCAAGGGGTGCCCTACTTGTTCGCCGATTCATCGCTGGTCACTGGGTGGCGCGAGAGTCTGGCTGAGATCACAGGAACTCGCATTGGCATCAATTGGCGCGGCAGTTCGGATCATCCGCTTTCCCAGCGGCGCGATTTGCCGTTGGCACTGTTTTCTAAGTTGGCCGAGGTGCCGGGCGTGCGTTTGATCAGCCTGCAAAAAGGGGCGAGCGTGGCGGAACTGGCAATGGCCGGCGAGACACCCATTGCCCATTTGGGGGAAGATTTTGACACGGCTCACGGGGCATTCATGGACACTGCGGCGGTGATGATGAGCCTCGACCTGGTCATCACGTCGGATACCTCGATGGCCCACCTGGCCGGCGCGCTGGGCGTGCCGGTTTGGGTGGCCCTACCCTATGCGGCCGACTGGCGGTGGTTCTTGGACCGGTCCAACAGCCCGTGGTATCCCACGATGCGGCTGTTCCGGCAACAAGCAGCCGGCGAGTGGGAGAGCGCGTTTGAGGAGATGAAAGCGGCATTGGCCGATCGCAGTTAAAGGGGGACGTGCCGGCGATTCAGGCACCGACTGCGGATTTGAGAATTCGCCGAGGCGTGGTATGCTGCCAGATTCTGAAAATTCGGTGAGCAACAGCGTGGGGAAGCAATGGAAATTCGTCGCTTGGGTTGTGTCGGCTTGCTAGTGATAAGCATGGCCTTATGGTTGGGTTGCGGCGGCGACGCAGCAGGCCGAATTGCAATTACTGGTACAGTCACCTTGGATGGGGCTCCGCTGGAAAAGGGGAATATTAGTTTTCAGCCGATGGAGGGAGCCAAGACATCCAGTGGCGCGGTGGTAACGGGCGGCAATTTCTCGATTCCTCGAATGAAGGGGCTCTTGCCCGGCAAGTATCGAGTGGAAGTCAATGCGGCCGCTCCGGGCGGAGGGGGTGCCGCAGCCGCGGACGCCCCGCCGGGCGAAGGACCGCCGCCCTCGAAGGAATTGGTTCCGCCAGATTGGAACGAGGCAAGCAAGCAGACGATCGACCTGAAAAAGGAAGGTCCGTTTAAATTTTCGTTCGAGATAGCGACGAAGGGGAAGTAAACAAATATACTGACGTTGTGAAAATGTACGAACTGGCCCGCCCGACGGCTGCGCCGTCAAGGTTTTTCGAAGGGGCCAGGGATTCTGAACTTCGGGAGAGTGTCATGTCCGCGACAAGAAGCCTGAAGCGCGCGTTCACGCTCGTGGAACTGCTAGTTGTGATCGCCATCATCGGCGTTCTAGTGGCTCTGCTACTGCCCGCGGTGCAATCCGCGCGCGAAGCATCGCGCCGCACCCAGTGTTCGAACAATTTGAAGCAACTTGGGCTGGGCGTGACGCAATATGCCGATAGCTTTCGGGGCGCGTTTCCCGTGGGCTCCTATTCGTGTTGCTCGGGAACGTGGCAGATGGGACTGCTGCCTTACATCGAGCAAAAAGCTTTGTTCGATCTCTACAAAGGATATGGCCAGGTCGGTCCCAGCGGTGAGATCGATGTAACCCTGCGGTACAGCGCTGGGAGCAACACGGACGTTACCAAGCAGCTCATTAAGGTCTATACCTGCCCCAGTGACAACAAAGTTCCGCCGCGCGGGGTCATTACTTTTCACAACTATGTGGGCAATTACGGCAACACGACACAGAACCGTAAGACGCCTCACGGAGTTCAAACCGACGGGCAACCAAACAAATATGGGAAGGCACCGTTTATCTCCGTGGCGAACAGCAACCAGAGCCCGCAAGTCATGCGACTGCCCGACGTGATTGACGGGTTAAGCAGCACGTTGGCTTTTTCGGAAGTCATTAAAGGTCAGAGAGGCGACTTACGCGGATTTGGCTGGTGGAATGGCGGCGCACATTTTGAGACTTATTTGCCGCCCAACTCGAATCAACCTGACGCACCCGAACAGGATATTTATTGCATCAATCAACATCCGAACCCGCCATGCACCGCTCCGACCACCGCCAATCCGCAGAACATGGCCGCTCGCAGCCGGCATCCTGGCGGCGTGAACGTAACCATGTGCGACGGCGCGGTCAGGTATATGTCCGACAACGTGAACCTCGATACGTGGCGGTTTCTCAGCACTGCCGGTGGCCGCGAGCCGGCTAACAACTTGAACTGATGGTTAAGTTGAACTGATGCTTATTAAGTCGCCAGCGGATCGCGGCCGGGGCGAGTGAGACTCAGGCCGTGGCCGGGAGCGTCAGGATAGATGCAGAGGCCGTGGTCGAGCCGCACACCAGTGGCGACGTCTTCGGCCAATAGCACCGCGCCATCCATATCGACATAGTCGAGCAGCGGCAGAAGCTGCGCGATGGCCGAGATGCCGACGGTCGATTCGGTCATACAGCCGACCATGACTTGCAGGCCGAGGTTGCGGGCTTCGGCAATCATACGGCGGGCGGGGGTGAGGCCGCCGCATTTAGTGAGCTTGATGTTGATGCCTTGAAAGACACCGGCGCAGCGGGCCACGTCGCTTTCGATAATGCAGCTTTCATCGGCGATGATCGGCAGGGCCGATTCGCGACCGACACGGGCCAGATCATCCCACTGATCGGCCTTCAGCGGCTGCTCGATGAATTCGACGCCCAGCTTTTTAAGCTCGGGAGAGTAGGAAATCGCTTGATCGGCGGTCCAGCCGCAATTCGCATCGACGCGGAAAATCGCGGTGGTGTGCTTGCGGAGCTCGCGGACAATTTCGAGGTCGCGGTCGGTGCCGAGCTTGATCTTGTAGATCGGCCAGCCGGGAAACTCGTTCATCTTGGCAACCATCACGTCGATCTGGTCGATGCCGATGGTGTAGTCCGATGCGGGATTTTTTTCGGTGGAGAGGCCCCATAGCTTATAGACGGGCTGATTGTTGAGTTTGCCCCACAGATCATGGGCGGCCTGATCGAGGGCACAGAGGGCGAAGGGGTCGTCATTTAGCGCGGGCTGAAACTGGGACCAGAGAGCGGTAGGTTCGGTGAGCGCGGCGGCTTCGAGTTGCGGCTTGATCGCGGCCAGGTCGCGGGCCATGCGGTCGATCGTGAAGCCGTAGTATTTGTTGCTCGTGGCTTCGCCGTAGCCACTCACGCCATTATGCGAGAGTTCAACGACGAGTGTTGGCTGCGACGTAATCGACTCCCGGCTGATCGTGAACGTGTGCGCGAGAGGCAGATCGAAGGCGTGAAGGCGGAGGTGCATAGGGAAGGAATCAGGGATCAGGAGTCGGAAACCGAGTAGCTCGTCGCCCGCGAAGGGCTCGTGGCGTACACTTTACCAAATGGGATCGCTCTTCGAAAAAGCAGAAGCAGATAATTTGACGCGGGCTCAGCCGTTGGCGGCAAGGATGCGGCCGCGGACGCTGGCGGAATTCGCGGGGCAGCAGCATTTTCTGGGCGAGGGGAAACTGCTGCGACGGCTCCTGGCGTCAGACCGGCTGGGGTCGGTCCTTTTTTATGGCCCGCCAGGGACGGGAAAAACGACGCTGGCGCGGCTGCTGGCGACCGAGAGCAAGAAGAAGTTTCGGCAGCTTTCGGCAGTGACGAGCGGCGTTAAGGATTTGCGGGAGGTTCTGGATGAAGCCCGCGATGGGCTGGCGGGCAGCGGGCAGCGGACCCTGCTTTTCATCGACGAGATTCATCGGTTCAACAAGTCGCAACAGGACGCATTGTTGCCGGATGTGGAGGAGGGAGTCGTCACGCTGGTGGGGGCGACGACGAGCAATCCGTTTTTTGCCGTGAATAGCGCGCTGGTCAGCCGGAGTCAGGTGTTTGAGTTTCAGCCGTTATCGGTGGAAGACATCAAGAAGCTGTTGACGAGGGCGTTGGCGGACAAGGAACGGGGGCTGGGAAAATACGAAGTGCGGATGCACGAGGAGGCACTGAAGTTTTTGGGTGAAGTTTCGGACGGGGATGCTCGAAAGGCGCTGGCGGCGCTGGAGATTGGGGTGTTGTCGGCGGAGGAGCGGCCGATTGAATTCACGCGCGAGTTAGCGGCGGAGTCGGTGCAGCGGAAGGCAGCGGCTTACGATCCGACGGGGGACGAGCATTACGATTCGATCAGTGCGCTCATCAAGAGCATTCGGGGGAGCGATCCCGACGCGGGGCTGTATTGGCTGGCGCGGATGCTTGAGGCGGGCGAGGATGTGCGGTTTTTGTGCCGCCGCTTGGTGATTTTGGCCAGCGAGGACGTGGGCAATGCCGATCCGCAAGCATTGCCGCTGGCCGTGGCGACGATGCAGGCGTGCGAGTTTGTTGGGTTGCCCGAATGTCAGTTGCCGCTGGCGCAAACGGTGACGTATTTGGCGTGCGCGCCAAAATCGAACGCATCGACCATTGCCATTGGCGAGGCCCGGGCCGATATTCGTGAAGGCCGCGTGCTGCCGGTGCCAACGCATTTGCGAGATGGCCATTACCAAGGGGCAAAGCGGCTGGGGCACGGCCAGGGTTACGAGTATGCACACAACGCCGAAGGGGGCGTCGCGGCGCAGGATTATTTGGGAGTGGAGCGGGAATATTATCGGCCGGTGGAGCGAGGGTTTGAAGCAGAATTGGGCGAGAGGCTTAAGGCCATCAGGCAACGGCTCAAGGAGGGGCGGTCGAGCCAATAGAACGAATGGCTCGGCGGGAGCCTCGCCCTCCCTGCGTTTGGTCGTACAATACAGGTGGTATTGAAAAGGATTGTTTCCTCTTGCCCGGTGTGCGGCTGAAGTGCCTGAATTCGAATCGTCGCGTTTGGAAGTGCCGGGGGATGAGCCGACGGTTGGGCACGCGCCCATGTCTGAAATTGTGCTGGCAGAGGTCGTGGAACCGGAGCCGCGGTTAAGACCTATGCATCGGCGCTGGGCGGCGTTGTCGTTGACGCTGTTCCTGTTGACGTGCCTCTCGACATTTTTTGCGGGTGCTACGGGTTGGATGCCGGGAGAGTTGATTGGCGCTGGCTGGACGGATATCTCAGGGCCATTTTTTCAGCTTCCGGCTCGACTAGCGATTCTGGAACATTGGCGGGACGGTTTGCTCTACATGGGCTGCGTCCTCTCGATCTTGCTGATGCACGAAATGGGGCATTTCGTAATGACTCTGGTGTATGGGGTGCGGGCCACGCTGCCGATGTGCATCCCACTGCCCGTTTCACCCATTGGCACGATGGGGGCGGTGATCGCGATGGACGGGTCGCAGGCCGACCGCAAGCAGATTTTTGATATTGGGCTGGCCGGGCCGCTGGCGGGCCTCGTCTTGGCGATCCCGATTGTGTGGATCGGTGCCGCGCAACTGGATTTGACCGCGCCGGCCGAGGGACAGCAATTTGGCTTACCGCTGGCGGTGCAGTATATGCTGCAGCATCTGCATCCTGAGACGTTTAAGCCCGATATGGGAATTGCCATCAGCCAACTGAACCCATTTTTTATGGCGGGTTGGGTGGGATTGCTCATCACGGGCCTGAACATGTTGCCGGTGAGCCAACTGGACGGTGGGCATGTGACCTACGCCCTGCTGGGCAAAAAAGCGCATTGGCTCGCCCGGCTGTTCATGCTGGTGGTGTTTGGTTACATGGGAGTGACGTATTTCTACTTTCAGAAACCGCCGATGTGGATTCTGATGGCGCTCTTGGTGCTGCTCATGGGCACCGACCATCCGCCGACGCGGGATGATACCGTGCCGCTCGGATGGTTTCGCACCGGGCTGGGTTATTTGTCGCTGCTGATTCCGGTGTTTTGCTTTGCGCCGGATTTGGTGAAGTAATCGACCGCCGTGCGGAGTTGAGAGTCGAGGGTGGTGGGGTCTTGGCGGGCGGCGGTGGCGGCTTGAGCTTCGACGGAGGTGGTGGAGGATGGTGGGGCGTCTTCGGAGTCGGCAACGGGAATAGGGGGAGAAGTGCTGGGGGACGCAGAGGCGGGTGGCGATTCTCCGGAAGCAGGTTTGTTCCCGGCTGATGAATTTGAGAGGTCGTCCCAGCGGAGATAGTCACGTTTGCGGCGAGAGAGAATGATGAGTTCGCTGGCTTGATTGGAGACGAGCGATTCGAGGCCGGGATCGGGACGCACGCCCCAATCGTCGGAGTCCTTGGCCCCTTTCCACTTGTGGATTTCCTTGCCGCTGGGGCGGTGGTAGCTGCCGATGGTGAGGCGAATCGCGCTTTTGCCTCCTTCGAGGTTGATGACGTTTTGCACGGTACCTTTGCCCCAACTGCGCTGGCCGGCGATGACCGCCCGTTTGTTGTCTTGCAGCGCGGCGGCCACGATTTCGCTGGCGCTGGCGCTCAACCGATCGACGAGCACGACGAGCGGAATATCGGCGGGTAGCTCGGTGCCACGCTCGGCGACATATTCCTTGACGAGGCGGTTGTGACGGCCACGAGTGGTGACGATCGTCCCTTCGTCCAGCAGCATGTCGCAGATGTCGCGAGCCGCTTCGAGGAGGCCACCGCGGTTATAGCGCAGGTCGAGGATCAGGCCGTCGATGTTCTGGCCGGGTTCGCGGTAAGAAGCGAGGGCGGCGGCGAACTCGTCGCTGGTGCGCTCGCCAAAATTGTCGAAGATGCGGATGTAGCCGATTTTGGGATGATTTGCGAGGCGATAAATCCATTTGCCGATGGAATCGCGGGCGTCGCCGAGGACGGTTTCGAGTGGAATGGTGGCGCGCTCGAGCGTGTATTCGATCGGCTCGCCTTCCGCCCCTTTGAGCACGCGGAGTTTCACACTGCTGCCGGCTTTGCCGCGGATCATGCCGACGGCGTCGCGGAGGTTGATCGAGCGAGTTTCTTGATCGTCGATGGCGATGATGGCATCGTTGGGGCGGATGCCGGCCATGTACGCTGGCTTGCCGATGAGGGCCTCGGCGACGTTGAGGCGGCCGTTTTCGGTATCGTGATCGACGACGATGCCGATGCCGACAAATTCGCCATCCAGTTGCTGCTGGAACTGACGAAATTCATCGGGGCTGGTGTAGCCGGAGTAGGGATCGAGCTTTCCGATCATGCCGTCCATCGCCCCTTCAAACAGGACGCGCGGCTCAACCTCGTTGATGTAGCTCGTCTGGACGATGTTCATCGCCTCGCCCAGCGACTGGACATAGCGATTGCGGCTGGCGCGCTGATAGCAGAGCCAGGAGATGGAGATGGCGAGAAGCAGGATCGTGATGTTGCGGCGAGGCACGGGACGAAGCACCAGATTTCAAGAATTAAGAATTAAACAATGACGAATGAAGAAGCATGAATGACCAATGACAGCGAACAGTATTCTAACCCGAGACCGTAAACCAGCCGGGGAGGGAGATCTTGAGGATCCACAGCATTGCGGCGGCGTAGAGGGAGCCGAGGAGGTCGTCGGCGAGGACTCCGTAGCCGCGGGGGAGATGTTCGAGACTTTTCGCGGGCGGGATTTTGATGATGTCAATGATGCGGGTGACGGGGAAGGCCCAGAGGGTGGTGAGGACGGGTTGCAGTGGGTCGTGGAAGAGGAGAACGGTGAGGAGGAAGCCGGCGACTTCGTCGGTGACGAAGATTTGGGAGTCTTTGCGTTGGTAGTATTCTTCGGCCCAGCGGCCGAGGGCGATGGTGATCCAAGACCAGAAGATCAGAAGCGCGGCGATGAGGGCGGTTTGGAGCGGTTCACTGGGAACGGCGAGGGCGAGGGGGATGTAGAGGAGGGGGCCGATCAGTGCGCCGCAAGTGCCGGGCATGATGGGTGAATAGCCGAGGCCGAAGCAGGAGGCGATGAAGGGGAGGAGGAATTCTCGCCGCGAATTTGGGATTTGGGATTTGGGATTTGGGGTTTCGTTGGTCATTGGGACGTGGTCATTGGGCATTCGCACAATTGACCATGCCCAGTGAATCGTGACCAGCCGATTCAGGTGCTACGCAAAAGCCTCTTTGACGACTTCGCCGCCATCGACGATTTTGATGGGGCGGCCGATGGAGGACATGTTTTGCTTGTCGGCGTCGATGCTGAGAGAGTGGCAGGCGGTGCGGAGGAAATCGTTGACGGAGACGGGGCGGTCTTGGACGGCGTCGCCGCCAGCGTCGGTGGAGCCGATGACCTGGCGACCTTTGACGCCGCCGCCGGCAAGAATGGACGTGAAGGCGCGGGGGAAGTGGTCGCGGCCGCTGTTGGGATTCACGCGGGGAGTGCGGCCGAATTCGCCGGTCCAGATGACGAGCGTGCTGTCGAGGAGGCCGCGGCTCTTAAGATCGGCAATGAGCGCGGCGTAGGGTTGATCGAGCTCGCCGCAGTGTCGCTTACATTCGTTGAAATTGTCACGGTGCGTGTCCCAGTTGCCTAGCGTGACTTCGACGAACGTGACGCCGGTTTCGATCAGGCGGCGGGCGAGGAGGCAGCCTTGGCCGAAGGGGGAACTGCCGTAGGCGTCTTTGATTTTCTGCGGCTCTTTGTCGAGATCGAAGCCGGTCATTTTGGGGCTGAGGACGAGGCGGGAAGCTTGCGCGTAGATTTTTTGGTGGTCGGCGACTTCCTGCTGGCCGCCGTGGTTGGCATAGTCGCCTTGGATGCGGTCGAGAAGGTTCATGCGGCGCTGAAAACGTTTCTCATCGGTGGCGAGCGTCGCATTTTCGGGCGGGCGACCAGCGGCGGCCAGCGTGAGCGGATCGTAATCGACGCCCAAAATGCCCGCGCCGCCCATAGCGCTGGCGTTGGCACCCGGACCGGTGCCGATGCGGACGAAGCTGGGGAGGTCGCTGGCCGGATCGCCGAGTTCTTTGGCGACAATGGAGCCGAGCGTGGGATATTTGACGGCGGGCGACGGCGCGTAGCCGGTGTGCATGAGGAAGGTGGCCCGCGGATGCTGGCCGTCCTTACCGGTCATCGAACGGATGAGGCAAAGGTCGTCGGTAGCCTGCGCGACTTTCGGCAAGTTGGCGGAGATTTGGACGCCAGGGATTGTGGTGGGGATGGTTTTGGTTTCGCCGCCGTTGGCGTGGCCCGGTTTGGGATCGAAGGTTTCAAATTGGCTGGGTCCGCCTTGCATCCAAAGCAGGATGCAAGCCTTGCCAGATTTGCGCAGCGTCGGCGCGCTGGCCATGAGGTGGTCTTGCCAGGAGAGCGCACCGGTCGCGGCTGCGGCGGCGGGGATGAATTTGAGGAAGTCGCGACGGCGGAGAGAGCCGGGGCGGAGGGAGACGGAGGTTTGGATGTGGAGGTCGGACATAAAGGGCGTGTCCTTTGTTGGGCTTCATGGTGGGCCGGCGCGAGCAAGCTCGCTGGTCCCACCCTACAGGACTAGGGGATTAAGGCCGGCCGGAGGCCCGCCCCACGGTTAGGTGCGATGGAGAAATTCGGCGGTGTTGAGGAGGGACCAGAGGATGTCTTCGAAGGCTTCGGGGCGATTGGGGATTTGCTGGCGGTATTGGAGGCAGGTGGCGAGTTCGCTTTGGCTGGCTTCGCGGCCGAGGACGCGGAGGTAGAGTTCTTGGACGAGGGAGGTATCGTCGTTGATGGCGGCGAGTTTGCGGGCAAGCATCGTATTGCCGGTGCCTCGAAGGGCGCTGGTCACTGTCGGCGAGTTCATGAGGTTCAGCGCCTGGGGAATGGAGCTTTGAATCTCGTCGCGGCGGGTGCTGGGGTCGTAGCCGAAGGCGGTGCTGAATTGGCGACGGGGTCCAGCGATGCGAGCGGCGGGGCCGGGCAGACCGGGAGGGGGCGATGGTTCACTGGCTTCGAGAACGAGCAGGAGATTGTCAAAAACCTGATCCGAACGGAGACGCTGGGCGACGTTGTGTTGCATGGGCGGTTCGCTGGCGTCGCGGCGGGGGGCGCTTGGTAATTGGTACATGTCGGTGGCCATGATCGTGCTGAAGAGCCATTTCACGTCGTAGCCGGTGGCGGCGAACTCACGGGCGAGGTATTCGAGCGTTTTCGGAGCGGTCGGCGTGCGATCGGGGCCCATGTCATCAACCGGTTCACAGAAACCTTCGCCGGTGAGTTCGGACCAGAGGCGATTGACGAAAGCTTGGGAGAAGTAGGGACTGTCTTTCTCCGTGATCCATTTGGCCAGGCTACTGCGGCGATCGGAATCTTTGGTGCCGACGGGCAATTTGTTACCGGTGGCAAAAAGCACCGGCTGCATCACCGTCCCCTCGGAGCTGGGATTTTTGGGGTCGGACATTAGATGCTCAAGCGTGCCGGCGGCACGCTGGTTCATGGGGGCTTTTTTGCCGAAACGGGAAAGTTGAGAGTCCGTGACGACGATGGACATGTCCCGCGCTGGGCCACCGCCGGCCTGACGATTAGGACGCGTGGCCACGCGGGGGAAGAAGGCGGCAAGCTCGTGAAATTGCTCGCGCTTCCAGCGGTCGGTGGGGTGGTCGTGGCACTGGGCGCATTGAATTTGCACAGCGAGGAAGATGCGGCTGACTTCGCCGACGATTTCTTCGGGCTGACCCTGCTGGGCGACGATCAGACCGGAGGCACCGCTTTCGTTGGCGCTGCCGGTGGCGGTTAAAAAATCGGTGGCGAGCTGACTCCAAGGTTTGTTGGCGTTGAACGAGTCGGCTAGATAGGAATCGAGCGGGATTCCGACGAGGAACTGCTGCCGTTCCTCGGTCTTGCGGTACATGATGACGTCGCGCCAGTAGCGGCCCCAGTTTTGGCCGTAGCGGGGATTAGCCAGTAGCTGAGTGACGATTTGGTTGCGTTTGTCAGCGGCGGGGTCGAGGACGAAAGCCGTGACTTCTTCGGGGGTGGGAAGGCGGCCGATGATGTCGAGGCTGGCGCGGCGAAGGTAGAGCTCGTCGCCGATTTTTGGCGGGGCGGATTTGGTGGGGGTGGCGTAGGGGATTTCCTGGCGGAGCAGGGAATCGACTTTGGCGGCGGTGGCAGCCGGGGTTGGGGGCGTGGTTGGCACGGCCCACCCTACAGTGCTGAGCACCACCCCAATGGAGGAGATGAGCGTGAGGGCGAAGGCAAAATGCCGGCGGGACATGGGGCGTTCCTTGGCGGCGTAAGTTGTGTGGTGATAGTAAGTTGTGATGAGCAGTGAGGTGTAATGTCCGGCGCTAATGTTTAGGGTTTAGGGCGGGGAGTTAAGGGTGGTGAGCAGGGGGCGGAATGGTCAAATTGGAAGTTGTGGTGTGCTACGGAATACTAACCCGGAAATGGGTGGGGGGTTTCGAGGGAAGGTGCATTGCGTTGCGCTTATGCACCCTATGGCTGGGAGTCGGCGGGAGGGAGAGAGTCATCGGCAGGCTGGATATCTGGCACACGGTCGTCGGCCGGCGGGGCACCTGGCCCACGGGGAGGGCGGCGGTCTTCGCGTTGGCCGGAGCCGCGTTTGAGGATGGTGACGACGTCGCCGGCGGGGATGAGGATACGGCGGTTGTCTTCCATCGCGACGAGAAGCTGCTGGGAGAGGATTTCCTGGTTGAGGACACGGGCGCGGCCGTTTTTTGTGATGATGTCGGAGCCGATGGGGGGGAGGTCGCGCTGGAGGTCTTCGTAGAGGTCGTATTCGTAGCGGAGGCAGCACTTGAGGCGGCCGCAGCGGCCGGAGATTTTGGTCGGGTCGAGCGAGGCCTTTTGGACCTTGGCCATTTTCATCGAGACGGGGGGCATTTCACTGAGGAACGTGCCGCAGCAGACGGGTTGGCCGCAATCGCCATAGTCGGCCAGGAGCTTGGCTTCGTCGCGGATGCCGATTTGCCGCATTTCGATGCGGGTTTGGAACTCGGAGGCGAGGGCTTTGACCAGATCGCGAAAATCGACGCGTTCTTCGCTGATGTAATAGACGACGAGGCGCTCGCCGCCAAAGAGGCGTTCGATATCGACGAGTTGCATCGGCAGCTTGAGGCTCTCGACGTGCTTGACGCAACTGTCGAAGGCGGCCGGCTCGCGCTCTTGGATGTGGGAGAGCTCGTTTTGGTCTTCGGCCGACATCTCACGCATGATGAGGCCGCCGGGGGACTTTTCGAGGAGGCGGGCCTGCTCGTCGGTGGCTTCGGCGAGCACCTCGGCCGATTCCAGGCCGCGAGGGGTACGGGCGATCACCCGCATGCCGCGCGCGAAGCGATCCTGTCCGCGGGCCGAGAAGAGGCCGACAGCGCGAGTGGAACCGTAGCGGAGGACGTAGCGGGGCACGGAGAGGTCAGGAGTCAGGGGGCAGAAATCAGCAGCCAGTATCTTAGGTGGTGGGGGGGTGGGGAGGAAGCGGATTGGGGAGGGGAGAAAGGATGAGAGAGTGAGGAGCGAATTCTCACGAATT
>JANNTN010000573.1:0-6740 GCA_031394445.1 Anatilimnocola sp.
CGAATCGTGCCTGGAGGTGTGTCCGGTCGATTGCATTAAGATGATTACGATGCACCACGGCGTGAAGGGTAATCAGTCGTGGTGCGAGATCGACATCGAGCGGTGCGTGGGCTGCGAAGTGTGCGTTCACATTCCGCAGAAGAAGACGAACCCGTATGAGTTGACGGTTTGTCCGTGGAACGCGATTGAGATGGTGCCGACGGAGTTGGCCGCCCAGACCGTGGCCCAGATTGGCGGGCCGCCGGAATATATCGTGGCGAATTGGGATCGATTGGTGGGGACGGCGCAGCACTTGGCGGAGTTGAAGGCGGCGGGGTGATACACAGAAGGATGAAGGCGGAAGGATGAGGGCATGACGCGGTATGTGACGCATTTGGAAGGTGGGATTGACGGGGAGAAGTTGCCGGCGGATCGGTTGGCGACGGTGCATAAGGACCGGCCGATTTGGGTGCGGTACGATCTGGCGGCGGTAGGCAAGTCGCTGACGAAAGAAAAGCTGAAGCAGCGGCATGAAACGCTGTGGCGCTATCGCGAGCTGCTGCCGTATTTTGATGACGCCGATATTGTGTCGTTGGGCGAACGGATGTCGCCGCTGCTCCCTTGCTCGCGGCTGGCGGCGAAGTTTGGCTTGGCGAATTTGTGGATCAAAGACGAATCGCAGTTGCCGACGGGCAGCTTCAAGTCGCGCGGAATGGCAATGGCCGTGACGATGGCCAAGCGGCTGGGGGTGAAGCGGCTGGCACTGCCGACGGCGGGGAACGCGGGGGGCGCGGCGGCCGCGTATGCGGCGCGGGCGGGGCTGGAGTGCTTTGTGTTCATGCCGGAAGACACGCCGGTGGTGAACCAATATGAATGTGCGATGGCGGGGGCGAAAACGTACCTCGTGAACGGATTGATCAACGACTGCGGCAAGATTGTCCGCGAGGGGAAGGAACGGCTGGGCTGGTTCGATCTTTCGACTCTTAAAGAGCCTTATCGTCTGGAAGGCAAAAAGACAATGGGCTTGGAGCTGGCCGAGCAGTTCGATTGGAAGCTACCGGACGTGATTTTATATCCGACGGGCGGCGGAACGGGGCTCGTGGGGATGTGGAAAGCGTTTGCGGAGCTGAAGGCGCTGGGTTGGCTCGAATCAGAAAAGTTTCCGCGGATGGTGAGCGTGCAGTCGGACGGTTGTGCGCCGATCGTGCGGGCGTTTGAGGCGGGTTCGCGATTTGCCGAGATGTTTCCGAATGCTCACACGGTGGCGAGCGGCTTGCGCGTGCCGGCGGCGGTGGGTGACTTTATGATTCTCGACGCGATTCGCGGGAGTGGCGGGACGGCGATTGCCGTGGATGAGCGGCGGCTGAACGAGTGGTTGCGGCTGGCGTCGTCGCTGGAGGGGATTCCGGTGTGCCCGGAAGCAGCCGCGTGCGTGGGGGCGCTCGAGTCGTTGACGAAAAGCGGTTGGATTAATCCGGAGGAACGGGTTGTCGTGTTCAATACGGGTGCGAGTCAGAAATATGTGGAGGCAATTCGGTGCGATTTGCCGAGGATTGATTTGAAGCAGGAGCTGGACTGGGAGAGGATTGGGAGATAAAGAATTGGCAATGGAGGCCGGTATGGTTTGCCGACTTTGCGGATTTTAACGCAAAGGCGCAAAGGGGCGCAAAGGTTAGATAGAGATTTGGCAAAAGTGGAGGGGGAAGTTTGACGGGGGGTTGGTTATTATGGAGAGGCCCCCATCCATGACGGCGCGCCATGAAATTGCTTTTGTTTGGAACGAGCGGATATCACCCGAGTGAGCGGCGGCACACGGCTTGTTTCATGCTGCCTGAGGCGGGGATTGTGCTGGATGCTGGGACGGGTTTTTTTCGCGTGCGGCAGCAGGTGATGACGCCGACGCTCGATATTCTGCTGTCGCACACGCATCTGGATCATTCGGTTGGGCTGACGTTCATACTCAGCACGAAGTGGCAGAAGCCGATCGAGCGGATCACCGTGCATGGGCAGGCTGAGAAGCTGGCGGCGGTGCGCGAGCATTTGCTGGACGAACATATGTTTCCCGCGCCGCTGACTTGCGAGTGGCGGGCGCTGGAGGAGGGACCGCTGACGATTGGCGGAGCGCGGGTCACGCATTTTCCGGTGGTACACCCGGGGGGCTGCGTGGGTTATCGGCTGGATTGGCCCGATCGGTCGATGGCGTATGTGACGGATACGACGGCGGCGCTCGACGCGAATTATTTAGATCGCATTCAAGGCGTGGACTTGCTGGTGCATGAATGCAATTTTCGCGACGGGCACGAAGAGTGGGCGGAGAAAACGGGGCATAGTTCGACGACGCCCGTGGCCCAAGTCGCGGCGAAGGTCGGGGCGAAGCGACTGGTGCTAGTTCATCTGGATTCGCTGGATGAAACAGATGATCCGGTGGATATCGCCGTGGCGCGGGAGATTTTTCCGGCGGCGGAGGTGGGGTTTGACGGGATGGTGGTGGAGTTCTGAGGGGAGATTGAACAGAAGGTAACGAAGGAAACGAAGAGGAGAGGGAACCACGAATTACACAGCGCGGCACAGCCGCAACCGAGCAGAAATAGCCACGAAAAACACAAAAGGCACGAAAAGGGGAGAAAAGAGGAGCCACAGATGAAACACGGATTTTCACAGATATAGACAGAGGGATAGATAGGCTGAAATCTTAGCGCCACGCAAGGAAATGGAACGTTTGTATTACGAAAGGGATGAAGGCGGGAGTTACGGAGAGGCAGGCGAATCACGAGTAGAGAAAACAGAACGGCGTGGAGAGAAGATAAGCTGTTGGTGGTACTTGATAAGGAATAGTCATGGCTGGCCAGAGGCCCGCCCCACGGGGGGCAGGGCGACGGATTATTTTGGGGATGGGGAGCGGGCGGTGTGGGACGCGGTCGCTGGCGTCGCTGCTGGATCTTCAGCTTGGGGCGAAGGTCACGCATGAGGAGCATCCGCTCTTGATGTGGCGGTCGGCCAGTAAGGGAAAAATAGAGCGGCGGCTGGAGCGGATGCTGCGCAGTCGCGAAGAAGCGGTGGTCGGCGATGTGGCGTCGTTTTATTTGCCGTATGTGGAGGCGGCGATCGAATTCGATCCGGCGATTCGGATCGTGTGCTTGCGGCGGCCGCGCGAGGAAACGATTCAGAGCTTTTGCCAGTGGCTCGATAAAGTGCATCCGCTGCCGACGAATCATTGGGCGAAGCGGCCGGCGGCGGGCTGGCATCACGAGCCGATCTGGACGCAGATTTTTCCGCAGTATGAAACGACGGATCGGCTGAAGGGGATTGGCCGCTACTGGAACGAATATTACGAGCGGTCAGACGAGCTGGCCAAAAAGTTTCCCGAGCAGGTGCGAGTGTTCGATTGGTTAGATGCGATCGGTACGATGGAGGGGCAGCGGGAAGTGCTGTCGTTTTGCGGCTTTGCAGATGGTGAGCAGGTGGTGTCGCTGGACATTCATGCGAACAAAGGGGAGAAGGCACCGGTGCGAACGGCGGAGGCCGCGGGGGCGAACGATCCGGACGATCCTCGGCGGTGCGTGGTGATTGTGCCGTATGTGGGGCGGATTTCGGAGGACTGCGAGCGGGTTTTGCAGCAGTTGGCCGAGCGAGGGTATCCGATTTGGCGGATTGAGCAATTCGCGGCCATCGATCAGGTGCGGAGCCAGATGGCGACCGATGCGTTGATCAAGGGCTTTGCCGAGACGTTGTGGATTGATGAGCAGGCGGAGGTGGAGGCGGCGGATGTCGAGCGAATTCGGTCGCGTGGGGATGCTGTGTTGTGCCGGCCGTTTGTTGGGGAGACCGTTGCGCCGCCGTCAGGCGGGAGTGCGAATGCAGGGGCATCGGGAGTGGCGGCCGGCCAGGCCCAGGCGGGGAAGTTTTCGCTGATTTATGTGCGGCGGGAAGTTTATGAGCGGGTGCAGTGGGAATTGGAATTGCCGGTTTGCGTGGGAGCTTATAGCCAGGAGCATGTTCCCTACTTTCAGCCGATGGTGCATGAGGGGGAGGCGGGGCCGGCGTATTTGAACGATGCGTGGTCGTTTTTTGAGCGGGCGCGATCGTGTGGGTTTGCGGTGAGCGTGGAGCGGGCGTCGCGGCCTGCGCGTTCCCACTCAGAACTCGGGAATAAAAAATTGGACGAGCCGCCTGCTAGAGCCCCTCACCCCCAGCCCCTCTCCCCTGAGTACAGGGGCGAGGGGAGCCGGGAAGAATCTGAGGGGCAGCGCCGCTTGCCGGTAGCTCAGCCGCGGGGGGCGAGCGGCACTGTGAAGAGTGACGCTGTGAAGAGTGGAAGTGCTGCGGGCCCGCCGGAGCAATGCGCGATCTTGGTGCCGGTGAGCGATTATGTTGAGCCGGCGTGCGATGCGTCGCTGCGCGAGCTGGAGGCGCGGGGATACCATGTGGCGCGGGTGCATGGGTATAAGCAGATCGATTTGGGCAGATCGCAGATGGCGACCGACGCGCTGGCGGCCGGTTTTCGCGAGACGCTGTGGATCGATGCGGATACGGCGTTTCATCCCGACGTGGTGGAGCGGCTGCGGTCGCGGAATGTGCCGATTGTGTGCGGCGTGTATCCGAAGAAGTCAAAGCGGGAATTGGCGATTCATGCTCTGCCGGGCACGAAGCTGATGCAGTTTGGCGTCGGAGGCGGACTCGAAGAGATTTTGTACGCATCGACGGGTTTTTTGCTCGTGCGGCGGGAAGTGTATGAGCAGGTGCGGGAGACGCATGCATTGCCGCTGTGCGCGGCTGACACGGGGCGGACGCTGATCCCGTTTTTTGCGCCGATGGTGCGACCGGATGGTGAAGGCTGGTGGTATCTGGCCGAGGATTTTGCGTTTAGCGAGCGGGCGCGGCAGTGCGGCTACAAAATCATGGCCGATACGACCGTGCGGCTGCTGCACATTGGCAAATACGACTATGGCTGGGAGGACGCGGGGCGGGAGGTGAAGCGGTATTCGAGCTATAAGTTCAATTTGCAGGATGGGGCCAAGCGCTATGAATAAAGCGAGGTGGAACGAGTAAATGGGGGGCGGACCGGGTCGGCGTCGGGGTTGACAAGGGGCGGTTTGGGGCTGAAATTAGGGGAGTGTTTTGAGCAGAAAGACGCCCCCATCGTCTAGTGGCCCAGGACCCCGGGTTCTCAGTCCGGTAACAGGGGTTCAAATCCCCTTGGGGGTAATAGGAAGTTTTCGACCGCGTATGAAAACACTGCCAATTTTTGCTCTAAGCCTTGGTTCGCTAAGGCTTTTTGCATTTCTTGCGTCGTCTTGCCAACAACCGCGGCAGGTTGCTGCACCATGTTTTGCACCGCATCTTGCGCAGTCACTGCACCGGCTTCTGCACCGCTTTTGCCCCCCAGCTTTGCCGGCGTGGGTGTCGGGCTGCTGGCCGCACGAGTGTAGTCGGCATCTGTCACCCGCAGATAGTGCTTGAGGGCCACGGGTTGGCTGTTGCCGATCCACTCGCAGACAACGTGCATCGGATATTGCTGGGCAAGTTCCGTTTCCCGCGTCGCCCGGCAATTGTGAAATAGCTTTGGCCAAGGCTTGAGTCCCGCTCGGCGAACAATCTTCGCCATCATTGTGCCGACGTTGGCGTAGCGGTCGCGGCGCAGGCTGGGGATGGCGATAACGTGCTCGCCCATTTCCGAGACATCGTCCCGCACCGTTTCCAAGTAGGGGCGCAGTTCGGGAAAGATGGGGACTATGCGGCTTTCCTTGCCTTCATGGTGTTCTGTTTTCGGACTGCGAATCGTCAGGCGGTCCAGCTCCCAATCCACGTCGGCCCACGTTAGCGCCACGTGCTCCGATGGGCAGCGTAAGCCACCGAATCGCGACAGGGCGAACAGTAACCGCCAATTGGCATCAGGGCAGGCCTCCAGCACCTTGTAGGCATCGTCCAGCGAAACGAAGTAATCGCGGGATTTGTTTGCCCTCACGCTACAGCCCTTCATGTCACCAAACGGATTAGCATCGGCCAGCCGCTTGCGAACGGCAGCGCGGAAAAATTGCTTTGCTCGGCCGCAGTGTCGGCGGGCTGTGTTCTCGCCCACCTTCGTCAGCAGCCAAACGCGCCACTCATCACCGTCGCCCGCCGTAATGTCCGCCAGCCGCCGGTTAGCACCGAAAAACTCAACCAGCCATCCCTGCGTTTGCTCCAGGTTATTAAGCGTCCGAGGCTTGATGTCAGTTCGTGTCGCCAAATAGGCCATTAGGAACTGGTCCAGCGTGGCCGCCTCTCGTTTGGCAACTAGCCCCACCTTCGCCAATTTGTCGGTTAGTTTTTTGTCGATGCTTGCCAGCCATCGCGATGTCTCGGCATCGACAGCGTGGCTAGAAATTGCCGACGCGTTCAACTGTTCCACCCGGACCTTCACCGCTTCGGCTACTCTTTGCGGACACTTACCCAGTCGAATCGACCGTCGCTTGCCATCCCGTCCGACAAACTGTATGACGCGCCTGCCGTTTGATTCGCTCGTTATTGACGCCACGTTGACACCTACCTTTCGTTCGTTGTTCTTGTGCGGTCGCAAATCGTATCGTCCCTGGCAAGGGCTAGCAATCCTTCTTAGTTCAGATTTCGATTCCATCGTCCTCGTTGGCTTCTGCGAATGCCCGATTAATCTCGTCGTCATCGACGCCCTCATAAGGTTCATCGAAGGCGCTTAAGGCGCTCATGCTGTGGTACTGATCACTTTCAGCGACTGCGGCATTTTGGCCATTCTCGGCAGGCTG
>JANNTN010000882.1:0-15654 GCA_031394445.1 Anatilimnocola sp.
CGATCGATCACGTCGAGCTGGCAGGTGGGGGCGACGTGCGTTTTGCCGGCGACCCAGGCGACGGCGCTCCAGTCGTGGCGGTTGGTGGAATGAACCTCGCGGAGGGTCGTGGCGACGACCTTGATGCTGGGCAATTCTTTCGCGACCTGGTCCATCATGCCGAAGAAGGCGGTGGGATCGAGCTTGTTTTTCGATTCGACGTCGGGGCCTTTGAGCCCGAGGCCTTTCTGGAGGTCTTCTTCGTTGCCGACGAGCACATCGACGTTCGAGCAAATCTTGCGTAGCGTCTGCTGTGCGGTTTCGAGGCCGCCGGAAATTTGCCAGAGCTTGGCGCGAAAGTTCAAATCGAACGAAACGACCGCGCCGGCGGCCTTAGCGGCTTTCATGCCTTCGATGACGAGTTCGGGCGTGGTCTTCGAGAGGGCTGAGAAGATGCCGCCGCTATGAAACCAGCGGCAACCGCCGGCCATGATCCCCTTCCAGTCGAAATCGCCCGGCTTGAGCTGTGCGGCTGCTTCGTTCGACCGATTGTAAAACACGACCGGAGCGCGGACGCCGTGCCCCTGATCGCTATACACCGTTGCCATGTTTGGGCCGGTCACGCCGTCGTGCTTGAAACGCTTGTAGAAGGGCTTCACGCCCATGGCGCGGACCCGTTCGGCGATCAGATCGCCAATGGGGTAATCGACCATCGCGGTCGCCACTCCGGTCTTCAAGCCGAAGCAATCGGCCAGGTTGCCAGCGACGTTGAACTCACCGCCGCTAACGTGAATCGCGCACTGCGTGGCTTTGCGAAACGGAATAATCCCCGGATCGAGGCGATTGACGAGGGCACCGAGGGAAAGCAGGTCCAGTTCCCCTTGCGGGGCGATCGAAAGGCCGGTGGCTGACATATTGAGGCTGCAATATTTGGGATAAGAGAGCAGGGATTGGCTGATCGAAACGCGAATTTTAACGGTTCGATGGGTCAGCTTCTAGCGGACCGGATGGTCGCAAAAATTCAATAACGCGGGTCCGACGGGGCCAGATAAAGGCTGAAGAGACGAGCAGCTTTAACGAACATCGCTCAGTACTTATGGCCTTTTTTCGGGCCGTTTTTCGTAATCGTGAGCGGTTCGGGGCCGTGCTCGGTCATGAGCACGGTGTGCTCGAATTGAGCCGAGAGGCCGCCGTCTTTGGTGCGGACGGTCCAGCCGTCACGCTTGTTTTGCACGGAGTCTTTGACGCCGGTGTTGATCATGGGCTCGACGGTAAACACCAAGCCGGGCTCCAATCGCTGGCGGCGGGCTTCGGGCGTGGGCACGTGGGGAATCGTGGGCGGCTGATGAAAATTGCGCCCCACGCCGTGGCCGACATATTCCTCGACGACGGAAAAGCCTTGCTTCTTCGCGTGGCGGACAATGGGATCGCCGATGTCGGAAACGCGGCAGTTGGGCTTGAGGTTGTCGATCCCCAGCCACAAGCAATCGAAGGCACACTGCACCACGCGGCGGGCAATGTCGGAGGGCATGCCGATGATGAAGGTCTCGCTGGAATCGCCATGCCAGCCGCTGACGATGCTCGTCAGATCGACGTTGACGATGTCCCCTTCCTTGAGCGCGTAGTCGCCGGGGATGCCGTGGCAAATCACATCGTTGATGCTGGTGCAGCAGCTCGCGGGAAACGCCCCGGCCTGTCCGTGGTAGCCCAGTGACGCCGGGACGTGGCCGTGGTCGCGAGTGTAAGTCTCGACGAGCTTGTCAATCGCGCCGGTGGTCACGCCCGGGGCAACGATCGCTCGAACCTGGTCCATCAACTCCGCGTTGAAGCGACAGGCCTCGCGCATGGCTTGGCGTTCGGGGGGAGTGAGCAGCAATCGGCGGCGGTTATACAACATGGCGGGGAGGGAGCTGGCGGTATCAAAATGGCGAGCAAAATATCATAACAAAGCAATTGTCGGATGATGAGTGGCTAAAGCGGTGTTTCAGGGCTCCAGTTCAAGGTCCATCGCGAGATGCAATCAGTCGTTCTTTCCAGGGAATTTTATCTGCGCGACCCAGCGGTGGTGGCGTGGGAGCTGCTGGGCAAGCTGCTGTTACGGGAAACGTCGGCTGGGCTGTGCGGCGGGCGAATTGTTGAGGTTGAGGCCTACCTGAGCGTTCGCGACCCGGCTTGTCACGCCAGCCGGGGGCAGACGCGGCGAAACGCCTCGATGTTTGGCCCGCCGGGTCGGGCTTATGTCTATATGATCCATTCGCGGTGGTGCCTGAATGCCGTGACCGAGCCGGAGGGGACGCCGAGCGCGGTTTTGATTCGGGCAATTGAGCCACTGGTCGGCATTGAGCTGATGCAGCAGCGCCGTGGCACAGATATTATGCGCGATCTTACACGCGGCCCGGCCCGGTTGTGCCAGGCTTTGGCGGTCGATCGCACTTTCGACGGGTGGGGTTTAACGACCGGGCAAGAGCTGTGGATTGGCGAAGATTTGAGTGCCACCGGAAGCAAGCTTCGTATTGCCAAGTCCGGCCGCATCGGCCTCAGCTCGGCTCAGCGGCGGCTGTTGCGGTTTTTCGTGGTGGACAATCGCTTTGTCAGCGGACGGACCGGGCGACGAAGAACCACCTAGCTGAGGAAGGCAACGAATGCGACGAATCAGCGAACTTATCGCTCGCGGCGGTCGCCGGTGAACGCGCTGATGAAATACAGCAGTTGCAGAATCGCTTGCAATGTGGCGGCGACGTAGGTGAGCGCGGCGGCGTTGAGGACGTTGTTCACTGGTCCCATCTCGAACTGATGAACGATGCCTTCCTGAACCAGCAGGGTCTTGGCCCGCGAACTGGCGTTGAACTCGACTGGCAGATTTACAACTTGGAACAACACGACCGCACTGAACGCAGCAATGCCCAGGAGAATCAGCCCCGTCCAATGCATCATCACGCCAAACATGAGCATGATCATCGAAGCTGACGAACCAAAATTGGCCGCGGGCACGGCCAAGTTCCGCAAAACGAGCGGCAGATAGCCGACGGCGTCTTGCACGGCGTGGCCTGCTTCGTGCGCTGCAATGCCGACGGCTGCCAGATTGTGGCCGTGATAGTTGTCGCTCGACAGACGCAGCACTTTCGCCCGTGGATCGTAGTGATCGGACAGTTGGCCGGGGACTTCTTCGATTTGGACGCTGGAGAGTCCGGCAGAATCCAAAATTCGCCGCGCGGCGAGGTAGCCCGTTAAATTGGACGCGATGCTTTGTCCCTTCGCATACGCTGAGCGGACCCACATCTGGGCAATGGCCGCCAAAATGAGCGCGGGCGCGAGAAACAGGAGATACTTCCAGTCAAAAAACATGTGCATTGGCATATTGGTATTTCGCCCCATGCGGGCGAATCTTTCATTTCAAAATTGGCAGACAACGATCTGGGGCAAGGTACACGCAAATCGCGGACCGATTCATTGTACCGGTCACGGCAAATGAGCGGCTGAGATGTTGCGAATCCCAGATTTATCGCGAATAGCCCTGAGGATGCGATTGATGCCAGCGCCAGGCTGTTTCGACAATCGATTCGATTGTTTCGTATTGGGGCGTCCAATTCAGCAGTTGGCGTGCGAGGCGCGAATCGGCCACGAGCTCGGGCGGATCACCTGGCCGCCGCGGACCGCTCACGGTGGGGATCTTGTGTCCCGTGATTTTTCGGCAGGCATCAATGACTTGTTTGACGCTGTGACCACGGCCCGTGCCGAGGTTGACCTTGATCGATTTTCCGGGCTCGATACGCGCGAGAGCCGCCATGTGTGCCGAAGCCAGGTCGTCCACATGCACATAATCGCGAATGCAGGTTCCGTCTGGAGTTGGGTAGTCTTCACCCAGGACCGTGATGGCCGGACGCTGGCCGAGGGCCACTTGCAGCACGATGGGAATCAGGTGGGACTCAGGAGTGTGGTCCTCGCCAATGCTGCCGTCGGGCGCGGCACCGGCGGCGTTGAAGTAGCGCAAGGCGGCAAAGCCAAAGCCGTGTGCCGTCGCGTAGTCGTCCAAAATGTGTTCGACGACGAGCTTGGAGAACCCGTAAGGATTGATGGGCTGCTGCGGCGTGGACTCTGCGATTGGCATTTTTTCTGGGGTGCCATAAGTGGCTGTCGTGCTGGAGACCACGATCTTGCGCACACCGGTCTGCCGCATCGCCTCGAGCAAGTGAAACGAGCCCAGGACGTTGTTCCGGTAGTACAGCTCCGGCTGCTCAACGGATTCGCCGACGAGCGCCAGTGCCGCGAAGTGCATCACGGCTTCAATCTGGCGATCACGTAATAGCTGTGACAATTTCTGTTCGTCGCATAAATCTCCCTCGACCAACAAACCGGCGGGCACGGCAGCCCGGTGCCCGCGCGAAAGATTGTCGTACACGACCACTTTGTGCGCTGCTGCCAGCAAGGAACGGAGGCAATGCGAACCCACGTAGCCCGCCCCGCCTGTCACCAAAATCCGCATAAAGCTCAAACTCCTCGTCACGATTCATTTTTTGACGGATTTTCCCCGGTCATTCGCTCAGGCCTGCGCTGAACGCATGAGCGGCTGTCGCTGTTTGGCCGATTGAATACCAATCGGCTTTCTCCGGGACTCGCTCATGCGCATCTTGAAGCCCAAATTGATCGTGCCGAAGGCTTCCTCCGCTGGTGGCCAGGCCGATCGATGGATTGCCGCCTGTCTCGATTACCTTCGCACGGAGTGCCATCTGGCCGTAAACACGATTGAAGCGTATCGCCGCGATCTGCGTCGTTTCAACCAGTGGCTGGGCGGACGATTTGCCCCCAAGCTGACAGTCCGCGATTTTTCGGACTATATGGCCTGGCTGCCGACGCAAAAGTTGGCCCCTCCCAGCATCGCTCGCCACATCGTCGCGGTAAAGCTCTTCTTTCGCTATTTGCAGCTCGAAGGGATTGTTCGCGACAATCCGGTCGAGCTGCTGGGGACGCAGAAGACGTGGCAACGCGTGCCGGAAGTGATGTCGCCCACGATCGTCAATTCGCTGCTGATGGCACCGCAGCCGTTCGATGCTTATTTTCGCCGCGACCGCGCGCTGCTGGAGCTGCTGTATGCGACCGGCTGCCGAGCGTCGGAGGTCTCGAACCTGATGCTGGCCGACTTGCACCTGGCGGAGCGATATTGCCTGGCGCATGGCAAGGGGAGCAAGGATCGCCTGACTCCGCTGGGGAGTGCGGCGGTTGCCGCGGTCAAGGAATATCTGGCCACGGAACGCCCCAAGCTGGCCGAAGGAAAAAATAATCCGCCGTGGCTGCTCTTGTCACGCGGGGGCAAGCGGCTGCGGCGGGAAGCGATTTGGCAGTTGGTGAAGCGCTATGTCCGCCGCATCGGGGCCAGCGGCGACATCAGCCCACACACGCTGCGCCATAGCTTCGCAACTCACTTGCTGGCCGGTGGCGCTGACCTACGCCAGGTGCAGGAACTGCTGGGGCACGCGAGCATTGCGACGACACAAATTTACACGCACGTGGATCAATCTCGCTTGAAGAAAGTCCACCAGCAATTTCATCCGCGGGCCTAATCACTGTCCCTCGCGGGGCGGCGAGAATTTGATCTTTTCGACGAGCTTGACGATCTGGCCGTCGGGGGCGAGTGTGCCGGATACGGCTGTGATGGCTTCGATCACGTACTCGTATTTCAGGTTAAAGTCGCAGTCGAGTTCGACTTCTGCCGAAGCGGCCAAGCTGCCTTCGCCGACGAGCGAAGCAATGTACTGGTGCAGCGCTTTGAATTGATTCGCGCCGCTAAAGGAGCGATCGTTGAGCGAGAGCTCGACTAGGTTGCCGCCTGCATCGGCCCGCATGCGGACTTTCATGGGGGGCAGTTGATTCGGATCGGGGAGGCCGGCACTCTGGGCCGCCAGTGGCATCTTGATGTTGAAGTCGCCTTCGGCGGAGGTGACTCTGAGGGTCATGCAAAAAAACGTGAGCAACTGAAACACGATGTCGATCATCGGTGTCATGTCGATCGGAATTTTGTCCGAAAGGCCACCTTTTTTGATTTTCAAAGCCATCGCAATACTTGCCTGCTAAAGCGCCTAACAAAATGAACCAAGAGTCCCTGGCTGTGGAGGATTACCGGGAGGCTGACGCCTCCCGCTCGCCAAAGCGACAACGATTGGCGTAGCCGTTAGAAACCCACCTCAGATTTTGCTCGTAGCGTAAACTTCTCGAACCCGATTTCCTGGCAGACTTTGATGATTTGTTGTACCTGGCCGGTTTTTGCGTCGCGGTCGGCGCGGATGATGATCGTGGCATCTTTTTCGCTTTGATTACGGACGTTCATCACGTACTTCTCATTTTTCAAGAATGGCCGCAGCGCGTTGGAATCGGGCAGGAGCTGCGCGTTCATGATGATTTTGCCGTCGCGAACCATCTGGATCGTGATGGGCACTTCCGTGGAGCTGCTAGGTGGCTTGGCGATCGCGCTCGACGGTAGCTTGATCCGTTCATCCGCATCGGCATCGGAAAAGTTGATCAAGATCATGAAGAAGGCAATCAACTGGAATGTCATGTCGATCATCGGCGTATAGTCGATTTCGATGAATTCTGGTCCTTTGGCTTTGATCTTCATGGGAAGACAGCAGTGAGTAGGTGAGTGGGTGCGATGGTTTAGGGTTTCTTGCCCGTCGATGCCTCAAACCGGGCCATCAAACTGCTGGCCTGTTGGCCGGTTTCCATCACCAGCCGCGATAAACGGTTCTTCAGCATGTTGAACGCGATAATGGCCGGAATGGCCAGAACCAATCCGACCAGCGTCGTAATCAATGCCATCGAAATACCTTCGGCCAGCTTCGACGGCTTAGGCTGCGAATCGCTGGCTGCAATGACCATGAAGGACTGCACCATTCCATCGACCGTGCCCAGCAGACCGACCATGGGCGCAATTGAACCAACTAGCGACAAAAAGCTGAGCCGATGCTCGAGCTTCATGTTTTCGTCTTCGCCCACCTGCCCCATCGCTTCCAGTGATTTGTCGTAGCCTTGCTGCAGGTTCTGCATGCCGGCCGCGAGCATTTGGCCGAGCATCGAATCGTCGTTCTTCGCCAGATCAAACGCTTCTTGAAAGCGTTTTTCGTTCAGGTTAGCTTCAAACGCCTCGGCCAGATGTTTTGGGCAGACGGAGTCGCGTCGTAAGCCGAGGGTATTCATGACCAGAAAGGCCACGAACGTGAACGAAATTATCAAGAACGCAATCGTGTATCGCCAACCCAGAGCGTTGAAGTAGAAAGCGAGCAGGTTTTGCTGCTTCGGCGCGGAGTCGGCACCATCCGCTGGAACTGGCGCGTTGCCAGCGGCGGGCTGGGCTGGTGCATCACCGCCGGGCGCTGCCGGGTTTTGTTCATCTTGCTGCGCGGCCGATGCCACGGATGGTGCCACCAGGCGCACTGCCTCTTGGGCCAGCACGACCGCTAGCAGCGTTCCCAACATGAATGTCCACGTTCGTCGGCTCGCAATTCCCGGCATAAATTGTCTCCATGACCGTCCACCGCGGCCACATTTGTGCAATGCAATCTTAATGAAGCCCCGACTTTTGAGGATGCAGTGCCGGTTGCTTCGAAGCTGCCAATACGAATCACCTCAAGAGAAGCCGATTATTCTAATCGGAGCCACTAAATTGGACTAGCACATCCGCAGGCTGGTGATTGGCCCATCAAGGTTGAGGCCAGCCTGGTGGCATAACACCGTTGCCAAGTGGTTTAACGTCGATGCCTCGTCCGCATCGGCCTGGCAAGTCCAAGCCGACTGCCCGTGCAAACAGCCGCGGTGCCTTGTCATCCTGGCTGGCTTTGCGTTGGGCTCGCCCGGCTGCTGTGCGGAGCCTTCTGCCGCGAGCTTTCTGCCGCATCCCATGACGGTTCAGCATCTCTCCCCGCGGATGCTTTGGCAAGCCTATCGGTACACGTCCAGTGTGTCCGGCGCTTGGATTTGCTGGCGGATTCTCATTTCAAACTACAGTTTTCACGTCCCCTTCATCGTGGCCTCACGGACGTGCCTAGATTTGCCCCTGTTGACTGCGGTGCGGGCCTGTAAAGCAACGCCGCTCGCAAGCTTTAGCAAGAGTCTGTTCGAGAAATCTCCCCCCCGACTCTCTCCCTCCGGGGGGTCCATGCGGAGACTCAAAACATGTCACGGCAGTGGTGTTCCAGTTTTAACAATCACTTCATTCAAGCTTCACATGGCAGTGCCAGATTGCTGCCACTCGATCATGCCAAAAGAAGCAATCCAAAGTTTCCCCTCTCTCGCCCAGGATTGCGGTTGTCGTCGCTGACTCGATCCGCAAGTTTTCATCCCAGTTGCTTGGCTGGGCAGGCACTTGCCCTAGGAGGAATCTCATGTCTCAGAGTTCACGCAGTCGTGGTTTCACGCTTGTGGAGTTGCTGGTCGTGATTGCCATCATTGGCGTTTTGGTGGCGCTGTTGTTGCCGGCCGTGCAATCGGCCCGCGAATCGGCCAGGCGATCGCAGTGTTCCAATAATCTCAAGCAAATTGGGTTAGGGATGCACAGCTATGCGGATACTTTTGGCAAATTGCCAAGCGCTTTGATGGGCGGCATCACGGGTGCCACCGATGATGACGGATGGAGTTGGGCCACGGCCATTTTGCCATTCGTCGAACAGCAGGGTCTGTTCAGTCAACTCAATCCTCAAGGCGAGCAACTGCTGCTTCCTAATTATTTCTCGGCAAAACAAGCGATCATCCCTGGCGGGGACACGAGCCTGAAGATTTACAAATGTCCGTCCTCTTTTTTGCCGAAGATCGTACCGGCCGCGTTTGCCATACCGGGCGGGACGATGGTGCCGGTGCGGGATCACTTGGTTGGCTATGCAACGAACGATTACAAAAGCGCTGGCGGAAGCTGCAATGGCGATAATGGGCCGCTTCACAAATACCTCGAGCGGCCCAACTGCTGCCGCTTCGCTGAAATTACCGACGGTTTAAGTAACACCATTTTGGTCGGCGAATCGGCCTACATCTTTGGAAACCCTTTCGCCGCTCCGACTCGGATCAATGTTTGGCCGTTGTGGATTGCCGGTTCCAACGATGATGAATCGGTGCGCACGAATGGACGAACAAATTCACCAATCAATTGCGGTTGCACGGCGACGACGATGGCCAAGGCCATTAACGACGATTGTAATTTCAGCATCCATCCGAGCGGCTGTCAGTTCGTGTTGTGCGATGGGTCCGTGCGGTTCGTAAGCCAGAACATTGCCATCACAACCTATTGCAACTTGCACGGGATCGATGAAGGCATGCCAATTGGGGATTTTTAGGTGTCGGTTTTAGTAGTCGCCGGGAAGAGTGGAAGTGTGGGCATACGAGTGGGCTCTGCAAGCAACGTGGTGATCGAAATGACGTGTTCCGTGCGTGAGTTGGCGAAAGTGCTGGTGGTAGTATCGGGCTCGCTGTTGGTGGGCTGCGGAGCGGAAGGGGAGTTTCCCACTGCGACGACGACGGGGCGCGTGGTGTGTGAGGGACAGCCGGTGCCGCATGCGATGGTGTTTTTCGAGCCGCTGCAGTCCGGCAAAGCTGCTTTGGTGGGTAAGCAAGGCATTGCCAATGCCGAAGCGGACGGAACATTTCAAGTTTCAACTTACGGAGACAACGACGGGGCCGTGGTGGGACGGCATCGCGTGCGGGTTGGTCCGCCTCGGGGTGGTCCGCCGGCGGGATTTAAGTGCGACTGCGTGCTGAATTCCGAAGTCGATGTGACAGAAGTTGAAGTGAAAAGAGGCGAGAAGAACGAATTTGAGCTGGTGCTGAAAAAGAAGACGGGCCGAGAACCGAAAGCGTTGCCGGATCGCTAAACATGGAAACCTCCAAAATGATTACCAGAAGAACACGATTGATTTTTCGATTGATTGGCACCGCACTATTTGGTTTGGGCAGTGCGGGAGCGATTTGGGCGCACGATCACGACCATCCACCGATTGCGGTGAAGCCAGCCGAAGCGTACCGGCCGACGGCGATGCCGGATCGGATCATTTTGACTTGGGCGGGTGACCCGGCGACGACGCAGGCGGTCACTTGGCGGACTTCGACGGACGTGAAGCAGGGGCTGGCGGAAATTGCCGTTGCAGATGGCGGGCCCGGCTTGTGGAGGAGGTCAGCCGGGATGCCGAGATAGGCCATTTGGTTTCGTTGCGATAGGTGACGACTCCGCCGCAGTGATGGGCCGAGATGCCGGGGATTTTTGTGAGTGAGCCGCTGACGAGGCCGCCGGTGCAGCTTTCGGCGAAGACGACTTTGAGGTTGGCCGCTTTGAGGAGGCGGGCGACGAGGGTGGTGGTGGAAGTGATGGACATGGCTTCAGTGGGCCAGAGGAATTGAACAGGAGGGAACGGAGGAAACGGAGAGGAGGGAGGAAGGGGGTGACCACGAAAGACACGAATTACACGAAAGGAGAGAGAAGTTGGACGGGGATGAATGGGGACACGGATTTTTTTGAATGGAAGGGAGCAAAGGAAGCAAAGAGGGAGTGGGGGATGAGGAGGTTAGGTGAGAGATTTTTATTTTGGTACTTGTGGGGGGTGAGTGGAGATTGTGGGGTGAGGGGAGGTTGGTGGAAGTGTTGGTGCGGCTGGGGGTTAGGGCGAGGAAATTTTGGGAATTGGTGGTGAGGGGTTGGTGAGTGTTTGGGGCGCGGTGGTGAGTGGCTGGGGAGGAGTTCCAGGTTCCAAGTTCCAGGTTCCAAGTTGTTGGGGAAGCGCTCACTTCTGGTGAGTTGTTTTGGGGGCGGTTTTTGTAAGTGGAGGCTAGCAAGGGAGTTCGGCTGATTGGAAAAAGTCGTTGGCGCTCAAGTTGAGCAGTTAGTGAGGGGTTAGTGAGTGTGTTGTGAGCTGGTTGGGAGTGGCGGGTGAGCAGGAAGTGAGTCCAAGGTCCAAGGCCTGTAGTCCAAAATTGTAGGCGCGCAGGGGTGGTGATGGCTCACGCGGAGGCGCGGGGCCGCGGAGTTGGGGGCGAGGTTGGTCGCCCCATATGTAGATTGCAATCGGCGCGAAAAACCGGGCGAGAATTTGGAAAATTTTCTCGGAGGGGGGGGATTGGTGTTTTTCGCTGGGCGTTGCGGCCAGTCGGCGCAACTTCGTTATTGGTTTCTGTATCGTCTGGCCCGTTCCTGATCAGTCCGGCACCAGTGCGAACGCCTCGCGGGAGGTGCAACTATTTCCGCCTTGTACGTGTTTTGGCGGGAGGCTTCGGAGTCGAGGCAGGTGGTTGCGGACGTCCAAGGGCAGCCCGAAGCTCGGAAACGGGCCAAGACATGTGCAAAGTGATTGCCTGCTGGGTAATCGAGAGGGTGCTGGAAGAATAATGCCTGGCCACTGCCAGCGATGGTGGCCTGGCAGCTAAGGTGGACAAGAACGACTCGACGGCCACTTCGAACTGAACCTTTCGGTCCGCATCGGCAGACGCGCGGTGTGCATTCATCACCGCGTTCTCGGCTAATCCGGGACGCGCTTCGTCAAGGTTTTTGAGAGTTTGTCGAAGGACTCCTAGATCGGATCCCAGGAACAATACGACTTCTTTTTTCCCGGAGACAATCCGTAGGCGATTCCAATCTGGCCCTAATTCTTTGTTAGCCGCGGCAATCGTGAGGTCGGAAAGACTTGCATCCGAAATCGTAATCACCTTGATTTCACGCCCGTCGAAGTCTTTCGACTCAACCTCATAAAATAGCGTCTGCGGCTTACCGGCGGCTTCGGCGACCCGCCGGGCTGCATCGTTGGCCTCGGCAACCAATTCAACAATGTTGGCGACGACTTTGTCCGGGGTCTCGCTATCTAAAATTGCTACGGTGGCATACCGCCCTTCTTTCTCCGTGAGGCCTGTATGGTAGAGGCCTGCGTGGGCACCGCGAACGTGCCGCCAAGCCTGAGCGAACCGTTGGTAATATCGCGGACGATCTTTGGCGATTGCCAACTTGTCGGGCGCTAAGAAATAGTTCCAGGCGACATTAAAAAGTGCGTGTGCTGTGACCACATTAGCAAGTCCGTCGCCACGGGCGGCGAAGGCCCACAGCGCGTGGTCATGAGGCAAGGAGGTCAATTCAGGAGGATGATTGCCAGCATTAAGAACTGAGAGAAAGTGCTGGACGCGAGCGTCTTCATGTTCTGAAAAGACCAACTGGGCCGAGACTTGTACCCCTTCCTTAATCCGAGCACCGACGACCCCATATCGGATGTGGCGAAGCGTCGTTAAAAAGGCTTCCCACAAAGCGCGGGCATCTGGATCTTCATCACCGGAGTCGAATGCCGATTCGATGCTTCTGATGAACTTTATCCAATCGGAACCCCAGGCTTGAGTTCCAGCGAAGAGCAGCAAGTCGGACTCAGCGAGTTTGCGTCCCTCATCGGGATCGAACTGTGAGGCGAGCGTTTCGCCTGCAGCAAAGCTGTTGGCGACGGATTTGACCGCCTCGGGGTTGAGTCCCAGAAAAAGGTAGTCAGCCCGGACGGTCCCATAGCCTGATCGCTCAGCGGTTAAGATTTTCGTCTCGACATCTGGCCCGTCATCCATCGTGTAGATGTCAATTTTCAAGTGCGCAGATGCCTTCTTCGCGTCGTCCACTGGCACAACCCAAACGGCCGTTTTCGTAAATGGTTCCCACGTAAACAAACTTTCGTCACGCAATTCAACCTTGGCCTTAGCAGGATTGGCTAAGACAATCGCTAACGGGCGGGTGTGACTAAAGCCGGACTCCAAAGGAATTGAAGAAATCAACGGCTTGATCCATGAGTCGGCATAAAATCGCAATACGCCTTCATACTCACCTAGCCCGATGTCATTCGCGTGTTTTAGGATCTTGGTTTGCAACTCCGAAACGCTTGGTGCCGCTAGTGCGCCCGCGCAATCGGCAGGAATCAGCCGCAGCCCCATTTGGTGTTTGAGATCGAGTCGCCAGGTAACCGCCCGCGTTTCTTTTTCGGCGTTCCGGAGCTTTTCGGCGGCTTCCCGCGTCAGACGTTCCTTTTCCGCATCTTCCCGTTTTCGTCGTTCGCGCTCGGCGCTGCGGCGTGCTTGTTCGAGTTGAGTCTGCTCGCGGAGCACGCGATCGTAAACAACCAACAATTGTTGAGATCGTATGGGGGTGGATGTCAACTCTGGACGCCGCCCCTCGGTGAGTAGGCCATCCAGTTGTTCATCGGTCCAAGTGGCCACTTCTTGGGCCGCCAAGGGCTCCGAGATGGCCAGCTTGGCTTCTTCAAGTAACTGCTGAGCATCCGGACGATACTCGGTCTGTTTAGTTGCCAAATATTTCTGGAGGAGACCAATGGCTGAGAGGCACTGCCCCTCTTCGATCGCTTGCTTGGCACTCATCCAGAGGGTGCGGTCCGCGAGTTTTTGTTCGCAGGCTCGAAGTCGGCGGGTTAGTTTCTGGATGCGATCGTACCATTGAGAGTCGTTTGGCTCACCAAGTCGTCCCACTAGCTGATGAAGCGATCGCGTGGCCGCGGAAACATCCTCCTTGGTAATCTGTGTCTCTATCTGGCTCGCAAGCAGGCCCAATTCATCTGCGCGTTGCTGCTGGAGTCGTCTGAAGTGACCGTTCCATGTCTGGACGACGATGATGGAGAGGATCGCGAGCACCACACTGGCAGCCGCGACGATCGCCGTTCTAGCGGAAGCCCGTAGAGGCTCCGGCTGGGGAGTCGTAGATGAAGCAATATGCTTCTCGAAGCGCACGATGGGCGGGGGCTCCACGATCGTGGAACAAATGGGCGGAGGTATCGGTTCGCCATCCTGAGCCCGTTCACCCGGCGAGTGCTGCGAAGCAAGGTCGCTTGCTAGGAGGTTGTATTTTGCCTTGGCCATAACGCTATCTTCAGGAATGGCAGGGCTGTTGACCTGAACTTGTGCCGAGACTTCGATTTGCAAAATAGTCCGCGGCCCGATCGCGGAATTCGATGGAGACGTTGCGTGGCCGATGCAAAGTGACGCCGCGGTGGTGAAAGACGATTGGCACTTGCATGCGAGCAGCTTCGGCTATGGCGTAACGATGGGTTTTTGCGGATCGCTTTAACCGATCATTACGCTATACGCTGCCAGAGCGACTGTCGAGTTTTGTTTGGAAATTATTAGGTTTTTCTGAGGAGGGAGGGGGCACCGATAGTGACGGCTATTGATGTCGGTCGTGCGAAGTGGAACACGCGTTAGCCCCTCAGATGCCCGAGCCATGGTTCGCTGCGCGACCCGACAGCCATCCGGACGCATTGGGAAACCAGCCGTCGGTGCCTGAACGGGGAGAGGGTGTTTTGTTACAATGCGGGGGTGGATGCCCGAACGAGAGAGTCAGTTGGCCCGATCGCGATTGTCGATCCGCATGTTTTGGGGACGTTCTACGGGCTGTTCTCGGCTTTCGTCTATACGTGCTCGAATTCTTTTCTACGAGCGGTGGATACGTGCGATCCGGTGTGGGTTTCGGCTGTGAAGGCCGTGCCGACGGTGCTGATCATGGGGGGAGTGATCGCGGTTTTTGCCTGGAGGGGGCAAAGGGTGCTGCCGCCGCTGCCGGTGCTGGCGGCGATTGCGGTGGGGGGGCTGATGGGGCAGCTCGGCGGGAATATCTCGTTTCAATGGGCGCTGGGGCAGATTGGAGTGGCGCTGACGGTGCCGCTGTCGCTGGGAGGGATGATTCTGGGGGCGGCGACGCTGGGGCGGATTTTTTTGCATGAGCCGGTGACGCCGAAAGCGGCGATGGCTTTGGCTCTGCTATTGGCGGCGATTTGTGTGTTGTCGCTGGGGGCGCAGGCGGCGGGGCAGGCGATGGTGCATTCGGAGGTGCCGCTGTGGCGCGTGGTGGCGGGTGTGGCGGCGGCGTGTTGGTCGGGGGTGGCGTATTCGATTTTGAACGTGATTCTGCGGTATTGCATCACGCGGGGGGCACCGCTGCCGGCGACGCTGTTTACGGTGTCGATCGTGGGGCTCGTGGCACTGGGGCTGATCACGTGGTTGCGCATTGGCCAGGCTGGAATGTTGGCGACAACTGGCAACAAATGTGGCTGATGCTGGGGGCGGGATTGTGCAACACCCTGGCGTTTTTGTCTCTGACGAAGTCGCTACAGCTTACCAGTGTGGTGTATGTGAACGCCCTGAACGCGACGCAGGCGACGCTGGCCGCCGTGGCGGGAGTGCTGATCTTTGGCGAGGCCCTGTCGCCGTGGCTGGCGGTGGGGGTGGGGCTGACGATTGCGGGGCTGCTGGTGCTGGCGATGGCGCATCGGGGGATGCGGGAATTGGCTACGGATGTGGAGCCGATTTAGCTGTTACGGAGAGGCGAAGCGGAGCTTCGGGGAGGGGCGTCCCCAAGCAGAGCTTGGGAACGAGGTGCGCCTCAGTGGGAGTCGGCGAGGGAGGAGCGGCGGCTGGTGGCTTCGACCTTTTGCAGGTAATGCGGATGACTGTGCTCGAAGTGCTGGAGCTGCTGGCTAATGATGTGGTCGAATGATTTCCAGGCATCGTTGCTGGAATCGTAGCAGCCGAAGAAATCGAGGGCGTCCGACGGGTGGTGGACGATGGGAGTTGGTCGTCGTTTTTCAGCGTGTTTTGTCATGGTAGTGCCCCCTTTCCGATGTGCAGAAAGGACAGCTTCATTTGATTGGCAGGCTAAAGAGCAAGTGGTGTGCCAATGGCTGG
>JANNTN010000888.1:0-1385 GCA_031394445.1 Anatilimnocola sp.
TGTGTTAAACCCAAATCGCCATCACACCTGGCAACCGCTCTGCTTATAATCAACGCTAAGTTGCCTTCTATCTCGATCTGGGCCTGACCATGTCGCAATACCCTCATACTTTTCGCGTTCGTCAATCTTTTGAATCGCCGACGTTGCCGATCGATCAGATTCCGGCGACGGTGGCTGCGGAGTTGTCGCGGCTGAACCTGGGCCAAGCTGTGAAGCCGGGACAGACGGTGGCGATTACGGCGGGCAGCCGGGGGGTGGCGAATATCGCGCTCATCATCAAGTCGGCGGTCGCGCATTTTCAGTCGCTGGGGGCACAGCCGTTCATTGTGCCGGCGATGGGGAGCCACGGGGGCGGCACACCGGAGGGGCAGCGCGGGTTGATCGAAGGCTATGGCGTGACGGAAGCATTTTGCGGCTGTCCGATTCGGGCCAGCATGGAGACGGTGATCGTGTGCCAGGCGGCCGAGGGCTTTCCGGTGCATTTTGATAAGCACGCGTTTGGTGCCGACCACGTGCTTGTTGTTGGTCGCGTGAAGCCGCACACGAGTTTTGTCGGCGACATCGAGTCGGGCCTGATGAAGATGATGCTGATCGGCCTGGGCAAGCATGAAGGGGCGAAGATTTATCACCGGGCGATCATGAATTACAGTTTTGGGCAGATCGTTCGCAGCGTGGCCCGTGAGGTGTTTGCAAAATGCCGAATCGTGGCCGGATTGGGCGTGGTCGAAAACGCTTATGACAAGACCGCCAAGATTCAAGCGGTTGCGCCGCACGAGTTCGAGGAGCGCGAGCGGGAATTGCTCGTGCTGGCCAAGCAGTGGATTCCGCGGCTGCCGTTCAAGACGGCGGATATTCTTTTGCTCGACCAGATTGGCAAAAATATCAGCGGCACGGGGATGGATACGAATGTCGTGGGCCGCAAATTCAACGATCACGTCGCGGCTGAGAACGAGTGGCCGAAGATCAAGCGGATTATCATTCGCGACCTGACCGAGGCGACGCATGGCAATGCGTGCGGCATCGGCATCAGTGAGTTTTGCCGTAGCCGGTGCATCGAGAAGATGGACGCGAATATTACGCGGATTAATTGCCTGACGGGGGGCCATCCCACGGGGGCGATGCTGCCGCTGGACTATCCGAGCGATCGCGAATGCCTCGATGCCGCGCTGCCGACGATTGGATTGACCGAACCGCCTGATGCCAGGCTGATGTGGACCCACAACACGCTGGAAGTGGCTGAAGTGGAGTGCGGCGTCGCGTATCTCAACGAAGCGAGGGAACGCAGCGATCTGGAAATCATTGCCGATCCGCGGCCGCTGGCGTTTGATGCGGCGGGGAATTTGCCGGATCATGTGTAGGAGAGGTACCGCGACCAATGGTCGCGG
>JANNTN010000890.1:0-4392 GCA_031394445.1 Anatilimnocola sp.
CGTTCTGCCCGCCCCACCGCCGACCGCATTTCGTCTCCAAGTTCAAACTGACCAAGTCCGCCCTCCCATCCGTCGCCATTTAGGAATCGTGGCACTAGTCCACTCGACCTGACCCACTAAAAAATATTTCCTCCGCCGCTAACCCCTCTCTCCCAACAACTTGCGCTCGCTCAACTCGCGCTCAACCCCAAAATCCGACAACAACTTCCTTGCCAACCCTCGATGCTTTTGAGTAAATACCAACACGTGTACTAGCGTTCAATTTCTGCATTCTGAATTCTGAATTGAGTCTCCATGTCCCAAGAACTCACCCCCGCTCCCTCAACCCTCAGCCCACCTCCGCTTCCTCCCCAAGAACTCACCAAACCTCACCACAAAGCGCCAAACACTCACCAACCCCTCACCGCCCCCTCATCAAGCTCCTTCTCCCAACTTCAAGCGCCCCCAGCACTTAGCGACACACTTTTTTTCTGCCCCCCCTCACTCACCCCCCAAAACTACCAAGAAAAATCCGGGCACGAACTCACCAGAGCGACGCTTACCTCTCGCGCCCTGCTCACCCAGCCCTTCTACCTCTGCTAGTAGTACTAGCCCTATGCCGCATGAACGGCCTGGCAATTAGACGCAAACCTCGAACTGCCAATGGTTTACGGAGACGCATCCGCACCAAAACGCAAACAACATTTTCGCCGGCCATCCTCTACTATCCCCCGGTTAGGGCCTGCTCACCCAATTGCGACCATTCCAGCCAAGTCACCAACCCGCTAGCACACACCGCTCTTGAGCCATCAGCCGTCAGCGGATACAAGTCCGCCGCCGAAGTATATTTTCTTGCGCTCCGCCGGAGGCGAGCCATGCCCGTTCGACAACTAACGATTGCCCTGGTCGCCATCCTGACGGCGTGGAGTGCCACTGCCCTAGGGGCGGACGAGGGCTATCCCTACGAAGCCTTCGTGTGCGTCGATCAGGCCGAGGTCGTGGCCGGGCCGGGGCACCGCTATTACACCACCGAGAGATTGAGCTGGGGTTCAAAAGTAGAGATCTATCGCGAAGAGCTGTCTGGATGGCTAGCAATTCGTCCACCCGAGGGTTCGTTTAGCTGGGTTCCCAGCGAATTCATAGAACGGCTGGATGAGGTTCAGGCAGGCAGTGGCGAGGTCGGTCGCGTGAAGCAGCCGACGGGAGTTTGGATCGGCACTGCCACGGAACACGTCGGCGAGCATCGCCAACAAATCACGCTCAAAACGGGTGAGCTGGTACAGATCGAGTCAGAAAAAACCATCACCGCCAACAGCGGCTCCGAGCGCAAGTGGCTAAAAATCGCCCCACCGGCTGGCGAGTTTCGCTGGGTACACCTGCGCGATGTGAGCCGACAGAAACCCTTGGCACCGCCCCCAACTGAGGACGATGCGGAAGTTGCCCCAGCCCTTGTAGAGGCAGAGCCGCGGCGAATCGAATTGCCGGGAAACGCAATTGCCCTGCGTGACATCGTGAATCGAGACAAGGAGAAGCGCGATACACGAGTCGGCTCAGGAGTCGAACAAGCACAATATCGCACAACGACGGTCGCTCCGACGACTGTTCCCGAGAATCGCTCGCTCTCGCCAGATGGCTTTGTCCCCCGCAAACGCCGCGATTCGGAGCAAGGAACGCCGACCGGGATCGTCGCAGCGCCAGCGGCATCGCTGCCTAGCCGCACGCGGCTCGATCCCCCCACGCGGATTGCCACGAACTCATTGCCCACGTCACAGTCCTCCTCGTCCAAAGCTGTCTTGAGTGGATTGGCTTCCACGGAAATCACCCGCCAACTCGATCAGATCGAGGTCGATTTGTCGCAGATGGTGGCGCGTGATCGTTCGGAATGGAATCTGGCCGCACTTCGGAGTCGCGTGGAAAAACTGGTTGCAGATGGGGCCGATCCGGTCGCCCGTGGCCGCGCCCGGCTGACGCTCGAAAAGATCAACCAATTTGAAGATGCATTTCAGCCTTCAACGCCAGCCCTGGCCCGCGGTTCGGCGACGCCCAACTCATCAAACACAGACAAATCCGCGGCGAGCGGTAGCCTGGCCGACCCGCGTTATGACGCGCAAGGCTGGCTCAAGCCGGTCGTTTCGCGCAAAGGGGATAAGCCCGCCGCCCCGTTCGCCGTGGTCGATGCCGAAGGGCAACCGCTGGCATTTATTTCTCCGTCACCAGGCCTCAACCTGAACCGCTACCTCAACAAGCAAGTCGGGCTGTTCGGACGCCGCGGATATCTGGAAGAATTAAAACGGCCCCATCTCATGGCCGAACGCGTCGTCGAAATCGACAATCACTTGCGCTAGCAGTCCGTTAGCGCCTCTTTTTTCGCAGATAGCAGATTTTCGCAAGCAATCACATCGCTAGCTGCGAGGCCCTCTATGGCCGCTATTCGCTAAGGTTTTCCTGACCCTTCAGGTCAGCCGCTGCCGAAGATTTTGAATGACCGGCAGAGTTTGCCGCTTGAATAGCGGCAGCCGCGGTTAGTGCGTGTCGCACGGACGAATAGCGCTAGCGGCGGTGTTTTTTCCAAACGAATTGGACGAAACAGCCGCTACGTTTTCGTGGAATGCGCTCGATGGGCTGGGGGGCAAGCATGCGCAAGCGCGGGACTCCGTATTCCCATGCGGGTACGGGAAATTTGTATGAACCGGCGGAAGCAACAAGCTCCTGCGGGCAATTGTCTCGCCGCAGTTTGTTCGCGAGCGGCCTTGGCCTGCTCTCCGCCGCCCTCGCGCCTCGGCGTAGCTGCGCGGCGAGTCAGGAAGAGGCCGATTCGTCGCAGCAAGCGCGTGAAGACGCGATCGCCGCGCTGCCGCTGAACGAATTAACCTCCGAAACGCGCCGCAAGATCATGGCGGTGTGCGAGAAGCCCACAATCTTTCGCCGCATGCCGCAAAACTCCGTAACCTGCGATCCGACACTGCATATTTTTCTGATTCGCAACCCCGAAGTCGTCGTGAATATTTGGCAGCTCATGGAGGTTGCCAACATGACCGCCGACCGACAAGGGCCTTACCTCTGGAAGGGCAGCGACGGTGCGGGCACGACTTGCGACGTGGAGCTCGTGTATGGCACCAACGACACGCATATCATCTATAGCGACGGCTATTACGAAGGGTCGCTGCTGAAGCACAAGGTGATGGGGCGCTGCGTGATGTGTCTCCGCTCAGCCTATGCCTATGGGCAGGACCGGCGGCCAGTCGTGGGCAGCCGGCTCGATTTGTTTTTGCAAATCGATAATCTCGCGGCGGATGCCGTGGCCCGCACGTTATCCCCCTGGGTGGGCAAAGTCGCGGCGGCCAATTTTCGCGAATCGTGTCTGTTCGCGTCCAAGCTGTCGCAAACGGCCGAACAAAACAACAGTGGCGTGCAACGGCTGGCCGGAAAACTAGAAAAAGTCGATCCGCCCGTACGCGAACAATTCGCAAGGATCTCGGCGACGGTTCCCGAGCGCATGGCGGCGGCTACCTCCCGGCCGGCAGTTCAGCAACGCTAAAGCCGGCATCGATTTTATTCCTTTTCGGCCGTGATCGTGTATCGCCAACGAGTCGTGGCGGCTTGCTGATTTTTTGACTCTGGCTCGATCGCTATCACTTCCCCATTGCTATCGATGCGGGCGGTGTCAGCGGTGAACAGCAGTCGTTGAGCGGCAGCGTTTACGATTTTATAACGACTACATAGCCAAGCTGGCCCCGAAGCGTGCCGGCAGGCAATGTCGAAGATCAGCGATTGATCAGCGGCGGCTTCCATGCTGGCGGACCAGTGGTTTGCACTAGCCATGCCGACGAGCAGCGCGGCGGGGCGGCCATCGTTCAGCGTGTGCATCATCAGGCTTTGGAAAGGCGGGCTGGTTGGCCAGGCGCTAGCTGTTTCGCCTTCGATCGACTCCAGCAACGGGAGCACTGTGCCGAGACTATCGATCAACGAGATGACGTGGCCATACCGATCGGTTTGCCAGACGAATTCAACGCGGAGGCGACTTCCGCCAAAGCCGATCGACTCAATCGCCTCATTCTGCATTCCGTACTCCGCGTTCCGTACTAATGTGGGGCTCGGCGGGAACCGCGCCCCCGCTCTATTCGTCATCCCCCACGCTGCCGGCCAATTCGCCCTTCATGCGCCACTTCAGGTAGGCGTCGAGAAACCCTTGCAGGTTTCCGTTGAGGATGTTTTGAAAGTTGTGTTCCAGATAGCCGGTGCGGCTGTCTTTGACGCGCTGCGATGGATGCAAGAAGTAGTTGCGAATCTGTGAACCGAAGCCAACCTTGGCGCGCGTCTTGTATTTGACGGCGTCCTCCGCCTCGCGTTTTTCTTCTTCGAGTCGGGCGAGCTTCGCGAGAATCAGCTTGCGGGCCAGCGCCCGATTCTGGT
>JANNTN010000050.1:0-57247 GCA_031394445.1 Anatilimnocola sp.
CAACCAGCGAGATGTCGCCCATCCAAACAGTGCGGTCGCGGGTGTCGGTGATCAATGTTGGCGTGCCGTTGACGGTCGATAAGGTCGTGAGGTCCACGCGGTCGCTGAAGATGCCACCCTTCAGATCGACATCGAGCCACCAGCGAGCGGTAACCAACGTGTCGAACTGAATGCCGATTTGAGCGCCCCACATGTCGTTGACCGTGTTGGTCTGCATATCGACCGTGGTGCCGGGACCGGCTGGCTGATCGGCCTGGCTGACAAAATTGAATTGATCATCAATGCGGATGTACCGCGCACCGACCAATACCGATACGTCGAACGGGCCAGGGGGCATGTCGCCCCAGTAGCGAAGGTTGATTTCGCCGCTTTGAAATTCGTTGCGAACCGCGGCCGAGACGAAATTAGCTCCGTCCAAGCCCACGGTGATGGGATTGGTGAAGCCGGAGAGATAGGTCGAGAGGTTGCCAACGCCGCCCAGGCTGTTGCCGGAGCTATTGACCACCAAACGCTCGTCTTCCGAACTGTGAAAGCCGGTGTACGTGCCTTCAAGACGATAGCAATCGAAGATGCGGCGGCCGATGGTGTATTTTCCGCCGGGGGCAAATTCGGTCCGCAGGTCTTCCGTGGTCAACACGGTTGCGCCGGTTGGTCCCACGCGGGCCAGTTCCAGGCCGTCGAGCCGGTCCATGGTGAGCGGAGCGAAATCGACGTTGAAGTACCAACTGCTGGGCCGATGCGCTACGAAATCGCCAGGGCAGGCGACGGTCGGAAAATCAGCCGAGCAGTCACAGGGACCGTAATTAACGAACGGATCGTAACCCCAGGCCAAGGGCGCAGGCCGGCAATTGGAATAGCGAGCCCAGTTCGGAAAATCAAAGAACGGCTGAGCAACGGGGCGGCCATAGAGGCTGAGCGGTGGATACCATACCGGCTGCGTGACTTGCGCAGCTAATGGCGCGCTGCATAGCAAAATCAGCAAGGTCGCCAACCAATGACGGGTCATCATGATTTTAGGGCAGTTTGACACCGCTTGGTCCTTCAATGGCCATGCTGCCGCCGGCATTGGCGGTAACACCCTTACGGTTAGATTCGTCGCCACGGTTGTTTGCCATCACTACGAAAGGAATGCTGGTGATAGTCCCCGTAAAAGAGAAAGTCATCGCTGATTTCCCATTTTACCCATTTTCTCGCAGTTTGTTGCATGTGAGGGCTTTGCGAATTCTAATAGTCAATCTCTATTGATTAACTAGGCATTTGCATCTGATCCAGATTTCGGAGCCGCTAACTTGAGTACAGGCAATCCCTTTTCGCGGCGGAAGCGAAGACAGAGCAGCACGTTGCGGACGCGCCGCTTGCGTATGGAAGCACTCGAAACCCGCAACCTCTTGGCTCCGTTGGCAGATATTGAGGATGTGTCGCCCGACCCGCGGGATACTCCGGTTGGGTTGGTCATTGTCAATTTCAGCGAGGCCGTCAGCGGCGTTGACGCTAGCGACTTTGCTTTGTCACGCGACGGCACCGACGTACCGTTGACCTTTGCCCCGGTGACGGGCTCCGGGGCTACGTGGGCCATCGATCTGGCCAGCTACACCATCGATGGTGGCAATTACATCCTGCGGCTCGAAGCTGCCGGATCGAACATTATTAATGGCTTGAATGTGCCGCTCGCGGCGGATGCGATCGATAGCTGGTCGATCGATGTGGGGGGGCCGACGGCTAACATCGTCGATATCTCGCCCGATCCACGGACGACGTTCGTGGGCAATGTGGCGATCAATTTCAGTGAGTCGGTCACGGGGGTGGATATCAACGACTTCACGCTGACGCGCGACGGGACGCCCGTCAATCTTGGCGCTCTGACCGTGAGCGGGAGCGGTTCGGCTTATTCGCTGAATCTGTCGAGCGTTACTTCGACCGATGGGACGTATGTGCTAACGCTGGTGGCGTCGGGGTCGGGAATTGAAGATTCGTTTGGCAACGTGTTTACGACGGATGCTAGCGACACTTGGGTGATGAATTCGACGCCCCCCACGGCCACCATTGTGGCTGTTTCGCCAGATCCGAGAAATGCGGCCGTCGCCTCGGTGGCCATTACGTTCAATCGGGCGGTGACGGGGGTCGATACGGCCGATTTCACGCTGACGCGGAATGGAACGAACGTCGCATTGACGGGCGTGACCGTGAGTGGCACGGGAGCGAACTATACGCTGAACAATTTGACGACCGCGACGACGGCCGCGGGCACTTATGTGCTGACGCTGAATGCCTCGACTTCGGGCATCACCGATACGAACGGTTTAGCGCTGGCCGTCAATGCCAGCGATACGTGGTCCAACGATTTAACGGCTCCCACCGCCGATATCGTGGACGTTTCGCCCGATCCGCGGACGATTGCCGTCGGTTTGGTGACGATCAACTTCAGGGAAGGGACCGCCGGTGCCAGCGAAGCGGTTACTGGCGTCAGCGTTTCGGATTTTCGGCTGACGCGAAACGGGACGGTGGTTTCACTGGGTTCTGTGCCGCTGGCGGGAAGCGGGGCGAGCTACACGCTGGATTTATCGAGCGTGACGAACACCGTGGGGAGCTATGTGCTGACGCTGGTCGCCTCGGGAGCGGGCATTACCGATTCGGCTGGCAACGCGCTGGTTGCTAATGCGTCGGATAGCTTTTCGATCGATGATGCGGGGGAAGACAACGACACGTTGCGCACGGCTTTTGAACTGGGACGGTTGAGTGGATCGACTGCGTTTGGGCCACTGTCGCTAATTGATGGGAACGATTGGTTTCGATTCACGATGGCCAAAGGCACGCTCAGCAGCGTCAGCATCAGCTTTCTGAATGCCGAAGGCGATTTGGACATGGAGCTGTATAATGTTTCAGGCAAGAAGCTGCGCAGCTCGACCAGCAGTTCCGACGGCGAAGCCATTTCCTTGGTTGGTTTAGCTGCGGGCACATACTACGTCCGTGTATTTGGCTTTGCAGGGGCCAGTAATCCCGAATACTTTCTGGACTTCAACGGGGATGATGTACTCGAGCAAAACGACACACGAGCCACCGCCAGCAACTTGGGCACTTTTGTGTCAGCCGCAACGATCTCCAACCTGGTTTTGCTCGACAGCCACGATTGGTATCGCTTTAGTACCACGGCCACGGGAACGGCAGCGGACTCGGTGGGAATCCAGTTTGCCAATGTGCGGGGCAATCTGAATTTGGAGCTGTTCAATTCCAGCGGGAAGAAGATCGGTTCTTCAAATGGCAGCGGCAATAGCGAGCAGATTTCGTTGGCGGGACGGGCGGCGGGGACGTATTACGTGCATGTCCTGGGCAAGAGCGGCGCGAAGAACGCCGATTATTCGCTCACGATCGATCCGCCGTCGGCGGCGAATTTCAACATTCAATTTCAGTTTGACGGAATGACGGCCAGCCAGGTGGCGACTTTTCAGCAGGCGGCAGATCGCTGGCAGAGCATTATTACCGCTGACTTGCCGAGCGCGAGTGTTGTGCCCCTGGGGGCCAGCAGCAGCGTCGTGGTGGACGATTTGCTGATCGATGTCGCCACGTTCGATATCGATGGCGTGGGTGCCACGATTGGAGGCGCGGCACCGCTGGAATTTCGCGCAGGATCGGGTTTGCCGTCGTATGGAGTAATGCTGTTCGATCGGGCGGACCTGCCGATCGTTCAAGCGGAAGGGAGCTTGCTCGATTCGGTGGTGCATGAGATCGCGCATGTGCTGGGCTTCGGTTCGATTTGGGAGACGAAGGGCTTGCTGGCAGGCGGGGGAACCGACGATCCGACATTCACGGGCGCGCAGGCTCTGGCGGCTTATAACGACGTTTTTGATGAGACCGCGACGGGCGTACCGGTGGATAACACGGGCCTGCAAGGAACCGCCGATTCCCACTGGCGGGAGTCGATTTTTGGCAATGAATTAATGACGGGGTTCATTGGCCCCGGCACTGTGAATCCGCTGAGCGTGATTTCGATCGCGTCCATGGCCGACTTGGGGTATTCGGTCGATTTGAATCAGGCTGATCCCTACACGAAACCGGAGGATTCTTTGCTGTTGGCGTTGCAAGCGCCAGCGGGCAGTGGGAAACCGGCGGGGCTGGCGACGTCGTCCGCAGCGCTAGACGCGCTGATGGCGCGGTGGCTGACGATCAAGAGCGATGTGAAGAAATGGACGGCTATTGGGTAGCGGAAATGCCCAATTTGTCGGCTTTCGCTCCGCGAAAGCACGTTTCTTTCGCGGAGCGAAAGACGACTATCCTTCAAGACGCGACGCCGTTTCTGGGTTATGATTGTTGTTTCCCGCCGCGTCTCTCCCGCGCTGCTTGACGGTCACTTCCTCGCGCGCATTGTTTGTTCTGCGAATGGAAATCTCGACGCTCGTTAGCGTTTTGGATCAGCCGCACGCCGCGGCCGATCATTTACAAGCGTGGCGGCTGCGGAATGTGCCGCGGGCGCAGCAGTTGTTGTTGGAGTTGGCCGAGACGGGGCTGACGCTGGATTTGTTGGCGGTGCTGTGCGAGCAGTTGGGCAAACAGTTGCCCAAGACGGCCGATCCCGACGCGGTGCTGGCTGCTTTTAGTCGCTATCTCTTTGCCGTGCGCAGTCCGCTCGGTTTGGCGGCGCTGTTCGATCGCGATCCGGCGGCGATTTCGGTGCTGCTGGCGGCCCTGTCGCTGGGGACGCAGTGGGCGGATTTGCTCGTGGAAGACCCGGAGGCGTTTGACCTGTTGCGGCAGGCAGATGAGGGACCGATCAGCCGCGAGATATTGATTGCTGAAGCGGTTGGTGAGGTCGAGTCTTTGGAGGATGAGGAATCGGCGGTGGCGGCGCTGTCGCGGCTGCTGCGGCGGCATCTGTTGCGAATTGCCTATCGCGAAGTGGCGCAGCACGAGTCGCTGGAGGTCGTGCTGCAGGAGCTATCGAACCTGGGGGAGGCCCTGGTTGAGGCGGCGCTGACTGCCGCCTTACACCGCACACGCGAAAATGGAAATGGGCATGCAGCGCGCGGACATGCGAGTGAGGCCCGTTGTGCGATCATTGCGGCGGGACAACTGGGAGGCGGCGAGGCGAGCTATGCGCTGCCGCTGGAGCTGCTGTTCGTTTATGATCCGCCGAAAGGGAACGCGGCGGCGGTCGCGAGTGCCGGAGAGCATTTTGAGCGCGTTGCTCGATCGGTTCGTCGCTTGCTCGTCGATGCAGGTTGCGAGGCGCAATTTTTGCCGTTGCCGGAGAGTCGCGGCAAGCTCTTGGCCCACACGACGGACGATTGCGTGGCCGGCTTCGACAGCTTTGGCCGCACGTGGCATCGTGGGCAACTGCTCAAAGCTCGGCCGATCGCTGGTGATCTCGCGCTGGCTGACGATGTCTTGCACCGTTTGGAGTCGTGGGTTTATCGCCGCTATTTGAATGAGGCCGACGAGACGGGCATCCGAGCGCTGAAGCGGCGGATCTTGCTGGCGGCAAGTGTTCATCAGGAAGATTGGCGAGATGCTCGGCGGGGACGTGGCGGGCTGGCCGATATCGAAGCGACCATCGTTCTGTTGCAGCTTTTGGCGGGGGGGGATCAGCCTGCGGTCAGGCACCGTGGCGTGTTTGATGCGCTGGCCGGCCTGGAACAAGCCGGAACGCTCACGCCATCGGAGCGGGCCGAATTGAGCGCGAGCTATGCCTTTTTGCGGCAAGTCGAGCATCGGATTCAAATCGCGGCGGGTTTGGGCGTGAGTGTATTGCCCGACGATGCGCTGCTCGTCGATTCGATCGCCCGTCAATTCGAGGCGAAGGATGCCGAGGCGCTGAGCCGGGTGCTGCGCGAGCGGCTGATTCGCACCTGGCAGACTCTGGAAAAGCTGTTGCGGTCCGCTTTTGCGGAAGAGCCGCCGCCGCCACGCGAAGTGGAGCTGTTGCTCGATCCTAATCCGCCGGCAGCGGAGGTGCGGGCGGCACTGGCCCCGTTTGGCTTTCAGCAGCCGGCGGAGGCGCTGGCGATGCTCAATGATCTGGCCAGCGAGCAGGTCGCGTTTCTTTCGACGCGCCGCTGCCGACATTTGCTGGCGACGATTTTGCCGCAGTTGCTCTGTGCCATCGGCCGCACGCCGCAGCCGGACCGCACGCTGAGCGATTTGGTGCGTGTCAGCTCGTCGCTGGGCGGCAAGGGCGTGTTGTGGGATTTGTTTCGGTTTCACCCGCCGTCGCTCGATCTGTATGTCCGGCTGTGTACGGCGAGCACTTACCTGGCTGACATTCTGACGACCAATCCCGGCATGATCGACGAGTTGGTCGATTCGTTGCAGCTCGATAAGCTGCCCAGCCGGCCCGGTTTGGAAGCGACGCTGGCCGAGTTGTGCCGCGGCACGACCGATACCCTGAGTGTGCTGCGCGATTTCAAGAATGCGGAGCATTTGCGGATCGGCGTGCGCGATATTCTTGGCAAGGAAGACATCGATCGGACACACGAGTCGCTGGCCGATGTGGCGGAGACCTGCCTAGCCCACGTCGCCAGGATTGAATTCGAGCGGCTGGTGGAGAAATATGGCCAGCCGGCGATTGGGCCGGGGCCATTCGAAGGGGAGCCAGCGCGATTGGTCATTCTTGGCCTGGGAAAGCTCGGCGGACGCGAGCCGAACTATCACAGCCCGCTGGATGTGCTGTTTTTGTACGAGGCGGACGGCACGACGCGACCGACGGGCCGCTCGCGCCGGCAGGAGAAGACGGCGAATAACCATTTCTTCACGCAGCTTGCACAGCGGATCATCAAGCAACTTGGCGAGCTGACCGCGAAGGGGCGGCTGTACACGGTCGAGATGCCGCTGCGGCCGATCGGCGTTGGCGGCGCGCTGGCAATGACGTTTGACGATTACGCCAAGCATTTTCAGGGTGGCACGGCATCGCTGTGGCAATGGCGAGCGCTGTGCCAGGCCCGGCCGGTGTTTGGCGATGCCGCCGCGGGAGAGTCGATCGCTCGGTTGAACCAGCAGTTGATTGTGGAGCGGCCCAGCCAAGCCAGCGACTGGGCCGAACTGCGGCGCACGCGTTTGCAATTGGAAGTGGGCGCTGCGCCACACAACCTGAAACGCGGGCCGGGGGGCGCGCTGGATGTAGAGTTTCTCGTGCAACTCCTGCAACTGCAGCACGCGGCAAAAACCCCGGCGGTGCTGACCACCAGCACGCAATCGGCCGTGGCTGAGTTGGGTGCGGCGGGCGCGCTGCCGCCGGATGCCGCAACGACACTCGGCGATGCCTACCGCTTTTTGCGGCGGGTCGAATCGGGCGTGCGGCTGCTCGATATGGCCCAGCGGCATGACTTGCCGGCTGGCGCAGCCGACATGCAGCGGCTCGCACTCCTCTTGGGCCACGGCAATCCCGACCGGCTCCGCCAGCAAAGCCTGACCTGGATGGCTGAAGCGCGCGTTCTATTTGAGCGGCTCACGACGCTGTAGGGTGGGACGAGAGAGCGCAGCTCGCGCCGGCCCACCGTTGCATGGCTACAGGCTGCCGCACGGTCGGATGTTGGTGCCTGGGCGTTTGGTGAGCGAGTCACCCAAATCGACGCGAGCGTCCTCTGCCAATTTCAACAACCGCTGGACGACGTCGGGATGCTGGGCAGAAACGTCGCGGGCTTCACCGAGGTCGTCGTCGAGGTTGTAGAGGGTTTGCTCGATTTTCTTTACGACGTAGCCGTGACGGCTGGCGATGCCGCGGAGGCCGGACATGGCCATCGATTCGGGCTTGAGGTTTTCGAAGTTGGCGGGCTTGCCGTTCTTGCCCGTGGGCTGGGAGGGGGAAAGGTATTCGTGCGGGAGGTGCAACTTCCACGGGCCGCTGCGGACGGCTTGCAGTTCGTCACCGGCGTAGTAATAGAAGGTCTCGCGCGGCTGCGCGCCAGGCTGGCCGGCGATGAGGGGCCAGCGGTCTTGCCCGTCGATCTTGTTGCTGGAGAGCTTTCCGCCGGCCAGTTTGGCAAACGTTGGCAGAAAATCGAGCGTGCTGAGCAAGTCGCCACAGGTGCGGCCGCTGGGAATGTGGCCCGGCCAGCGCATGATGCAGGGGACGCGGATGCCCCCTTCGAACGTCGTGAGCTTGCCCTCGCGGAGCGGGCCGGCGCTGCCGGCATGATTGCCGTAGGACAAAAACGGCCCGTTGTCGGTGCAAAAGATGACAAGCGTCTTCTGGGCGAGGCCGTTTTTCTCGATCGTGGCGAGCACTTCGCCGATGCCGCTATCGAGCTCTTCGATCACGTCGCCATACAGACTCGTGCCGGATTTGCCCTTGAATTTTTCGGAGGCAAAGATCGGCACGTGGGGCATGACGTGCGGCACGTACAGAAAAAACGGCCGGTCTTTGTTCTTCTCGATGAAGCGAATGGCTCGGTCCGTGAAGCGGCGGGTGAATTGCGATTGATCGGGATCGAGCTCGGCTGTTTTCTCGTTCTCGATTAACGGAAGGCTGGGAATCGTCTTCACAACCGGGTGCAGCGGGCCGTTGTCGTTGGAGTACGGCAGGCCGAGGAATTCATCGAAGCCGTGATGGGTGGGCAGGAATTTTTCACGGTGGCCCAGATGCCATTTGCCGTAGATCGCGGTCGCGTAGCCGGCACTCTTGAGCATTTCAGGCAACAGCAACTCCGATTCGGCGATGCCGACGTTGCTTTCGTGGTTTAGCGCGCCGAACAGGCTGACACGGTTGGAATAGCTGCCGGTCATGAGCGCCGCGCGCGAGGCGGTGCAGACCGCTTGGGCGACGTAAAAACTGGTGAAGCGCGTGCCTTCGCTGGCCAGCCGATCGAGATTGGGAGTTTTGAAGTCCTTTGCGCCAAAGCAGCCGACGTCGCCGTAGCCCTGATCGTCAGTGAAGAGCAGGATGATATTGGGACGCTCGAGGGTCTGCGCGAATCCCCGATTACTTACAACCAGAATCAACACCACTGCCGCCAAACGCAAGCACGCGCGAACCATGAGCGACCCTCAACCATGAAAGAATGCCACGAGCCGAAAACACGCGACGGGCATTCTAAGATGTAGGCGATGCGGTTCCTACCACGGCTGATGAACCCGCCTCGGGCAACAACAGCGGAGCGAATCCCGGACGGCCGTCGCCGGATTCGTCGATCAGAAAGTCCCGTTTCACCGCTTCATGGGCGGGAGTTTTGAGCGGCGGCGCGTGGAGCCAGGGAACTCCCGCTTGCGACCGCGTTTCGCTCGACCAGCGGCGGCCGAGCTTGAAAACTTGCGGCTCACTGCCCATCGTTTGCCGCACGAAGAGGAACGGCATGTCGGCCGGCGAAAATCGATTGCCCTCGCCCGTCGATTGCAATTCGTCTTGCTCGGGCGGATTCACGAGGCCAACCATTTCGAACAGCGGCGATGCGGTGTCGGAAACGAACACGCACTGCTCGGCATAAGCGTTGACGTGAAACTGAAACGCTTTGCCCGGCCCGCGCCGCAAGAAATAAAGCCCTTCGCGGCAAAACGCGGTGACATTTTTCAGGTCCAGCACGATCTGATCGTAGTACTGCGGTTCGCTGGCCGAGCCGCTGGTCACCAGCAGGTGCTGCGTCGTGACGAGGAGCCCTTGATTCCATCGAATGGTGAGCGGAGTCTCGTCGTTCAGCCACACAACACTCGCTTCGCCCCGCGCGATGCAGCGATCGAGGTTGATTCTTGCTTGCTGGCCCATCGCCACCTGGGCATCGGCCATCGTGATCATGTCGCCGGTTCGGCGGCGATTGACCGCGATCATCGATACCTGATCGTGAATCGATGGGCTGTCCGCATCGCCATCGACCACGGTCAACACGCACTCCGTCAAATCGAGCGATTGGCCCGTACTCATGGCAAACAGCGACCAGCCGTTGGCTGGCAGGTCGGCGGGCAATTCCAATCGCAATTCCACCCCTTCAAAGCCGATGTGCGACGAGCTGCCACCGGCCAGGCGGATCATCACGTCGTCGCCCGACTGCACCTGCGGCTGAAACACTAGCACGGGTCGATAGCTGGGGGCGGCACGAATCGTGAGGCGCGAATGATCGATTTCTAGTTGCCGCTCGATGCTGAGGCCGTTGTAACGCAACTCAATTTCGCTCACGCCCAGTTCGGCCGCTCGCGCGCAGGCATCGGCCAACGACGAAACGAACTCGACCTGAGCTTCTGCCTGTCGCGTGGCCGCTTCGCGGGCCACCACGATCCGCATGGCTTTTGGTCCTTCGGTTGTTTCCGCCGGCGGCGTATCGAGCGGAGGCGTGCTGGTACTAGCGTCTGCACGCGGCGAATCAGCCGTGTTGCCCGAATTGGCCGGGGTCGCTTTGGGCGTTGTTTCAGGATCGCTTGGCTCGTTGTCGGAAGTTTTGGTAGCGGTTGCCTCGATCGCGCGGTCACTGGAAGCTATCGGGGCGACTGCACGCTGCGTCTCGGGCGGTGTGCTGGCAAGTACCGGCGCGCCATCCGGAGCGTTTTCAGCAGCAGCGATCACTTCCGGCTGCTTGAATCGCACCTTGCGAGTCAGTTCGCCCGTTTGCCTGGGGGCGGCCACCGTTTCCATCACGGCAATTGAAATCACGAGCAATCCGAAGGCCGCGGCAATCTGCAAGGCGCTGGCCATCCATTGATTGGAAGGTGGAGCGATCACCGTGACCGTGCCGCCGTAATCGGTCAAGCGCGTTAGGCCGAGTTGCTGACCGACGTGTCGAATATCGGCAATCAACTCGGTTGGTGTTTGATGCCGGTGCGATGGTTTCTTAGCGAGGAGCTTTTCGACGATTGCAGTGACGCGCGGGCTGAGCTCGGGACGAAACTGACGCAGATCGGGCGGCTCATCGGTGTTGTGACGGAGCAGTTTTTGCAGGGCTGTGCCTTCAGGAAACGGCGGCTGCCCGGTCAACATGTAAAACAACGTGCAGCCCAGCGAATACAAATCGCTGCGGACATCGGCGGCCCGCGGATCGCGGGCTTGCTCGGGGGAGATGTAATCGAAGGTGCCGAGCATCACACCGCTGGCCGTAAGATCGTTGGCCGAAGGCTCGACTGTGTGCATCCGGGCCAGGCCCATATCGACCAGCTTGACTTGCCCGGTCGCCGTGATGAGCACGTTCGAGGGCTTGATATCGCGGTGAATCACGTCGCGGCTGGATGAATGCTCGAGCGCTTCGGCGATTTGCAGCGTGTAATAGAGTGCCTGTTCCAATTCGAGCGGCCCTTGCGACGCAATTTCGTCCCGCAGATTGGCCCCTTCGATGAACTCGAAGACGATGAAGTTCACCCCTTGGTCGTCGCCGACGTAATAAACGCGGGCGATATTGGGATGGTCGAGGCGGGCGGCGCTTTGGGCTTCGTTGCGAAAGCGGCGAATCGTTTCTTCATCGCTTTGATCGCGCGAGAGCACTTTCACGGCCACCGTTCGCCCCAGGCGTGTATCCGTTGCCCGATAGACCGCGCCCATGCCACCGCCGCCGACAAACTCAGTCAGGTCATAGTGCTCCAAGCGCGTGCCCGTGAGCAATCCGCCAGGATTGAGCAGCGAGGGAACGGCGGGCATGGCATCCATGGGCACTGGGGGCCGTTTGGAGATCACCGTCTTGTCGTCTGGCACCACGGCCGCGGGAATCACCGGTCCCGATGTGGCGGTGGAAACAGGTTCCCCCGCAGCGAGGCTTTGCACGCTGGCCGTCTGCGTCTTGCTGTCCTCAAGTGCCATGGGCCACTTTATTGATCAGGACAAGTGGGATTAAGACAAGAGGGACAAGGACTACGGACAAACGGAGCTACACATCGCTAACGATGCGCTCGACCGCTAGCCGCGACCGCTTCTCTGTCCGGATATTTTGATAAGGCGTCGCCGAGCTTATCCCTGTTCGGCCTCGTGAGACGAGTAATCCGATCCTCGGATTTGCTTCCATCTTAGATAGCTGGCCGGCGAGGGTCAACTAAATTGGCTGCCGCCATCGGGTTACGGCGAAAAATGCGCTTCAAAAACGAGCTTAAGAACAGCTAGCAAGTGGCTATTTAATTGGCCGCTCGCAAACTATTTCCGAAAATCTGGCCCGGTTTTTCGCGCAGATCGCAATGGAGCTATTTGGAGGGCTAATCGTGCGCGCAGCCGCGAGCGCTGAGCGTCCGTACGGCCTTCCCGGTGTCGCTAGTTCCGAACTCGAACACATATCAAGCGATTTTTATGGAAAGCTCCATTCTGTGCCCGGTCGGTGAGAATCATTGTCAGCTTGAGGCGTTGCGGTTCTTCACGGCTCAGTTGCCCGTGCTGCACACGACCGAAGGGTTGTTGCGGGCGGCGATTGGCATCTCGATGCACGCCCTGGACGATGTCGATCCGCAGCGGGTTGAGCAGCGGTTGCGAGTTTTGGCCCTGCGGGTTGCCGAGCGCTCCCCCAGCCAGCGCGACGCGGCCATTCTGGCCAACATGCACGCGGTTTTGTTCGACGAAGAGGAGTACGCCGGCAATCTCGAACGCTATTACAACGCGCTCAACAGCTACATTCCGGCCGTGCTCGATACGCGCCGCGGGTTGCCAATTATTCTGTCGCTCCTTTACAAGGTTGTCGGCGAATGGGCCGGTCTGAAGATCGAAGGCGTCAATGCACCGGGGCATTTCATGGTGCGCGTGCATTGCGACAACGCCTGGATGATTGTCGATCCGTTTTTCCGCGGCCAGGTTCTCAATCGCAATGAGGCGTTCGACCGCATCGATCGCGTCGCGGGGCGCAAGCTGCCGCGCACCGACGCCATGCTCACCACGCCGACTCATGCCCAATGGCTCACTCGCATTCTCGGCAACTTGCGGCAACTGTTTGCCACTGAAGGCCGCTTGGAAGATTTAGCCGCGATGACAGAGTTGTCCGCGGTGCTGATGCAGTACATGAATGAGCGAGAAGTTTCGGCGGCGGCGTAGTATGGCCGCGTTGGCGAAAATATATGGCGAGCGGGATGCGTAAGCTTCCCGGTATCTCGACGTTACCGGGGGACTTACGTCCCCCGCTCGCCTGAAAACTACTTGGCAGAACAATCTACTTCTGCTCGTTCGACTTCGGCAATGTCTGCAACAGCGCAGTGAGCTGCGCTGCTGTTGCGTCATCGACGAGGAGTGGAATCCCCTCGCGCTTGGCATAGCCCCGATAGACTTGCCACGCGAGAATCGCGATGAGCAGGAAGTTGGCAAGCGCGGGACCACCCAACAGCCCACCGAGCAATTGGAACAGCAACGCACCCAGATCCGGCTGAGCCGGCGGATATTGCGGCGGAACGCTGGGCGCGCTGGGCGTAGCTGGAACCGGTGGCAGCGGCGCTGGCGGCGCAACGGGCGGATTCCAGCCGCCGGTGTGTTCGTCGCGCATTCCTCCTGAACTCGTCGCCACATAAGAGGTCGGCTGAACGGCCCACGCCAACCGCCGTGGATACATCTTCGTTGAGTAGAGCTGGATCGCCTGGCGAATGGCCGCATCGAGCTCGGCCGGTTTGAGATAGCCCTGCCGCACGTACACGATCGTGTGGGGATCGCCCCAACTGCCGTTCACCGGTGGCTGCACGATGAGCGCGGGAAAACTTGTGGGCCGAAAATCCTTCCAACGCCACGTCTGGCTGTGGTCTTCGATCTGCACCACGTGCCAGTGAGCCCACGATTGGGCGTGGTCCTTCGTGTTGACCCAGGCTTTGAGCTTGGGATCGGTCTCGAAATCGCGCCGCAACTGGTCGCACCAGGAGCAGTTCTTGGTCGTCACCAGCGTAAACAACCACTTGTGCGAATCATCCACCGGCGGTTGCATTGCCAGCGCGATTGCACCGACTGCGTCGTCCGATGCTTCCACTCCGCCGACGCGCTCCACCATTGCCCCGCGGCGGGCAATTTCTGCTTCCGCGATGCGAGGAACATCCCTTTCCGTGTCGCCCGCCATTAACAAATGGCAAGTGACCAATGACAAATGACCGAAAACCAAAGCCAACATTCTGAAACATTTCATAACAGTACCTCTCTTAAAAAAATGAAGTTGTTGATTCGTTAGCGCCACCACTCGACGACTTTTGGCGGCGGGGCTGGCGCGGGCTCATCGGGCACGACGACCCAGGGGCCGGAGGCGAGATGCAGCCGACGAAATTCGTCTTCGCTGTACTCATCGATTCGCTGCGGCGAGTTGTTGTTGCAGACCTTCCACGGCCGGGCGTCGCTGGGCACGTAGCCGGAGAGCGTTTGAAAGTGCGCGCTGCCCGCGCCGATCGCGCAGAAGCGATTGGTTCGCGCGGCCCAGAGCATCCACGGGCGCGTGTCGCTGTAGCTGTTGCCCGTGACGTTGAAGATTTTCATGCCGCGTTGGCGGGCATATTCGGCCACGCGGCCCGGCCACGAGCCGCCGCGCACGGCGGAGCCGTAAGGTGTATCCCACAATAAGGACGTCCACTCCGGACGATTGACGTGCATTCCCACCATGCCATTGCTGCACTGCACGCAACTGCCGTCGGGGTTTTTGAACCAGTCGCGATATTCGGCTGGCAATTCCATATAAGCGGCGTGATTGATTGGTGGCGTTTGAGCGACCGCCATCGGCTCAGGCCTGATGAAAACAATCAATGCCAACGCCCACAGGACATACTTTCCGCGCATAGAATCTCCCCTCTGTTCCAGAACTTTCGTTTGACGGAACCAAACGCGGTTCCGGTTGCCTCAATGCCTAGTTCCCAAGCTCTGCTTGGGAACTCCCGTCAACGAAGCTCTGCTTCGCTGATCACAGACCACGGGGAGCGATGCGTTTTCCGCCAGCGGGCGGTAGAGTGCATCAATCGCTCTCCCCATTTACTACATTGCAATTTGGCGAAAAAACCGGACGGAAAAATGCCGCAAACGGCAAGAATTCCGTAAATATTTTCGCCGGCGAAGGCTTGAATCACCGACCAGGCAATCCCGGCTGTTGCGGCTGACGCGCTAATCGCTCCGCAACACCGGGAATGATGCGGGCCGCATTGCCTGAATAAACTTTCCGCAACACTTCATCGGGCAGATTGATGCCGTAGATGTTCCAAAAGCCTTGCGGAGGGAAGGGGCGTTCGGAATAGGGAAAGTTTTCGTCCTCCGTTTCGAGGAAGCGCCAATAGAGGCGGACGCGATCTTCGGGCCAGGGGCCGTCAGTGCCGAAGAGGACGCGGTCTTGATACTTGGTTAAGAACCGCCGGGCAGTGACCGGCTGCCGGCCGAGTTCGGCAATGCGGCTGGCGATTTCGATATACAGGTTGGGGCATTCTTCGAGCCACTGGCCGACAGTGGCCAAATCTTCCGCGTTGCTGGCGACGTGAGCGGAGATAAAGGTCGTGGCGGGATGTGCTTTGACAACGCGCAGCAGTGCGCCTAGTAAGTCTTCGCGCTTCGGAAATTGCGGCCCGTAAAAACTCCATTCGAGATGCCGATGCAACTCCTCCCAGCGCTCGTTGGTTTCATCAATCGGCAAGAAGAAGGCTGCCGGATCGGCGACGTGAATCAGCACGGGCAGCTTCAGTTCGCCGCAGGCTTGCCAGATGGGATTGAACCTTTCATCGTCGATCCGAATCAGCGAGCCGTCGGCATTTTTATATTCCAAACCGAATTGCTTGAAGATTTTTAAGCCGCTCGCCCCGCGCTCCTTTAGCCGAGCCAGTTCCGTGGCAACCCGGCGGGCAAAATCGGGCCGGTTGCAGTCCCAGGTTGCTGGTTCATCGGCCTTTCCTGCCCCCTGCCAGTCGATATTGGCAAAGATCACGAACCGATCTCGATAATTCGTCCAGAGCAGTTTGGCGTGCTCGTCGAACGCATCGCCCGACTCCCCATCGAGGCTCACGCACATCGCCAGGCGGTTACGGTCCATTAGTTTGACCCACTCGTCGAGCGCCTCGGCTGAGCCCCGAAACTTGTGGCGAAAATGGGTATGCACATCGACGACGGGAAACTTCGCCTGCGTCAGCGGGTGCTCGGGCACGTGCAACAGCGGCTTCGGCCGAAAGTTCTCCAGTAACAAATTGCGACCATCACGGCCATCCAAGGGCGAGGGAGCTTCCTGCGCGCTCAACGAGCCAAGCGACGCGAAGCACCAAATCACAAGCATCAAATAACAAACAATGACGAATGACGAAGCACGAATGACCAATGAATGCCCGCGTGGCGCGCTGGTACATTTTGCTTTGGTGTTTGTTTGCGATTTAGGGGTTGAGGCTTGGCACTTCCCCACCAGCCCGGCGTAAAAACTCGTTAAACTCATAATGATCCTTTCCGCCCACCATACCGCGCCCCCCGCTCGATGTCCTCCGACCGCACATTTCAACAAACGCCGACGGATCATCAGCAGTCGCGCGATCTGAGCCTGCAACGCACCAAGCCGCCGGCTGAAGTGCCCGGTTATCAGATCAAGCGGTTTCTCGGGGCGGGGGCGTATGGCGAAGTGTGGGTTGCGCTTGACCGCAACACGGGCCGCAAGGTCGCGATCAAGTTTTATCTGCACCGCCGCGGGCTCGATTGGTCGCTTCTCTCCCGCGAGGTCGAGAAGCTGCGTTTCCTTTCGGCCGATCGCTATGTCGTGCAACTGCTCGATGTCGGCTGGGAAGCCGAGCCGCCGTACTACGTGATGGAGTACGTCGAGGAGGGTTCGCTCGACGACCGTTTGAAGCGACTGGGCACGCTGGCCGCCTCTGACGCTACCGAACTGTTCGAGGAAATCGCCGTCGGCTTGGCTCACGCTCATGGCAAAGGGGTCGTCCATTGCGACCTCAAGCCCGCGAACATTCTCATCGATCAGGACGGCATGCCACGGCTGGCCGATTTTGGCCAATCGCGCCTTTCGCACGAGCAGAAGCCGGCCCTCGGCACGCTCTTTTTCATGGCACCGGAGCAGGCCGATCTGGAAGCCGTGCCCGATGTGCGGTGGGATGTGTATGCCCTCGGTGCGATTCTGTACACGCTGCTCGTCGGCTCGCCCCCCCACCGCAACGACATCACGGTGGGCAAAATCGACGCCGCCAGCGTCTTGGAATTGCGGCTGGCCGAATATCGCCATTCGATCCGCTCCGCTCCGCCGCCGTCGGAGCATCGCCGCGCGCCCGGCGTCGATCGGGCGCTGGCCGAAATCGTCGAACGGTGCCTGGCCGTCAACCCTGACGATCGGTTTGCCAATGTTCAGGAAGTGCTCGACGCACTGGCCGCTCGCAAGCGAAACCGCACGCGGCTGCCTTTAATGGTGCTCGGTTTTCTCGGCCCGCTGCTGGCGCTGCTCATCACTGCTTTCTTCAGCTATCGCGGTTATGTCCGCGCCGTGGCCAACGCCGAGGAAGGCTACAGCTCGTGGGCGCTCGACAACAATCAATTCGCCGCGCAACTGGCCGCTGAGAAAGTTACCGGCCAGCTCACGCGGTATTTCGAGCTCGCGAACGACGAAGCCCGCAACGCTGACCTGCTGAAACAATTCTTCGTCGTGGCCAATGAAAGCCCCGCGCTGACGAAGCTATCCGATCAATCGACGCCACTCGCCGAATTGCCGGCTTTGCAAGATCGCTTCCGCAGTGAAGCGGAACGCGGCAAACTCGAACGTCATCTCGTAGCCCGCATGGCCGACTATCGCGCGCTGGCCCAGCGCGACGAGCGCGTGCCGCACTTTGCCAGCCTCTTCGTCACCGATCGTCACGGCACGCAACTCGCCTCGGCGTTCGACGATCAATCGATTTCACTATCGATCGGAAAAAACTGGGCCCATCGGTCCTATTTTCATGGCCTCTCCGACGAAATGCCGGCGTTTGAGCGGCCGCCGAACGATCCTCTGCACATCGAAGAAACACACCTTTCCGCCGTCTTCTTCTCCAGCTCGCAAAAACGCTGGAAGGTCGCTATCTCCGCCCCGATTTTTCGCGAGCGCGACGAGAAGCCGCAGTTCGAGGGCACCCTCGTTATGACGGTCGATCTGGGGGATTTTCAGGTCTCTGGCCCGACGGCAAAAGACGACCGGAGCCAGTCGCTGGTGCTGATCGATGCCCGGCCAGGCCCCGATCAAGGCATGATTTTGCACCATCCGCTCTTCGCGAAACTCGTGACCGGCGGCAAGTCGTATCCGAGCGAGCTACTTAAACCCGAATTCCGCGTAGCCAAAGAGTTGATCCAAGGGGAGCGCCTCACCGACTACCACGACCCGATTGGCCGCTTCCAAGATGGCGGTAAAGAGACCGAGAATTATCAGCGCCGCTGGCTCGCCGCCGCCGCACCCGTCTTGCCGCCGATCGGTGCCACGGAACATTCTGACTCCGGCCTGATGGTCCTCGTGCAGTCCGATTACAAATCGGTCGTCCGCCCGGCCCAACAACTGGGCCAGCAATTCGTGCGCAACAGCTTCTGGATGTTCGTCGTCATGTCCACGGTCAGCATTTCCCTGTGGTACATCGTCGTTCGCATGTTTCGCGAGTCCCGCGCCGGTCTCAACCGTCCCGCCACGCCCGTCCCGGCGTCCACGAACATCGGAGACCTCACGACCGTTACGGTTTCGCGAGAACATCGCCCCGACGAGTAGAAATCCTGTGCCTGACCTCATTGCCCAAGGCCCGCAACCCGACGACCGCTGGCGAAAACGCCTCGATGCCGGCGTGCGCCTCATCGTGGGCCGCCAGGCGGGGCCGTGGTCCACGCCGTGGGACAACCTCATCTCTCGCCAGCACATTGAAATTCATTACGACAACGGCCAGCTCTTTGTCGAGGTGCTCCCCTCGGCGAGCAACGCCGTGTTTTTTCGCGGCCATGAACAACAGCGATTCCGCCTAAAACCCGGCGAGCATTTTGTCATCGGCCGCACCACGTTCTCGCTCGTCGATCCGCGAGCCAGCGCCCCGCACGACCTGCCGCGCCCCACCGACGAACGCACCTTCGCCGCCGACGACCTGCTCCAGCGCCCCTTTCGCGAACCCGACAAACGCATTCAGGCATTGAGCCGACTGCCCGACATCGTTCATCGAACGTCCAACGATCAAGAGTTGTTTCAGCGGCTCGTCAACTTGCTCCTCAGCGGCATCGACCAGGCCCACGCCGCCGCAGTCGTTTCGTTGGATGAAATTCGCAAACGGCAAATTCAAACTTCCGCCAGCGCCACGGCCAGTGACGATGCCGCTGTGACGATTCTGCACTGGGATCGGCACTTGCTCTTCAACGCCGACTTTCGCCCCAGCCAGCGACTGATTCGGCAGGCCGTGAGCAGCGGCCAAAGCGTGGCCCATGTGTGGAATCTCGACGCTTCCCATCGGCCCGCGGGCGATTTCACCGCCAGCGAGCAAACCGAATGGGCCATCTGCACGCCCATCGAAAACGACGCCTGCCCCGGCTGGGCCCTCTATGTCGCCGGCTCGTTCAGCGGCGAATTTTCTCCCGGCCGCCCGCCCGATGCTGAGTTGCTGCACGACGACGTGAAATACACGCAGATCATGGCGACTACGCTCGGCGGCCTTCGCCAGGCGCAGCAACTCGCCGCCCGCCAAGCCAGCCTCGGCCAGTTCTTCTCTCCCGTCGTGATGCACGCGCTCAGCGACCAAGACCCCGAGCAAGTGCTCGCCCCGCGCGAAGTCGATGTCACGGTGATGTTTTGCGACCTCCGCGGCTTCACCAGCGAAAGCGAGCGGATGGCCAGCGATCTGTTTGGCCTGCTCGGCCGCGTCAGCGAAGCCCTCGGCGTCATGACCCGCCACATTTTGGAGCAAGGAGGCGTCATCGGCGATTTTCATGGCGACGCCGCGATGGGCTTTTGGGGTTGGCCGATCGCTCAGCCGGACGCCGTCGTTCGCGCTTGCCGCGCGGCCCTCGGCATTCGCACCAACTTCGCGGCTGACGCCAGTTGCGATCCCGCCACTCGCAACGACTCCAAATTCATCACCAACTTTCGCTGCGGCATCGGTCTGGCCACCGGCCGCGCCGTCGCCGGCAAGATTGGCACGACAGACCAGGTCAAAGTCACCGCCTTCGGACCCGTCGTGAATCTCGCGTCGCGTTTGGAAACGATGACCAAGCAGTTCTCCGCCTCCATCCTCACCGACGGCCCCACCGCCCGGCTCACCGGCGACGCCCTCTCGCCAGAAATCTGCCGCATTCGCCGCCTCGCCCGCGTTCTCCCCGTTGGCCTCTCCACCGCCATCGACGTGCATGAAATTCTGCCGCCCGAGCGAGATTGCCCCGAGCTACCCACCACCGCCTTAACTCACTACGAATCGGCCCTCACCGTCTTTGAATTGGGCGATTGGCAACAAGCCCAACAGCTTCTTGCCCAAATTTCCCCCGCAGATCGCGCCAAAGAACTTCTGCTCAATTTCATCGACCAGCACGCCGCCACACCCCCTTCCGGCTGGACCGGCACGATTCCACTTTCCTCCAAGTAATCGCCCGTCTTCCCCCGCCCGTTGAACCCGCCCCCGCGACAAGGCAAAATACTCACTTCCCGCCCGCCACTCTCCAACTTCTCGGATTCGCTTTATGCGTCGCGCTGCTGCCTCTCTCTGTTTCTTCGCGCTCGTTGCCTGCGCTGCCGTCGGCCTTGCCGCGGATGAACCCAAACTCGCGCTGAAAAAAGGGGACCACGTCGTCCTCATCGGCAACACGCTCGCTGAGCGGATGCAGTATTTCGGCAATTTCGAAACGCTGCTCCACAGCCGCTTTCCAGAGCTGGAGCTGGTCGTGCGCGATCTGGGCTGGTCGGCTGACGAGTTGGAGCTCCGGCCGCGCTCGCAAAGCTTCAAAGATCACGGCCACACGCTGGAAGACCACAAGGCCGATGTGATTCTGGCGTTCTTCGGCCTCAACGAATCGTTCGGTGGCTCGCGGGGATTGAAGAAGTTCGAAGAGGATCTGAACAAATTCATCGAGGAAACGCTGGCCACCAAATACAACGGCAAGGACGCGCCGCGGCTGGTGCTGTTCAGCCCCATCGCCCACGAGAACATCGGCGACCGCCATTTTCCGGACGGCTCAAAAACCAACGAGAACGTCGAGCACTACGCCGACTCGATGAAGCAGATCGCCGCCAAGCATAAAGTACCCTATGTCGATCTCTACGCACCCTCGAAGCAGCTGATGGATCAGGCGGGTACCAAAAAGTTGACCATCAATGGTATCCACCTGAATGAAAACGGCGACAAACTGGTTGCCGAAATCATCGACGAATCTCTCTTCGGCAAACGCCCCGCCTCCAAGGCGGACCTCGCGAAGCTCCGGGCCGAAGTCAACGAGAAGAACCTCCAATTCTTCTACGACTACCGCGCCGTCAACGGCTTCTATATCTATGGCGGCCGCAAAAACCCCTTCGGCGTCGTCAACTTTCCCGTGGAGTTCGCCAAGCTGCGCAAGATGATCGAGAACCGTGATCAACGCGTCTGGGCCGTCGCTCAAGGCAAAGATGTGCCAGCCAAAATCGACGATTCCAGCACCGGCGAGAACCCGACGATCGAAACGAACATCGGTAGCGAAAAGGCCGGCAAGAACCGCAAAGACAACATCATCTCCATGTCGTCACCCGCCGAGGCCCAGCAGAAATTCACGCTCCCCGAGGGCTACGCCGTCAATCTCTTTGCCTCGGAGCAAGATTTTCCCGACCTGCAAAAGCCTGTCGCTTTCTCATTCGACAACAAAGGCCGCCTCTGGGTCGGCACGATTCCGTCTTACCCGCAGATGTTGCCCGGCAGCCCGCCCAACGACAAGATTCTCATCTTGGAAGACACTAACGGCGACGGCAAGGCCGACAAGCAAACCGTGTTTGCCGACAAGCTCTATCTCCCCTCGGCTTTGGAGTTTTGGGGCGGAGGCGTCATCGTCTCGCAACAGCCGAACGTGCTGTTCCTCAAAGACACCAACGGCGACGACCGGGCCGACACGCGCGCGCTGATTCTGCACGGCCTCGACTCCGCCGACTCGCACCACGCCGTGCATGCCTTCGTCTTCGATCCGGGCGGAGCGATGTACTTCAACGAAGGCACGTTCCACCACTCGCAAATCGAAACCCCTTGGGGCCCCGAACGCTGCGCGAATGCTGGCGTCTTCCGCTATGAGCCCCGCACCGCCAAGCTGGATGTCTTCGTCTCCTACGGCTTCGCCAATCCCTGGGGCCAGATTTTCGACTCCTGGGGGCAGAATTTCGTCGCGGATGCTTCCGGTGGTGCGAACTATTACGGCACCGCGTTCTCGGGTGATGTCGATTACCCCAACAAGCACGCCAACCTCAAGCAATTCCTCACCAAGCAGTGGCGGCCCACCTGCGGCTGCGAACTGGTCACCAGCCGGAATTTTCCGCCCGAAGCCCAAGGCAGTTTCCTGCTCAACAACTGCATCGGCTTCCAAGGCGTGCTGCAATACAAGCTGCACGACGACGGCCAGCAGAAAGATCCGAAAACGATGCAACTCGGCTCCGGCTTTCACGCCGACCCGGTCGATCCACTTCTCCAATCGAGCGACCCCAGCTTCCGTCCCGTCGATATCGAGTTCGCTCCCGATGGCTCGCTCTACATCGCCGATTGGTACAACCCGCTCGTCGGCCATATGCAACATTCCATCCGCGATCCCCATCGCGACCACTCGCACGGCCGCATCTGGCGCATCACGTACAAAAATCGCCCACTCGTGAAGCCCGCCAAGATCGACGGCCAGCCCATCGCCTCCCTGCTCGACCTGCTGCGGACCGAGCCGGAAGAACGCACGCACTATCGCGTGCGCACCGAGCTGTGGAACCGTCCCACGGGCGACGTCATCGGCGAAACGGCCAAGTGGCTCGCCGGTCTCCCCAAAAGCGACCATCTGTACGAGCACCACAAGCTCGAAGCCCTCTGGCTGCACCAGGCCCACGACACCATCAACGAGCCGCTGCTGAAAGAGGTGCTCCGTTCCAGCGATTTCCGCGCCCGCGCCGCCGCCACCCGCGTCCTTGGCTACTGGCGCGACCGCGTCGCCAAGCCGCTCGATCTCCTCCAGGTTCAAGTCAGCGACGAGCACCCCCGCGTCCGGCTCGAAGCCATCCGCGCCCTCAGCTTCTTCAACTCCCAAGCCGCCATCGACGTCGCCGTCGAGTCCCTCGTCTTCGATCAAGACGATTACGTGAAATACACGTTCAACGAAACCATGAAAACCCTCGAACGCCGCGTCAAAGGCCAAACCGCCCTCCCCCACGAAGGCACCGACTGGGACAAACGCCACGCCGAAGGCTACAAAGTCCCACCCGACGACAAAAAGGACAAGAAATAAATACTAACCCGAAGCGTCAGCGAGGGATCAAAACACAAGCCCGACGCGCAAGCGAGGGACTCCGCGACCCACACATCTAACCACAACCACCAGCCGGGAGCAAACCTGCTCCCGGTTTCTTCTCCGTCCGATCACAATGTTTGCCCTGAAATCCACCTGTCTCTCCTTTTGTGCCTTATCGTGCTTTTTGTGGCTATCCCTCTGCGGCCTGTCGAGTGACGTCCACGCCCAAGGGGCCGTCGCTTCCCTCCGCCGGCTGCTAGAAAGCGGCCGCGTGCCGCCGGAGCGGCAGGGGCAGATTCTGGAAATGATCTGCACCCGAGGCGAGCCGGACGATCTGGCCGTGCCGTTCAACCTGCTGAGCAAACCCGGAGGCCTGAAGCCCGAACTGCAACGAAAAGTTATCGAGCTACTGACGGACGCGGCCACGACTCGCAACGTAAAACCCAGCGGCGACCTCTCGCCATTGGCCAAGCTGATCGACGGCCCTGAAGCGGCCAAAGACCGTCGCCTCATCGCCGCCACAATCCGTCTTGCCGGTGTTTGGAAGCTGGCCGAAGTCAACGACACCATTTCCAAGCTGGCAATCAACGACAAAGCCAACAACTCGCTTCGCCAAGCCGCGATCGATGCTCTCGTCGCCATCGGCGGCGCGAACAACCAGAAAGCCCTGGAGCAACTAGCCGCCAGCGACAAATCAACCGCCATCCGCATCTACGCCGCCGCCGGCCTATCGCGACTCGACACCTCTGCCGCCGCCACAGCCTCCGCAAAAATCCTTGCGGAAGTGAGCCAGAGCGACGACATCGGCCCGCTGATCGAATCGCTTCTTAGCCGCAAGGACGGCGCGGACAAGCTGGCCACAGCACTCAAAGCAAAACAGCCCCCGCGCGACGCCGCCAAAATGGCCCTCCGCGAGATGTACGCCATTGGCCGTAGCGACGCCGAGCTCTCGAACATCTTGAGCGAAGCCGCCGGCATCGCCCTCGACGTTCCGCCCCCCTCGCAAAAAGAAGTCGCCAAAATCGCCGCCCGCGTGACCGAGCAGGGTGATGCCGCCCGCGGCGAGAAGATTTTTCGACGCGCCGACCTGAGCTGCATGAAATGCCACGCCGTTTCGCAAGCCGGCGGCAGCGTCGGCCCCGACCTCAGCCCCGTCGGCTCGATCTCGCCGGCTGACTACATCGTCAACTCGATCCTCAATCCCAACCTGGCCGTCAAAGAGCAATTCGTCACCCGCCGCGTCCTCACCATCGACGGCGAAATCATCACCGGCATTCAGATCGACCGCGACGACCAGCGCCTCCGCCTCCGCGACGCCACCGGCAAGACCATCACCATTCCCATCGCCAACATCGACCAGGAAGACGAAGGCAAATCGCTAATGCCACAAGGCATCACCAAATTCTTGACCGACCAGGAATTTTTGGACCTCGCCCGCTTCGTTTCCGAACTCGGCAAGCCCGGCCCCTACGCCATTCGCAAAACGCCCTCCATCCAGCGCTGGCGCGTCCTCAAAAGCCCAGCGCCCGAACTGACCAGCGAAGTTCCCAACGTCGAACTCTTCCGCGAGCACGTTCTCGACGCCGCCCCCGGAGACTGGCAACCGGCTTACGGCATGGTCGGCGGCGCGCTCCCACTCGCCGAGCTGGCCAAACAGCGCCCCGCCATCGTCTATATCCAGGGCGAAATTGAAGTCAGCGAACCCGGCCCCGTCACCATCGCCATCGAATCCACCGATCCCTCCCAAACCTGGCTCGACGCCGAGCCCTTCGAAGCCGCCAAACAAATCACCCGCGACCTCACCACCGGCCGCCACTCTCTTACCTTCCGCGTCACCATCACCGACCGCCCTGACCCCACCATCAAAGTCGAGTTTTCCAAACCCTCCGGCTCCTCCGCCCAATTCTCCGTCGTCAGCGGTATGTAACGTGGGGCGGGCCTCCGGCCGGCCGTAGAGATCCCGGCTACCTGATTACCGACAACACCCCCAACACCAAAACCAACACTCCCGCTAGCATCACTCTGCCCCGCACCACCCACGCCCCGTATTGCGGACCGTGCCCACCAACCGCCCGATCGAGGCTGATCGTCACCGCCGACAACACCCCCATCATCAACACCGTCGGACAAATCGACCACGCCCCCACCGCCGCCAGCGGCGACTCATGTCCCCGCCAAATAATCGCCGCCGCGATGCCAGCCAACAGTGAATCGCCCAGTAACTGCAGTCGCGAATCGTTCTGCGAAAGCACCAGACGGCGCTCACCGCGCCGGGCCAGTTCCCGATGCAGCCACGCCGTCGAAAGCAGCCAAGCCGTGGCCGCCACCGTCGCCAAAATGGCCCGGCCCGACCACGCGACAACGCCCGGCTGCCCAAAAATCGCATCCCAATGAATCTGCACCAAGCCCGCCGCCAAAATCGCCAGCGCACAAACGGCCCAATGGATCGCCGCCACTTGCGACGCCAACGCTTGACGCTTTCGTTCCAATTGCATCGACAAAATTCCCCTCGCCCTGATCGCAGGTAACATAATAGATTGCTCCCGCATAGCGAAACACCGCATGACGCCGCGCCGCACAAACCGCTCATCGCTCTCCGTGCCGAGAATCAGCCTCGGCCTGGCGATCGTCGTCGCGCTCGTGGCAAATCCCGGCTGCCAGCAACAACCACCAAAGCCCCCGGCACCCGTTAGTGTTCATCCCGCCCAGCCGGCCAGGAAAGCACCTCCGACTCGGCTCGAATTGGCTAATTCACAGCCAGCTTCCCAAGCAGCGGCTATCACGCCACCCCAACCCACCGGCGACCTCGCCAATCTCGTCGCCGCCGCCCAACAAGCCGAATTCGACCTGCCAAAGCTCGATGAAGCCGCCATTCTCGCTTCCGGCCTCCGCAAACTCACCGGCCAGCACATCACGCTCTATACCGATCTGCCGCCCGCCGCAGACATCGACGATCTGCCCCGCGCTTTCGACGCCGCCGTGCCGCTGTGGTGCGACTATTTTTCGATTCCCCGCGACAAACTGAACGCTTGGAAGCTTATCGGCAGCGTGATGAAGGAGAAAAGCCGCTTTGCCGCGGTCGGTTTGTATCCCGCCAGCCTGCCCGACTTCGCCACGGGCTATACCGTCGGCTCGCAAGTCTGGCTGTACGATCAGCCGAGCGCCTATTATCGCCGCCACCTGCTGCTGCACGAAGGCACGCACGCTTTCATGCTCCGCTGGCTGCACGGGGCCGGCCCGCCGTGGTACATGGAAGGCATGGCCGAGCTGCTCGCGACGCATCATTGGAAAGACAGCGAACTCAAGCTGGCCATCATGCCCGCCAGCCGCGATGAAGTGCCTTACTGGGGCCGCATCAAGATCGTCAAAGACGACGTCGCCGCCGGCAAAGGCCTTTCGCTCATCGACGTGATGAAGTACGACGCCCACGCCCATCTTAAGCTCGAACCCTACGGCTGGTGCTGGGCCGCGGCCTGGTTTCTCGATCAGCATCCCCTCGCGCACGCCGCTTTCGCCGGCCTCCAGCAATCCACTCGCGACCGCACGCTCGAATTCTCCAAGCGGTTTTACGAACGCGTCAAAAACGATTGGCCCGCCATCACCGAGGACTGGCAACTCTTCACGCACGAGTGCGATTACGGCTACGACGTGCCTCGCGCTGTCGTCATGCGGAAAGCCGCGACCGATTTGCCGGCCACCGGCGCGACCATCACGCTCGCAACCGATCGCGGCTGGCAATCGACCGGATATCGCCTGTCAGCTGGCAAGACATACGAACTCAAAGCCACCGGCCGCTACACAATTGCCACCACGCCCAAGCCTTGGCCGTGTGAAGCCGGCGGCATCACCATTCGCTACCATCGCGGCCAGCCACTCGGCATCCTCCTCGCCGGCGTGAGCGAAACTGAGCCGCCAACCGCTAGCCAATCTCCGCTGACAACACCCACGCCGATTGGCCTGAACAACAACCTCGCCCTCACCACCACCGGCACGCTCTTTCTGAAGATCAATGAAGCAGCCAGCGGCCTGGCGGATAACACCGGTACACTCTCCGTTACCATCCGCGAGTCCAAATAGAAAAAGGGCCTCGGAAAAATCCGAGGCCCTCGAGACAACACAAATTACTCCGCTGACCAGCTAATCCTGCGGCACTGGCGGCGGAACATCCGACGGCGCTGGGGCCGATGGTGCGGCTGGCGGCGCGTGCGACTGCGGCACCGCTTGCGGCACCGGAGTTGTCGCCGCTTCCGGCGCTGGTGCCTGGGGAGCAGCCACTGGTGCGGGCTGTTGCGGCGCTACTGCTTGCGGTGCCGGCTGTTGCGGTAGAGCGGCCGTCGTCGCGGCCTGTTCTTCCTTCGGCTCCGGCAGGCGAGCAAAGATCCACGTTTGCGTTTGCGCTGTGCCCTGATGCAGCAGCACCGGCGTGGCGTTCTGCGTCAGGTTGTACAGCCCCGTTTCGAACACGGTGTTGGGATCGTTGCCCAGCGTGAAGGCCACGCGCTGCGTTTCGCGATCAACTTTGCCTTGCAAGGTGTAGAGATTGTTCGACTGACGATTCAAGATCGTGCCGCTGATCAGACCTTGCTTATTGTCGTAAGCAATCTGGGCGACGCGAACCGGATTCTGATCTTCCGAGCTGGTGGCCACGCTGAACGTGCCGAGCGGCACCCAGTCATGGTCCGCCTGCATCTGAGCCTCTGTCACCATCGCCAGTTCCGCGGCCGAAGAGGCATAGGCATCAGCACTACCCACGGGATGTTCGTTCACATAAACCTGCCCACCCTGATAAACGACATTGCCGCTGGGGCCATAGTCGTAAAAGTAGGGCGTGTTCCAGCCATAGTAGCCAGCGAACGTGTTCCAGCCTGGATTGCCGTACCAATAATTCCACTGGCGATTTCCGGCCCACGGCGAATAGCCCCACCAGTTGCCCGGGTAGCCATTGTTCGTTCCGAAGGCACTCGCGACCCCCAAACCAACCAGATTGCGGCCGTTCCAAAAGTTGCCGCCAAAGTAGGGATTGCCGCGATAGTTGTATCCCCTGACATTCGGACCATAGGCATTGCCGTTCAAAAAGTTGTTCGACATCGAGCCGCCAAGGTTCGACCAATAATTGGCCCGGGCGGCATTGCGGAAGCCCATCACACTCGCCCGATTATTGAAATCGGCCGTCGTCTCGTTCTCCGCTCGCCGCCGAGCAGTATTCTCATCGGTTCGCAAGTTGGCCCCTGCTCGGGCGTTCGCGTCGGCGCGAACATCAGTGTTAGCACGCAAGGCAGTAGAAAGACCGCCTTGAATGTTCTGCGATGTACCCGTCCGCCCGGTCATCCATCGCGTGCGGAATTGATCGGCTGTCACATTAGCATTGGCCCGACCCGCAGCATTAGTTGCTGTGTCAAAGTTGGGCCGCAGGGTCGTTCGTGCGCCATTCGCCGCATCCACATTCGCGCCGATGCCTGCGCCCGTTCGTGTGCCAGCCGCGTCCACATTCGCGCCGATTCCCGCGTTGGCTCGTGCTCCCGCGTTCGGATTGGTGATCTGCGGAACGCCTGCTTGAGCGCCCGCGTCGGTGCCGGGCGTGCGAACCCGCGTTTGCCCGCTGGCCGTGGGCGCGCGAAGAGTTGGCTGCCCGCCCGGCGTCGGAACGCGAACGTCAGCACCCACATTGGGTGCATTTACCCGTGCTCCCGCTCCGGCGTTAGCTCCGCCCACATTGGGAGCGTTACCGCGAACTTGTGCCCCGCCGCTCACATTCGGAACCGCGTTTGGCACGGCATTGGGAACATTTGCTCTCGCCCCCGCTCCTGCATTGGCTCCACCGGCATTCGGCGCGGCGACACGGGCACCACCGCCAGCATTTGGCGCGGCAACCCGCGCTCCACCGCCGGCGTTGGGAGCCGACGCACGAGCCGGGCCACCGCCGCCGTCGTTTCGTTGTCCGCCGCCCTCATTTCTTCCGCCACTATCGCGGCCTCCGCCCCCTTTGCCGCCACCATCGCCCCGCTGGGCAAAGGCGTCGAGCGGGGCGCTGGCCATTACTACCGCGCTTCCCACCGCCAACGCCCAACCCATTTGTTGAGCTAACTTGTACAACCAAGATTTCGAATTCGATCTCATAACTTCACCCTCACTACAAAAAACGCGGAGCACACCGACTCCGCCAGTGCCTAAATTTGGATCAACACGCTCGTGATGCTCTCGCCGGGCCACGAACTCGCCAAATTGAACTGGCAATTGATGTGCCGTGCTTGCCAGCAAACCTTGCCGGGGGTTCTAACTCCCGCTTCCATCAATACTTATTGCAATTTGCCAGGATTATTGCGGCCCTCCGCCGGCAGATAGACTGGACCGTCTGCGGCCAACGTGAACCGTCGTGATGACGGCTCACTGCGACAATTACCAATCCGCCACCACTCCCCGCGGCAACCAAAGATCGCCTATTATTCCTCGAATAAACCCTATGGAACTCGCCCTTTCGATCTGCCTCGGCATCGGCCTCTCCGCCGCTTGCGGCTTTCGCGTCTTCGTGCCGCTGCTGGGCATGAGCTTCGCGGCGAACGCCGGGCATATCGATTTGTCCCCCGGGTTCGACTGGATCAGCACCTGGCCGGCCTTCGCCTGCTTTCTCACCGCGACCATTCTCGAAATCGCGGCTTACTACATTCCCTGGCTCGATAACCTGCTCGACAGCGTCGCCACCCCCGCCGCCGTCCTCGCCGGCACCCTCATCACCGCCGCCGTTATCACCGACATGTCCCCCCTCATGAAATGGTCCCTCGCCCTCATCGCCGGCGGCGGCACCGCCGGCATCATTCAAGCCTCCTCCGTCGCCCTCCGCGGCGGCTCCTCACTCGCCACCGGCGGCCTCGCCAATTTCGCCATCGCCTCGGGAGAACTCATTGCCTCCCTCGCCACCACCATCTTTTCCATTTTTCTCCCCATTCTCACAGCCCTCGGAGTCGCTGCGCTCATCGCGTTGCTTCTATTATTCACCAGCCGGCGCCTTCGGACCGCGACGATGTCGCCCAGCAGCCCATCAGAACCATAGCCTGCCTCGACAAATTGCTTCAGCCGTACAGCAGCGACAATCTCTAGTCGTGCAGCCTTAAGCCTACGCTACACAACTTAAATCACTGCTCTCTTCTCCCCGGTACTCCGGGGGAGAAGGGCTGGGGATGAGGGGGCTGGAATGTCGGCTTACGGCGCGGTGCCGCCACCGGCACTCGCACTCTTCCATTTCGCGCGTTGCTTCTTCATGTAGTTCAGACTGAAATCTTGGCCGGAATCGACTGCTTCCGGCTTCGCCGGGCTGCGTGATTCGTAGCTCTTCTTCCCGAGGAGAACCCAAAATGAAATTCCGGCGGCGGGAAAGATGAAAGGGAAAGAGATTTTCCAACCGCCGGAACGAAGAGGAAGCCCAGACCAGGAATCAGTGGTCAAGAATCAGAAATTAGCGATCAGAGAACGGAGGCGCTCGCGACGAAGCAGCAGCCTCGAGTCGGCGCGGTCCCATGAAAAAAACTGGGACCAAAAGTTGTAACCTGCGAGATCTTGCGAGCCGCCTACTCGTAGGCGTCGCCGAAAAAGTTGCCGGGGTCGCCGAGGGGTTGCTCGGCGATGCGGCCCATTTCGTCGAGGCTGCGGCGCTGGCCAACGGAGTGCCACGGGCTGACCTCTTTCAGCTCAGGCATCAATTGCAGCAACTGCTCGACGAGATTTTCTGCCATCCGGCGGGCTGGTCCCGTGGGGGACGATTCGAGAATCGACCGAGCGGTCTTCATGATCTTGAGCATGGCCCCCCGCTCGCGCACGGGCCGCGAGAGAGATTCATCCTCATCGACCAGCAGTTCAGAAATGGGCACATCGAGTGCCCGCTGCCAGTTGTAAATGTCGGTCAGCCGCAGATCGGTCGTCGCCTGTTCTTGGGCGCGAATGCTGCGGATATCGGTGCCGAGCTGGCGTGCCGCTGTACGCAGCGACATGCCTTGTAGTCGGCGAACCTCTTGAATTCGGTGCAGAGCCTGGCCGGAGCCGGGGCTGCGCGTAGCGTGATCCTGGTTGTCATCTGAATAGATGACAGATAGTTCCGCACTGGCCATTGAAGCCTGCTCCTGTCACCGCGGAGATGAGCCGCGATGCTGTTCCCGTTTTAACCCGCTGCCTCTTCTGTCGATGGGAGAAAGCTGTCCAGACTCTCTCGCATCGGGTTCGTGCGTGGGCCCCTCGTCGGACCGGATGTAGCACGAACGAAGCTTGGACGGCCGGAGTGCGTCAGAAGTTCCAAGCAAATAATTACGAATAATGGCGAAACCACGACCGGCCCAAGCGACCTTTAGAATATCCGTTACCGGCTTTTATTCCATAGCCAGCCCACGTTTTGTCGGGAAATACGCTTTAAAACTGATTGCCCGCCAGACTCCTGACAACCCAATCCCCCAAGCTAGCGATCCCCCTCGGTTGGCTTACAGTTTGACTCACGCCAGCAGGTCATCGAGCGGCGGACGGAACCAGGTTTCGTGCTCGAAGAGGGTCAGGGCAAGCTGCTTAGCCCGGGGAGTGGTGGGCCGCAGGCGCGACGACTGAAGCAGCGATTCAGCCGACAAATCGCCCAGCAGCAGCGGAGTAAGATCGCTGTACGAAAGGACGATGTTGTGCTTGCTTGGTCCACCGGTTTCAACGCGGGCGCTCCGCCGATCGAGCAGCAGGCGATAGCGTTCGAGCACACCACTGGCAGCGGAAGACTTGCGTCCGCCCCCGGAGCGCAGCTCGATGCCGAGCTCAATTGGCAGCGGCAGCTTGGCCCCTTTCGCCCGTGCGGCGAGCCCGCCGGTTAAGCGACGCAGTGCCGCGAGGGGATCGAGCAGCTTGGCCATGAAGCATTCGCCGCCGGAATCTTGATTCACCGTGACGCGGCCACCAGCCCGGCGGAACAAACTGTGTAGCCCGTCCCCCACGGGGCCGTCATAACGAACAGCCCACCCGTCTTGCTCACGGGCATCGGCGCACACCCGCTCGATGAGTTGCCGTGCGACATCTTTTCGTCCGCAACCCACTCCATCGCTGCCGGTGGCGACCAATTCGACAATCCGCGACTGCCGCAGGCAGACATAGCCCACGATCGAGTCGAGCAGCGTGGCGAAGTCGTCGGCTTCGGCACAGGTCGAGGCGACATAAACGCGGTCGCACGCGCCCCGGGCCAGCAGCCATTCCCAATATTCTTCGCTGCGGATGGGCCAACCTGAGCGGCCGGCGAGATTCTGCTCGTAAAGCTGCACGATGGCGCGTAGCTCGATGCGACGGAGCGGGCGAACCACGATCGGCTGCTTTGTCCGCTGCACCAGCGGCGAGGTTTGCTGGGAATTTTCGGCCTCGGCTGCCTGCGCGGCCAGTTCGGCCAGGACCGCCCGCGGCGAAGCCTCGGAATAGGTGTGCCGGCCGCAAATTGCCCATCCCTGTCGGGCAAACAGCTCGGGAGTGCGCGTGCGAGTGATCCCCACCAGCACGCCGCGATCGGCCGCCGCCCGTTCGCCGGCCGCCAACAACGCCGTTGCCAATCCCCGACTGCGGAACTGTGGCGCGGTGGCCAAATCCATGAACCGCGCGGCCGTCAGCGTCGTGGAGCCGACTTGAATGGTCTGGCGGGCCAGCCGCAAATGCGCGGCGATTTCCTCGCCGTCCTTCACAATCAGGCGATCGGAGGCGGCATAGTTCGGCTCATCGAGCTGTGCGTGGAACTCCGACAGCGAAGGTCCGTGAAAGATCGAGACGAGCAACTCGTGAATTAACGGATGATCGCCCGTCTTCGCCATAAGCAGACGCAAACGCGGCGGCGCGGTGGTTTGCGGAGCGGCAGTTGCGACGGATCTGCCACGTGTTGGAATCACTCGCGGCGCGGAAGACCGATTTGCTTTAGAAGATTTAGCGAGTGAAGAAGAACGTGCGACCGAACCAGCGGTGCGCGCCATAAGCAGTCCCTTGTGTTGGCACTCGTGTGCCGGGGATCGAATCCATCCGGCGGCTCATCGTAAGCCGCACTAGTTAGCGTAAAGTTACGAAATTGTTCTCGACAATGCTAGTAGCTGCGCGGGAAGTTTCTCGAATGGAAAGAGCACGAACGAGAATTCGCGTGACGCCAGAAGTTGTGTTTGCCGCGCCAGCGCGATGAGCTCCGCATGCCGCGCGCGAAGATTTTGTTCAACGGGTTGCAGCAGCTCATGCATTGCGCGGTTGAGCGAATCGAGCCGCGCAAAAACTGCTGGTGAGCAGCGGCGCAGATCGTGTTGATCGAGGTAAGCGCGCTTGTCGTCAGCCAGCGCGGAGAGTTCTTGCGCGAGATCGGAATCTTGACGCACGTGCGTATCGTGAAAGAACGATTCCGGCCGATACCGCAGTTCGCGAATGCGCCGCGCCGACGCTCGCACGTCATCGAGTGACACGTTGGGCCGCTCGATCGGCAAACGAAACGTCGCGGTAGCCGTGACATAAGCCGGCGGCTCGATACCAAAGAAACGGCGAATGATCGCGTCGGTCAGCTCGTCGTATTTCGCCCCCCCAATCCCGTGAATAAATAGGTCGGAAAGTACCAGTCGGGCATACATCGTCGTCACCAAAGCGCGGGGGCGAAGTTTGGCTCCCCGGCTGCTTAAAAGCGAGGAAAAAGCGTCGATTTCCCCTGGATTGTCCGCCGCGATGGCAAGCTCCATCCCCAGACGGTCGGTCAGTTGCCACGAAGTGCCGTGGCGACGCACAAAGACGGCCCGCCGACTTGGATTTTCCGTCGTCCACAGCCACAGCGGCAACTCATGCCACTCCCCATCGCGGGCCAGCTCGGGAACCGGATGCGTGTGGCTGCGAATGCGGTTGGTCAGCCGGTACTCGGCCAGCGCGGCGTTGTGTGCTGTGTGAAATTCTGAATGCCGCTCGATGAGATGCGCGGCGAAGAGCAAAAAATGCTCATCGTTCGCCAGTGCGCTCAACGGAAGCTCCGTCGTTGTCAGACCCAACTCGTGCTCCAATCGATGCCGCGCGCGGACCAGGCAATGTCCCAGGTTGGGACCCGATGCTCCAGTGCCGCGTTCATGTGCGTTCTCTACCGCAACCGCAACTTCGCTGGCGTATGGCCAGAGCCGGTCGAGGACCGTGCCTTTGGAGTAGGTCGCAGCGTTTAAGAACGGCGAGAATATATTTTTTACAGAAGAAGAAAAATTTTGAAATCGCCGCGTATCGAGGATCGTGCGCTCCTCCCAAGGCAACTCTTCCGTGGGCGCGTCGAACGGAACAACGCTCACTTCCGGCAATCCATCGGCCTTGGTCGGCACCCGTATGCCAGGAATACGAATCGCATCGTTGTCGATGACAAGGTTGATACCGACGCCAGCCACGGACTGAGCCAGAGACGAGAGCAGAAAATTTTTGAACCAGACCCCCGGATGAAACAGCTCCGGCTGATGACCAGACAGAATCAGCGGCGTGTTAGTTACGGCGTGATCGATTCCCGCCAGCGTTACCAATCGCTGCCGCGCCGCCGCTCGATAGCCAATTGGAAAAGACGCGCACCGATCGAATTCAATCGTGAGCAACCAGTTTCGCGCAAGTAAGTCAGGAATGGTCGCCAGCGGCGGGTCGATAAGTGCGGTGCCCTCTTCGGTTGGCGCACGGAGACGGCGATGAAGGGGGCCGGGCATGAATAGGCCAGACAAATCGCTGAGCGGGCTGTCAACGAAAACACAAAAGAGATGGACAATACGCCTGAAGTAGTACTAAATACATAGTACTCAGTACTTTGAAAGTCGGCGGGAAGGTGACAAACGTCGGCGCGGGCCACACTCGACCGTCCCGCCCCACATCGCCCTCATCACGCGCCGTGCGAGTGCCACGCGACAATTAGCCTTTGATCTTCTTGATCGCTTCGGAAGCAGCCCCGCGCACCGACGAACTCGGGTCGTTGGCCGCGGCTTCGAGTGCCGGCAAAGCGGTAGCAGCCCCTTTGCCAATTTCACCCAGCGAGATAGCCGCTTCGATCCGCACCAGCTCTTGCGTGCTCTTCAGGCCGGCGGTGAGCAGCGGCAGGGCCATCTTCACCAAATCGTCGGACCGAGGACCGATTTGCAGCAGAGCCCAGATAGCGGTAAGCTTTACCAGATCATCGGTCGAGGCGGTCAGCTTCTTCAGCGGGGCAACAGCCTCTTTCGCTCCCGGGCCGATCTTGCCCAATGCATAAGCGGCCGTTTGTTGCACCTGCAAGTCGGTGTCTGCCAAGGCCGCTACGGCAGCCGGGGCCGCGGCACTGGCCGTCGGTCCAATCGCACCAATCACAAATAAGGCCTCAATTTTGTGCTTGGCGTCTGTGCCTTGGATAATTTTGATCAGTTCCGGCACAGCGGGAGCGGCCTCGGGGCCGACCTTGGCCATCACGCTCATTGCTCGCTCGCGGCGGGCCGGCGACGGATCTTTCAGAGCATTGATTGCCAGCGGCATAATCCGGGAGCCCAGCGAGGCCAGCGCCGTGAAAATGCGGTCGGCCGTTTCGGCATCCGCGCCGGCGAGCAGTTTTTCCATCGCCGGACGAATAACTTCGGCGGTTGGTTCAAGCTCAGCGATGCCACGGGCCGCCATGTGAGCCGCGTCGCGGTCTTTGTCACCCAGCTTTGTGGCTAGCAGGCCAATAGCCGCCGCTTGCTTCTGCTTGTCTTCGGGATTCATCCGGGCCAGCGCCCAGGTGCAGAGCGTGTGCAGATAAGCGTCGGCCGGTTTGTCCGCTTTGGCCACCGCTTCCGCGGCGGTCTTATCGCCGATGCGGCCCAGCGCAAACACCGCTGCATTGCGCACCGGTTCGGACTTATCACCGAGCAACTTGGTCAAATCGAGAACGGCCGACTTCGCGACAGGACCAATCTCGGCCAGCGCAATCGTGGCTTGCAGGCGATTTTGCGGCTGCTCGTCGGCAAGAACCTTGATGAGACCGGGCACAGCGTCTTTGGCTTGAGGGCCCATTTCAGCGAGGGCAATGCAAGCCCAGTAGCGGGCCTCCGGATGCGTGAGCGCCGCGGTCAGAGCAGGAACGGCTTCCGCGCCAGCTTCAGTGATCGAGTGCAAAGCTCGTGTCGCCACATTCGGGTCGGCATCTTTCAGCAAATCGACGACCAGCGGGATTGTCACTTTGCGATCAGCCTTGATCATCGACAAAGCTCGCACCGCGGCCCGCCGCACTTGCACCTCTTTATCCTTGAGTCCCGCGACAATTGCGGTCAATGATTCTTTATCATCCGACTTGAGCAGGCCCAAAGCATAAATCGACTGAGCCCGCACCAATGCTTCGGTATCGGTGGTCAGCTTGCGCAGCGCGGGAACGGCCTTCGCATCGCCAATCACGCCCAGTGCCCGCGCCGCGTGCCAGCGAACATCCGCATCGGGCGAGGCCAGAACCGCAATGAGCTGCGGCACCGCCGCCTGGGCCCCAATGCCCATATCGGCCAGCGCATCAGCCGCGGCACTCCGCTCGGCGGCAGTGCCCGAGCCCAGCTTGGCGGCAAGCTCCTGGGCATCCGCACCCCACGCAACTGAACACAGGAAGGCCACCGCCAACGCCAGCAAGCATGATCTCAAACGCATGTGTCTCGTTCCTGTTCTTAAATCTTGGCCCGTTACGAAACCGCCGCTGCGAAACTAGGCAATGCAAACCTTGGCACGCGATTCGCTTAGCAGTCTATTGACTTAGCACCGTTTCGGTATAATCCTACTATTCAGCGACTCAAATGTCACGACGCGGCCCCACAATTCAGTTTTCGCCCGCGCAGGGGCAATCCGCGTTTGACAGGAAGTGGAGAGAAGCCGTGAACTTACGAAACATCGCGTTCCTGCTGGTTGTGTTGTCGGTCACGGCTGCCCAGGCCCAATTGGGCGGCTGGGGAGGGGGGTGGCATGCCTCCACAGCAGAAGAAGGCATTCAGCGAGGCTTTGCCGACGTCGTGCGGTCGCAGGGCATGGCCAATTTGAACAACGCCCAGGCCACGACCGAACTCGAAAGGGCCCGCAGTGCCTATTTAGACAATCAATATAAAGCGACGCAGACCTTTTTTGAAATGCGACGGTACAACACCGAGTCGCGGCGCTCAGAACGAGCCAGCCCCCTGTCCACCGAGCAATATGTGCGACTGGCCCGCGTACAAGCGCCCCAGTCACTGACCAATACGCAGCTCGATCCGCTGACCGGCGCGATCAATTGGCCGAAGCCGTTGGCCGGTCCCGAATATGCCGACCATCGCGCTCGGATCGAAAAGTTGTTCGTCGATCGGTCGAGCGGCTACAGCACCTATGCCGATATCCAAAAGGCCTGCAACGATTTTCTGGAGCAACTCCGAACCGACATCATGAAGTTTCAGGCCAACGATTTCGTGGCCGCCCGCAAATTCATTGACAGCCTGCTCTTCGCCGCTCGCGGCGTGCAAAGTTAACGCAGCCTGCGCATTCCAACAATCGCCACGTCCATGCGCGTGGCTTCATTTTCGCCAGTCGAACTTTTTCGACTGGCCTTCTATCCGTGGCGGCGAATAATAAACCGCCAGGGGCGCTGAACGTGGAGCAGATACCATGCTCGTGTCGTTGCGCCGTAATGTTCGATGCTTCTGGCCGATCTTTGGATGGACGATTTTCATGCTCAGTCCTGCAATCGGTTGCTCGGATGAGCGAGCAAACAGCCCTCCGCAAAATCTTCCGCTTGTCAAAGTAGCCGCGATTCAATGTTCGTCAGACTTGGGGGCGGTCGAGCAAAATCGAGAAAAACTGACGGCGCTCGTTCGCCAGGCCGCCGGCGGTGGTGCCAAGATCATCGTGCTGCCCGAGACGGCGATCACCGGCTATGTCTCGCAAGATCTGCGGACGAATTGGCATGTTCGCGGCAAGCCCATCGAAGCGATCTTTCGCGGCCGCGACCCGGCCACTGCGGCAGAGACCGTTCCCGGCCCATCGACAGACCACTTTTGTGGGCTCGCCAAAGAACTACAGGTTTATCTGACGATTCCCTTGCTGGAGCGCGTAGGCGAACTACCGCCTCCAACAGCCGACGATGTTGCCCCCGCATCGGAAAACGCACCCAAGTACTTCAACACCGTCTGCCTGGCGAGCCCCGCCGGAAAACTGGTCGCCCATTATCGCAAGTTAAATCCCTGGCCCTATCCCGAAAAATCTTGGGCCACTCCCGGCGACCGCGGCATTCAAACTTACGACACCGAATATGGCCGCGTCGGTTTGGCGATCTGCTTCGACATCCACTCGGTACTGGAAGAATACGAAAGCCAAAAACTTTGGGCCTTGCTGTATCCGATCGCCTGGGTCGATGAAGAGCATCCGGCGGAATGGTTTTGCCACAAGCTGCCGGAGCGCGTGGCAAAGTTCCGCCATTATTTGATCGGTGCCAACTGGAGCGTCGATCAACGCCAGCGCTGGCGCGGCTACGGCTTCTCCTCCATCATCGGTCCCGACTGCACCATCCGCGCCATGGCCAAAAGCTTGTACGGCTCCGAGATAATTTTTGCCGAGATTGAAACTGCAAAACACTGATTAGCGACGATTAGTGCAAATCATTGTTCCCGTTTCCCACTGCCGACATTCCTTTTTCGAGTCTTTAGCGTATTTCGTGGTTCATTCCCGCTTTATTTAGGTTGCGGCTCAGGCTGCGGCTTGACATCGCTGAGCAATGTTTGTTGTTGCCGCGTCAACCTTTTTACCGCTTCGGGGTTCAGCACATCATCCAGCTCAAGCTCAACTTCCTTCAGTTGTCCATCTTTCAATTCCTTGAGCTTCTTCTCCAGCTTTTCGATTTCCTGGCGAGTTCTCTCCCGGTCGGTGTTGGCTTCGTCTCGCTTCGCCCGCGAGTCAATGATCGCACCAGGCCGCGATTGCTCCTTCAGACGCGGAGCATCTTCCCGTGAACGCTCTTGCTCAACGCGCCGCTGACGCAACGCTTGCTCTTTCTTGTCTTCGGCAGCCCGTTTAACCGTTTCGGCCTCCTTCTTCGCTTTCTCGGCGACTATTCGGGCGTGTGCTTCTACCTCTTGCGCGGCGGCCTGGGCCTTTCGGCCAATCGCCTGGGCCTGAGCTTCAACGTCGCGCTGGACCGCTCCAATTTTCTCCTGTTCCTGCTCGATAGCTCGCTGCCGGATTCCCAAATCCGACTTCGTCGTGATGAAACGCTTGTTAGCCGGAGCCGGAGTGGCCGCCCCCTCCTCCTTGCCCGGCTTTTCGTCCTCCTTTTGGCCCCGCATACGTGAAACTTCATCTTGCAGGCGTTCGACGTTTCGGCTGAGCTGCTTGACGAGGGCCGTCAATTCGTCGATCCGACGATCGCTCGCAACGTCGAGCTTGTTGGATGTCACATCGACCGTAATCGGCTTCCCATCGTGCGTCACAATTTTCCGCTCGACTCGTTCCTCGACGGGCTGGCCATCCCGCACGATGGTGTAGCGCTCTTCCCGCACCTCCGTGGCTTCAGGCTTGCGCTCACTAAGGATTTCTTCGTCGTGGATGAATCGGCCGAGGCTCTCCTGGGGAGTATCCAGCCGCTTGCCAGCCTCCGGTTTCTCGCGCTGCACCCGCTTCGTTTGCACGCGTTCTTCGGTTTCGCGTTTGATGGCCGGCTTCTTGTCGTCATCATCGGCCAGCACGGTGCTGTTGTAAGCCGCTGCCGCCCAAATGCCGAGCGGCAACGCCAGCGCGGCCAGGCCGACCGGCCACAGCCGCGAGCGCTCCGTGGGAGATTGCTCCAGAACATTGCGAACCCGTTGCAAAAGGCGCATGTCGTTTTCTCCACGCAAAAACGCGGCGAGAGCCGGCCGGATGTCGGCCAGTCGCTTGCCAGCGATGTGTTCCAGAGCTTGGGCATATTCCAATCGTTTACCAGTGGCGGCCACGGCCAACTCATCGGCACACAGCTCGCGCTCGATCCGCAATCGCCGCGACAGCCACCACACAGCCGGATGATAAAACAGCACGGTCTCAATCATGCGTTGCAGTAGATTGACCCACAGATCGCGCCGCGCCAGGTGAGCCAGTTCGTGAGCGATTACCGCCTCCAGCATGTCCAGCGGCATTTCCGTCACCCACGCCGCCGGAATCAGCACCAGCGGCCGCACCAGGCCGATCGCCATCGCGTCGGCAACCTGCTCACTGAGATACACCAGTGAATTCGCGTCGATTTTCAGTTGCTTACCCAGCCGTGCGACAATCTCCATCAGCTTGGCCGGAACCGGCAGGCGACTTTGCCGCAGCCGCGACACGCCCACCGCGCCGCTCAGCAACCGGCAGCCAAACAGGACGACACCGCCGAACCAGGCCGCGAGCAAAAACGGTTCAGCCGTTTCCAGCCAGTAAGCCCAGAACGCCGCCGCGGCCGGTGCCGGCCTCGACGCCAGATCGAACCGCGTAAAGACAGCACCGGAATTTCCCGCGTGGCTGATCGTCAGCAAAATCAGCGTCGCCACCGGCGTCAGAGCCAAACAGATCAGCGCCACCAGCGAGCAGGCATACCGCGCACTCGCCCGGGTCACACGACAGGCCTCGACAACGAACAAGAGCAGAAAAGCGATCGCAAAACCCTGCCAAATAAAATGCAACAGCGTCAGCGTAATGACGCGGCTGGTCGGCAGCGCAAACCATTCGGTGGCAAACATCTACTTGCCCCTTTGCTGTTGATATTTTTCAATCGTCCGGCGAATCTCATCGAGTTCTTCCACTGATGGCTTCGTCTGATCGAGCAAATGAGCCACCAGTTGGCTCGTCGAGCCCTCGAACGCCTTCCCCAGCAAGTTGCCAACCATCCCGCCCAATGTTTTCCCGCGATTCGATTTCGCCTTATAAACAAACGCCCGCCCCTGCGGCTCACGCACCAGCAGCCCCTTCTCCGTCATCACATTCAACAGGCTCATCACCGACGTATAAGCCCGCGTCCGATCCGCGTTCAGCACATCCATCACTTCCCGCACCGTGCTCGGCCCTCGGTCCCACAGAACCTTGAGCACCTCCAACTCACCCGCCGTCGGTTGTTCTTCCTTAGGACGCGACATCGCAAAAATTCTGCCTTTGAGTTCCCAACATCCAACCAACCGCCGCATTCTACTGGTTATCCCGTAGTTGTCAACGGCTTAACCAGTAGTAGGTTCGGAGGTCCGGCAAGAGGTAGCCCCAACGTGCGGTTCGGGTCACGCCCGACATGTGATCACGACCTACTCAACAACCGGCCTCGCGCCTGTCTCAAGTTCAAAACCCCAGCCGCCGTTTTTCACCGAAAAACCTCACCTGTAGATGGCGATTGAGTTTTCAGACCGCCGATCAATTCACCAAGTTTCGCAGAGGTTGGCCGAGGAGGGCGCGGCGGCAGGCTTCGGCACCTTTGACGCGCATGTCGCGGAGGCCTTCGACGCTGTAGAAGGCGTTGTGAGCGTTGAGGATGACGCGGTGGTGGGCTGGGTGTTTTGGATCGCGCCAGGCGGCGACCAGCGGATGATCGGCGAGGGGCGGCTCTTGAGGTAAGACATCAATGCCGGCACCGGCGAGTTGGCCGCTGGCGATGGCGTCGGGAATGGCGGTGACATCGACGACGTTGCCGCGCGAGGTGTTGATCAGGTACGAACCGCGAGGCATTTTTTCGATCGCGGCGGCGTTGATGATGTGATGCGTGTCGGGCGTTAATGGGGAGTGGCAGCTCAGCACGAACGCCTGCGAGAGGAGTTCGTCGGGCGTTTCGACGCGGCGAATGCCGAGGGATTTGTCGTAGCCGTCGGGTTTGTAGGGATCGTAGAAGACAACGTCCATTCCGAGGGCTTTGGCGCGAGTGGCGGCGGCGGTGCCGATGCGGCCGAGGCCGAGAATTCCAAAGGTGCGGTCGCGGAGGCGATAGAGCGGGGCGACGTGGTGGTACCGCCAATCGGCGTCGTCGGGGCGGAGAAACGTGTTGTGAAAATTGATGCCGCGGGTCAACGCCAACATGAGGCCGATGGCCGAGTCGGCGACTTCCTCGGTGCCGTAGTCGGGCACGTTGGCGACAGGAATTCCCCGGGTGCGGGCAAAGGCGAAATCGACATTGTCGTAGCCCACGCCGCAGCGGACGATCAGCTTGCAATTCGTCAGGCGCTCGATAGTGGCTTTGGTCACCTTGAGCGTGTGATAGACCATGATGCAGTCGGCGTTTTCGATGCGGCCCCACATCTCCGATTCGTTGTGGACGTCGAGTGCTTCGACCGTCGCCACATCTTTCAAAATCTCCTGTTCGACTTCCAGTGAGCCGTGCTGAAAATCGGCGATGATTGCCCGGGCCTTGGTCATTCTCTGTCTCAATCGCGAAACAACGGTTAGGTTAGGTAAAGCAACGAGCGTGAATTATTGTGGATGGTAGGTTGTAGAACTAGCGGGTTGAGCAGGCGTTGCTCGTGAACCGTTAGCTTCCGGGGCCAGGTGTGGGCTCGACTATTTGCTGGGGAATGAGACGTTTATGGCCGAAACGGGATTTTCAAAATCGAGTGATGCGGAGCGGGAGTGGATGCCGCCGGAGCGGACGAGTTGGCCGCTGTGGCCGTGGGTGTTGCTGCTCGCGGGTCTGGTGCTGGTGCTGATCGTGCGCGTGGGCTTTGCTCCCCAGCCCGATCCGAGCGGCGAGCGGCATCCGGCTGTCGGCCAGAAGTTAATGACGTTTCAGTTGCAGCCATTGACGGGGCAGCCGGTGACTGGAGAAGCGCGGGTTGTGACGGAGGCAGACCTGGCGAACAAAGTGACGCTGGTCAATTTTTGGGGGCCGTGGTGCTCGGCGTGCGTGCATGAGTTTCCGCACCTGGTCGAGTTGGAGAAGCATTTTCGTTCCCAGGCGGGATTTCAGTTTTTTTCGATCTCGTCGAACATGGACCTGTCGAACGATACGGATTTGCAGAAAAGCACCGTCGATTTTCTAAAGCAGTACCACGCGGATTTTCCGACGTATCGCGATCCGGATGGAACAACGGTGCTGGCGCTGGAGCGGGACGCGAAGCTGGGAAATACCGGCTTTCCCACGACGGTGGTGATTGGGCCAGATTTAGTGATTCGCGCGCTGTGGACCGGCTATGCACCGGGGGATGAAGACAAGCTTCGCATTGCGATTGAAAAAGCGCTGCTGTCGCTGGCAAAATGACCCTTCGGCTGCCATTTCAAGCCGTTTGCGTACTTTTTTGAGGCTCAAGGCAAGGGCAATATCGGTGTCATTCGATGCGTTGTAAGTTGTTGTGGTGTAATGGTTTACTGTCTGTTTATCGGTATGCCGCAACGCTCGTTACACAACTATTACAACGATGGCGCAAGTTGAAGACCCGTTTTGCACCGATATCCCTTAGGATTCTCGCAATCAGGCTGCTCTTTCGAGCGCCTGGCAGAGCGTCACTGAGCACGAGTTTGCTCGGCCCGAATTTAGTCGGGATAAGTTTGCTCTGAATAAGAATCACAACCAGCAAGAGTCCCAGGCATGGCCACGGTCACGACTCCTACCGAATCGCGTTCTCACACCGGTGCGAAAACCCACGATGCGACCCATCGCTCGCCGGCGCATGAAGCGGGCTCCACGCATGTTGCGAAGACGCCGCACAGCCCGCATCCCGTGCATCCGCGGCGCACGGAGCAGCAGTCGGCCTCGGAGACAGCATCGCGGCGGTATATCAACTGGCCCAACGCCATTTGGCTGACCGTCGTGCATTTGGGTTGTCTCACGGCACCGCTGTTTTTCTCTTGGGAAGCCTTCGCTCTGACGCTGGTGCTGCACTGGATCACGGGCGGCATCGGAATTTGTCTGGGCTTTCATCGCCATCTCACGCACTTGAGCTTCACGACCTATCGCCCTGTGCGGTGGCTGCTGGCCTTCATCGGTGGTTTGGCCGGCGAGGGCTCGTCGATCGACTGGGTCGCGAATCACCGCAAACACCACGCCCATAGCGACGAAGAAGGCGACCCACATTCGCCGCACGACGGAGCATGGTGGAGCCATGTATTTTGGCTCATGTTTTGGAAAGGCTCGAAGGAGCACGCCGAACACATCGCACGTTGGTCGCCCGACTTGGCGAAAGACCCCGTGCTCTACTGGATTGGCGCGATGTTTCTCCCCTCGCATTTTCTCATGGCTGGGGTGCTGGCGGCTGCCGGCTACGCCTATGGCGGCTCGTATATGGCCACCTCGTTTGTCGTCTGGGGCGTGTTCGTCCGCTTGGCGTTCGTGCTGCATTCCACCTGGTTCGTCAACTCGGCCAGCCACATGTGGGGCTACCGGAACTACGAAACGACCGACGACAGCCGCAATAATTGGTGGGTCGCCCTGATCACCTACGGCGAAGGCTGGCACAACAACCACCACAAATATCCGCGGATGGCCCCACACGGCCACAAGTGGTGGGAGGTCGATGTGACGTACGCCACCATTCAATTAATGCAGCTTTGCGGGCTGGCGTGGGACGTGGTGGACTATAAATCTGCGGCGGATAAGAAGACGTCTGCGGATAAGCGGTCGCAAGCGGCATAGCTTGCCTGTAAAACGAACAACTGGTGGGCCGGCGCTGGCAGGCTTGCTGGTCCCACCGTACAGCGGCTACGGGCGGCACGGTTGTTTATTCGCGCCCAAACAAAAATCTCGCTAACAGCGGTTGTAGCCCCATAAGGTGCTTGTTTTGGCATCACAGTGGGGATTATGATTTCCGTGGCGGTTCTTTTCCGCCGGGGCGCAAGGCGATTTGATTTCCCACTATGAGCCGCTGGGCTGAGTGGTGGTCGAGAGCTTTCCCGCCGCGGCGACCTGTCTTGCCACAAGCTGGAAGGGCGGACTATGCGCTATTCTTTTCGTCTGGCGGAAGTCGTGGGGCACATGCCCGACCCGCGGAAGCGGCCGGGCACGATCAAGGCCATTTGCGAATACACGGGCCTCGACCGGCACCAGGTTGCCGCGCTCTTGAAGAACGAAGTGAAGTACATTCCGCTCGACGCGCTCTCGAAGCTCTGCGCGTATTTGATTGAGCGCGGGTTTGCCAAGGCGAATGAACTGCCCGGGCGGCTGTTTGGTGTCGAGCCGGAGCATTTTTGGGAGTTGATCGCCCGCCGGCGACGGCTCGACCTGTGCTTGGGCGTGCGGCGCAACAACCCCAGCGAGACGCTGGACGATGCCTGGGTCGTGGCTTCGGACTCGGTCTTGCTCGGTGAATTGCTGAACGGTGCCACGACCCTAGGGGGCACGGCCGAGCACAAAACAGAAGGTGACGCCGAGCGAGCCGCCGCCGAGCCGCCGCAAGCGCGGCCGCATCCGGAATATCTGCATCAGTCGCTGGTGTGGAGCCCGGGCGAGGCTTCGCTCGACGAATGCCAGGCGATGGCCCGCAGCATCTATCAAGATTTTTCCGAGGCGGCGGGGGATAAGGCCCTAGTTTGCTTGGGCAGCAACAAGAGCAACCCCGTGGTGGAAACGCTCGTCGCGGCTTCGTTTGGCGGCGAAGCTTTCGTATCGCAAGATGGGATTCCCACGGCTCACAAGCGGCGCTGCCCGATTTTTCTCCGCTATCGCGATAACGATCCGCAGTTTCCGTCGTGCTTTGGCGGCCTGCGGATCGCCCGCAATCAGGCCAGCAACAAGCCGGGTATCTATTATGAAAAGCCCGACGGCTCGTGGGGCTGCTGCGAATGGGAAGCGAACAAGCAAGACGCGGCTTTTGTGATTTACGTGCATCGCGAATCGCAAGGGCGAATGGAGATGGCCCTGGGCGGATTCTCCGGCCGGGCCACGCGGCTGTTGGCTCGCCTGCTCGCGCGGCGCGGCGATGAGTTCTGGCCACCCGTCTATTCCGACGAAGGGCTGCAAATCGGGGCGTTTGTCGTGAAGTTCTCGCTGCCGAATAACCCCGTGGAAGAGCACGGTTTGATCCGCGGCGAACCCCACGCCGACGATCAGATCATCCGGATCGATCCGGCCGTGATTGCCCGGCGGATGCAACAGCCGGAAGGGGTGACGGAGTAAACGTGGTGACTGAACCAAAGGAGTGTTTGTTATGCACCAGATCACGGTTAGTGCGTCGTTGGGAAAGAAACTGACTGAATTCGGCGGCCGGGTCGCGATGTTCAGCTCCGATGGACGAGTGCTCGGCCTATTTTTGCCCATCAGTGAGTCGCGAGAGATGATTGATTTGCAGCTTGAACCGCCGCTGTCGATTGAGGAAACGAAAGAACTGCAAAAGAACCGCACCGGCAGGACACTGGAAGAAATTCTCCGCAAGTTCAATCTGTGATGAACGATCACCTTTGACCCTACAGTGCCTTCAAGTATTCCACCAAATCGCTCACTTCTTCTTTCGTGAGTGGGGCAGTGCCAGAGACTTTTTCTGGTGAGTGGGGGCCAGTGAGGACGTCGGTGAGGGTATCGGCGCGGCCGTCGTGGAGGAGTTTCACTTTTTGATAGACGTTGCGGAGCGAGGGCGTGTTGAAGCCGCGATAGCGGTCGCGCGGGGAGCCGAGGCCGACGTCGTGAATTTGGCCGTCGGTGAAATGCAGGTCGTTGTGGCACTTGGAGCAAGCGGCTTTTTCGCCGAAGAAAATTTCCTTGCCGCGATGCGCCGCTGCCGAGAGGGAAAGGCCGCCGGGACTGCGAAAGGGGTTGGGGGGCGGTTGGAGCGTAGTTAAGTAGGCCAAGAGGGCCGCCGCGTCGTCGTCGGTGGCCGGCGGGCCGAGCATCGTGTCGTGCAGTGATTTTTTCAGGGCTTCGGTGAGGTTTTCTTGCCAGCCGTGCCAGGTCCAGGGGCCAGTTTCGGCCAGGTGATAAAGGGGCAGGACGGTTTTGAGCGTGAAGGGGGAGCCGTCGTTGAGCGTGTCGGTGGGGACGCTGTTCGTTCCGCCTTCGTAGTGACAGGTGTGGCAGCTATACCATTGGTCGAGGCTGCGGCGGGCGTCGTAAAAGATGGCTTCGCCGCGACGGGCGAGCGAGGGTTCTGGTGGACCGCCCAGGCGAATCGTGCGGGCGAGCTTTCTGGCTTTCAGATCGACGACTTGAACGCTGTTGTCCAGGTAGTTGGCGACGTACGCCGTTTCGTTGTCGCTGGCGAGGCGGAGGCCCATCGGACGGCCGCCCAGCTCGATGCGATAGAAGCGATCGGAGTCTTTGAGCAGCTCGGGATCGATGTGATCGCTACCGCCATAGTCCTTCAGCGGCAGGCCGTCCGTGCGATAGACGAGCAGCTCGTGCGTGCCCGCGGCGGAAACGATCAATTGCGATTCGTCGCTGGTGAGGGCCAGCCCTTCCACATCGGCGATAGCCTTTCCTTGCGGGTCGAGCGACATGGCTTCGCGTCGGGCGGGGCCATCCAGCCGCACGCGGGCGATGCGGCTGGCCAGCACCCAGCCGAGGCGAATGTTGGCGGTCGTGATCGGATTGTTGCGATAGACCATCCAGGGGAACCACACGTATTGGCCATCGCGAGAGATTTGCATGTGCCCGATGTTGAGACCGACGAATTGCTCTAGGTACAGGGCTTTTCGCTCGCGCGTATCGACGATCGTCACGCCCCGGTCGCCGCTGGTGCCCACTGCCAGGCGCGAGCCATCGGGGGAGAGGGCCAGATGTCGCGGCCAGCGACCCACGTCAATCCTCGCCGTCACTTGCTGCGCTGCCAAATCAATCACTGCCACCTGCGCATTTGCCGTGCAGGCGACGTAAGCCGTCGTTCCATCGGGCGAGACGGCAATGCCATGCGGCTGAAAGCCCATCGCGATCTTGCCGACCTGCTTCAGCTTCTCACCGGTAACCGCGAGCAGCGTGACATCGCCCGAATAATGTCCGCTCACGAGCAGCGTCTGGCCGTCGGGCAATTTGGCGATGCCCACCGGATGGTCCCCCACCGGCACTTCGTCGAGCACCTTGCCGTCGCTGGTCCGCACGAGCGAAACCGTATCCGCCGTCTGATTCACCGTCGCCAGCCAGGCATCCGCCGGGCCGAGGACCAAATCGACGGGGGAGCGGTTTGGTTCTTGGGCAAGCGAACTCGTAATAAAAAAAGACGTTGTTAGCAGCCCAAGGGTCGCACTGATTAACACAGAGACACAGAGGCGCAGAGTCACAGAGAAATGCGGGAGAGAATGTGTAAGGCGCATAGTCGAATTAATGCTTCTTCCTATCCTCTCTGCGTCTCCGTGCCTCTGTGTTAAATAAGAGAAGGTCGCACCGGCCAAGGCCGTTTTATTTAGAGGCGGCCCCAACCCATTCGATATTAAAGCGGGCGAGCGTGAGGTGCTTGTAGTTGTCGCGTTCGTAAAGCACGCCGATTTCGCCGGATGGGAGAACGGCGAGCGACGAATATGCCGAGGAGCCTTCGCAGAGCAGTCGAGATTTGGGCCAGGTTTTGCCGTCGTCGTCGCTGAGGCGAATGGTGAGGTGGTCGCGTCCTTTGGCGACAGCGGGATTCGAGAAGATAAGGATCCCTTCGCTTGCGCTTCGGGCTTGTGTAGTAGGCCAAGAGTAGCGAATCAAGCTGGCCTGACAGACGGACTCGACGAGGGCCGGGTCGTCGGTTGTGGGCTGCCAGGTTTCGCCGCCGTCTTTGCTGAGCGAGATGCCGCGGCAGGCCTTGCCCCGATACGACCGACTGTTGAGCATCAGCGTGCCATCGGTCAACTCGACGACCGCGCACTCGTTCATGGCGAAATCGGTCGAGCCGCCGAGCTTCCAGGTTTGGCCGTGATCGTCGGAATAAATCACGTGCGACCGGCCAGCGTGTTGCCAGGCACCTTTATTTTCTTTGGTGACTTGCGGCTCCTTCACGCGATGGTCGCAAGGAATGACGAGGCGGCCTTTGTATTTGCCTCGCGTGAGTTGAATGCCGTTGCCGGGGCCGGTGGCATACCAATTCCAATCCTTGGCTTTGGTGGTGGCTGTGATCTCGCGGGGCTTAGACCAGGTCTTGCCGTCGTCGGTGGACGAAGTCATCAGCACGGCGTCGTTGTCCCGGTTGAACGGCAGCCAGAGCGTGCCGGTATCTTGATCGACGACCGGGCAAGGATTGCCGATGGTGATCTTCTCGGTCCCGCCTTCTTCATAGATCAGCTCCAGCGGTCCCCAGGTCTTGCCGCCGTCGGTGCTGCGCTTCTGCACGAGATCGAGATCGCCGTGGTCACCGCGACCCGTTTTGCGTCCTTCGCAAATGGCCAGCAGCGTGCCGTTTTTCGTCACGATGAGTGCCGGGATGCGAAAGGAGTGATAGCCCTCTTGGCCGGCGTTGAAAACGTCGATCTCCGTCATGTCGGCCGCGAATCCAGTCGCCTGAAAAATCAAGGCCCAGCTTAATAACGAGGCTGCGCTGGCCTTTAACACTGCGCCGTCTGTAAACGCAGAGACGCAGAGGCGCAAAGACGCAGAGAGGAGATTAGGACGAAGAATTCGAATCACGGACATCATTTTTAGCCTCGTTACAGAACAATCAATTCTTTCTAACTGTTTTTGGCTGCCTCTCTGCCTCTCTGCGTCCCTGCGTTAAAGAGGCAGCGCCTTGCGTGTCGCCATTTGAGAGGTCAAACTCAAGTCTGCCTCTCCAGGTTCCAGCGGCACCGATTGTAACGCAAAGATCAGCCACCCGGCGAACTCCTGCTCGACTCGCGTAGCGTAGAATTCGCTTCGAGTGGTGTAGAATTGCTGTCCGCCGCACCCGATTTAGCCCCTGTGGAGAGTCCTCAATGTCGAACGGCAAGCGCATCGGTGTTCTTACGGCTGGCGGCGATTGCCCCGGCCTCAACGCGGTGATTCGCGGCATCGTGAAAAGCGCGAACACGCACGGCTATGAAGTCGTCGGTTTTTTGAAGGGCTATGAAGGGCTCGTCGATCCCGTCAGCTACATTCCGCTGAACCAAAAAAACACGACGGGCATTTTGAATCAGGGCGGGACGATCCTCGGCTCCACGAACAAGGGCCGCTTTGCCGCGACGGTCGGTGTGAACGACCGCCTGGAGCTCGATCCCGAGTTGGTCGCGGGCGTGAAGACGACGGTCGAGCAGCTCAATCTGGACGGCTTGGTTTGCATTGGTGGCGATGGCTCGCTCGCCGTCTCGCAACAATTCCACGAGCAGGGCATTCCCGTCGTCGGCGTTCCCAAAACAATCGACAACGATCTTTCGAGCACGGCGTTCACGTTCGGTTTTTTCAGCGCGGTGTTCTGTGCTACGGACGCGCTCGACCGCCTGCACACCACGGCCGCCAGCCACGAGCGAACGATGGTGCTAGAAGTGATGGGGCGGCACGCGGGCTGGATCGCCCTGTATGCCGGAATCGCCGGCGGCGGCGATATTATTTTGCTGCCCGAGATTCCCTGGACGTTCGAAAATGTTTGCCAGGCGATTATTTCGCGCGAACAACGGGGCAAGCGGTTCACGTTGGTGGTCGTGGCGGAAGGGGCCGAGTTGCCCGACAAGAGTTTGGTCACGCAAGACAAGCAGGAATCGCAAAAGCAGGTGCGATTGGGCGGCATCGGAAATTTCGTGGGCAAAGAAATCGAGCGGCGGCTGGGCAAGGAGACGCGCACGGTGGTGCTCGGTCACTTGCAGCGGGGCGGTGCTCCCACGACGTTCGATCGCGTGCTGGCCACGCAGTTTGGCGCTCACGCGGTGCGGCTGATCGTGGAAAAGAAATTCGGCCACATGGTGACCTATCAGCCGCCAGACATGCTCGATGTGCCGATTATCGATGCCATCAAGATTTCCGCCGTCTGCCCGAATTGCTCCGCCGTGCAGGCCGCGCGGGCCCTGGGCATCTGTTTTGGCGACAGCTACAACGAGCTGCCTTTCAAGCCAGCACCCGCTTGTGCCACCAGTGCCGCGAACGGCAACGGCAGCGTTACCGTTAGCAAGACGCAGCCGGCCGAGGTCGCGGCTCATTGATCCTCGGTACTGCTCCCGCAACGATCCGAGATTCGCCATAATTGGGCGAACTCAGGATTTTCCACGATGCCGACCGTACCTCTCGACGACGAAAATCGGCCTTGGCCGCGATTGATAATGCGCCACCGCGATCAGGCGGTCGCGGCTGGCTTTCTCGTGCTTGCGCTGGGTGTGATTGCCGTTTGGTGCGGCTGGCAAGCGATGCTCGGCGGCCGATTGATCGATATCGAGCGGGCCGAGCCTATCGCCATCGATTTTCGGATCGATGTGAACCGGGCCAATTGGCAAGAGCTGGCTCTCATGCCGAACATCGGCGAACAGTTGGCCAAGCGGATTGTCGCCGATCGTGAAGAGCATGGTCTGTATCAAGATCTGAGCGAGCTGCGGCGCGTGCGGGGTATCGGGCCGCGGACGCTGGAAATCATGCAGCCCTATTTGCTGCCGCTGGCTCCGCTGCAAGCCACCACGGACCATTCTGCGGGGGCTCAACATCCCGCCACAGTCAATTGACCAGCCTTGTGACCGGAGCCGGGGGTTTTCTCGGCCAATATATTGCCGAGCAACTGGTGGCGCGAGGCGAGCGCGTGCGAGCGCTGGTGCGCCGGAAGTTACCGGCGCTCGAAGCACTCGGAGTCGAGTGTGTGCAGGGTGACATCCGCGAGTTGGCCGACGTGACGCGGGCCTGCCGAGACATGAATGTCGTCTATCACGTCGCGGCCGTCGCCGGCATTTGGGGACCGTGGCGTCATTTTTACGACGCGAATGTGCTGGGCACGAAGAACGTCATCAGCGGCTGCTGTCATGCCGGTGTGACAAAACTGGTGTTCACGAGCAGCCCGAGCGTGACGTTTGCCGGCAGTGATCAGTGTGGCGTTGATGAATCGATTCCGTATCCGACTCGCTGGCTGGCTCACTATCCGCATACGAAGGCCCTTGCCGAAAAAATGGTGCTGGAGGCTAATGAGCAGCATCACTTGCTCACGTGTGCCCTGCGGCCGCATCTGATTTGGGGCTCGCGCGATCAACACCTAATACCCCGACTACTCGATCGCGCGCGAAAAGGGCGACTGCGGCGCGTCGGCAGCGGTAAGAACCTGGTCGATGCGGTGTATGTCGAAAACGCGGCTGAAGCACATCTGCTAGCGGCTGATGCGCTGCAGCCGGGAGCGCCGGCGTGCGGTAAGACGTACTTCATTACCAATGGCGAGCCGGTGAACTGCTGGGAGTGGATCAACGAAATTCTGTTGCTGGCGGGAATCGCCCCCGTCACGCGGGGCGTTTCGCTGCCGGTGGCCTATGCGGCTGGCGTGGCGCTGGAAGGCCTGTGGACCGTGCTGCGCCGTAACGATGAACCGCGAATGACGCGGTTTCTGGCAGCCCAACTGGGCAGGTCGCACTACTTCGACATTGGTGCTGCCCGCCGCGACTTGGGTTACGTTCCCAAAATTTCGATGGCCGAGGGGATGAAAAAATTGAGTGTCTGGTTAAGTGCGAATTCGGGTCGCGGTTTATGAGTTGAGAGGCAGGAGGGTGATGGTATGCGCGGTTGGAGGCGCTGCGAAGTCACGTGTGATCGCGGCCAAATGGAACACCGCCATCCGCTTGCCACGCTGGTGCTGCCCCGGTAAGTTCGAGAGTTGGCCCGCCTCACGCATCGCGTTCGGTCGTAAGTTTTTTCGCTCTCGCGAGTTACGTCGTATCGGTGATAGCAGTCGCGAGACGGTTTTGCCCTGAATTTCATGTCGATCCATGCCTCCCACAACCTGCCCGCGAATCAGCGGATTGTGATCACCGGCGTGGGGCTAACCGCGCCGAACGGGAACAATCTGGCCGAGTTTCGGGCGGCTTTGCTCGCGGGCAAGAGCGGCGTGACGGATTACGAGATTCGCTACGTCGGCAAGACGCTCGCCGGCGTCTGCACGTTCGATGCCTTGCGCTATCAGTCGAAGAAAGATTTGCGCCGCGGCACGCGGGCCGGCAGTGTCGGGATTTACGCCGCGAATGAAGCGGTGAAAGACGCGGGGCTCGATTGGCCGGCGGTCACCAAGAGTCGCGTCGGTATCTATCTTGGCGTGACCGAGCACGGCAACGTCGAAACCGAAAACGAAATCTTCGCGCTCAAGGGATACGACTACGACACGGCTTATTGGTCGCACCACCACAACCCACGTACGGTGGCGAACAATCCGGCTGGCGAAGTGACGCTGAACATGGGGGTGACCGGCCCGCACTACACCATTGGCGCGGCCTGCGCAGCAGGAAACGCCGGGCTGATTCAAGGCGCTCAGATGTTGCGCCTTCGCGATTGCGATTTGGCCCTCGCTGGTGGCGTGTCCGAGAGCATCCACACGTTCGGTATCTTTGCCAGCTTCAAAAGCCAGGGAGCCTTGGCCACCCACGCCGACCCGACCAAAGCTTCGCGTCCGTTCGATGTGGCCCGCAACGGCATCGTCGTCGCCGAAGGGGGCTGCGTCTATGTGCTGGAGCGTCTCGACGATGCCCTGGCCCGCAACGCAAAAATTTATGGAGAGCTCGCCGGCTACGCGATCAACACCGACGCCACCGACTTTGTGTTGCCAAATCCCGAGCGGCAGGCCGAATGCGTCGCGCTGGCGCTAGAGCGAGGCGGCCTAACACCCTCGGACATCGATATTGTCAGCACGCACGCGACCGGCACGGGCCAAGGGGACGCCCAAGAGTGCCAGGCTTTACGAAACGTATTTGCATCCAGCGACAAAACCTGCTTCAACAACGCCAAGAGCTTCATCGGGCACGCGATGGGTGCAGCCGGGGCTTTGGAGCTGGCTGGCAACCTGCCGTCCTTTGAAGACAATATTTGTCACCCCACGATCAACGTCGATCAACTCGATCCCGAATGCGCCTTGACCACGCTCGTCACTGTCGAGCCGCGGCGACAGAAGCGGGTCGAGTACATTCTGAATAATTCGTTTGGGATGCTAGGGATCAATTCCGTCGTCATCATCAAGAAGTTTTCGCAGAACTGAGCCGCACATGACCACCGCCGAAATCAGTGAGGAAATCCTCGATATTCTGTCCGACATCGCCCCCGACGAAGACCTTTCCGGCCTTGTCGCCGATAAGCCGTTCCGTGAGCAGCTTGAGCTCGACAGCATGGACTTCCTCGACATCGTGATGGAACTGCGCAAGCGGCACCGCATCCAGATTCCCGAAGCCGACTACACCCACCTTGCCAGCCTCAGCAGCACCGTGGCGTATCTGGAGCCGACGATGAAGGATATGGTTAAGAAGTGATATCAAATGACAAGTGAGTTCCGGCGTTGATCTACGACACTATCATCATCGGCGCCGGTCTCTCTGGTTTGGCGGCCGGCATCCGCTTGGCTTACTACGAGCAGCGGGTGTGCATCCTCGAGCGGCACTATACCATCGGTGGGCTGAACTCGTTTTATCGCCTCCGCGGCCGCGATTATGACGTCGGCCTGCACGCGGTCACGAACTACGCCACCAAAGGCACCAAGAAGGGTCCGATGGTGCGGCTGCTCCGCCAACTGCGGCTGTCGTGGGAAGATTTTTCGCTCGCCCCGCAGGTTGGCTCGACGATTGCCTTTCCCAATGTGCGTCTGAACTTCAACAACGATATTCGCCTACTCGAAAGCGAAGTCGCCGCCGCTTTTCCGGGGGAGCGCGATAATTTCAAGCGACTGCTCAGCCAGATTCTAGATTACGACGATCTCAATCAAGACGTATTCGAGATTTCGGCTCGCCAGGTGCTGGCCAACACGCTGCACGATCCGCTGCTCATCGAAATGCTGCTCTGCCCGGTCATGTGGTATGGCAATGCTCGCGAAGACGACATGGACTGGGGCCAGTTTTGCATCATGTTTCGCGCCCTGTATATCGAAGGGATGGGGCGGCCCTATGCGGGCATTCGGCTGATCCTGAAAAATTTGATTCGCAAGTTCCGCTCGCTCGGCGGCGAGTTGAAACTCCGCGCGGGCGTCAGCCGGATTCGCGTCGAAGACGACCGAGCGGTCGGCGTCGTGCTCGATAACGGGCAAGAGCTTGCGGCCAAAAACATTCTCTCGTCCGCCGGTGCTGTCGAAACCGCCCGGCTGAGTTCGGCAGAAAACGAAACGCCCTCGCAAGCTGCTGGACAACTATCGTTTGTGGAGTCGCTTTCGGTTCTCGACAAACAACCAAAATCGCTCGGCTGTGGCCGCACCATCGTGTTTTTCAACGACTCGGAGAAGTTTCATTGGCGAAAACCGGCCAGCGAGCTGTGCGACGTGCGTACCGGCGTGATCTGTTCGCCCAACAACTTTGAATATTCGGCCGATGACGGCGAATTGGCCGACAACATGATTCGCATCACCGCTCTGGCCCATTTCGATCACTGGCGAGCGCTGAATGAAGAGTCTTATCGGCTCGAAAAACTGCGGTGGTACGACCAGCTCTCCGCCTCCGCCGTGCGATTCGTGCCCGATTACCGCAATCGCGTGATCGACACCGACATGTTCACTCCCACCACCATCCGCCGCTTCACCGGCCACGACAACGGCGCGATCTACGGCGCTCCTCACAAACAACTCGACGGTGCTACCCGCTTCAAAAACCTCTATCTCTGCGGCACCGACCAAGGCTACCTCGGCATCATCGGTGCCTTAGTGAGTGGCGTTTCGATGGCCAATCGGTATTGTTTGCCGGTGTAATGACGAACGGGCCTTTGCCGTTCATAATAATAATGAATCTGTGGCTATCGCAATCACTAGCAATTGAACTTCAATGGGCACCTTTCGCGTCTCCTGCCGCGTCGAAAATATTGTTGACCGCAAAAAATCGGCTGAAATTCCGGAAGTCCTTGTCGATACGGGTAGTGAATACACTTGGGTCGCGGCGGATTTGCTGAACAAGATCGGCATCAAGCGCGAAAAGAAAGACCTGCAATTCCAGATGGCCAACGGCACGCTGATTACTCGCAACGTCGGCTTCGCCATCGTGCGTGTCGAGGATGCCTTCACCGTGGACGAGGTCGTCTTTGCGGAAGAAGGGGATTTGCTGTTGCTGGGAGCTCGCAGTCTGGAAGGGATGAGTCTCAGCGTCGATTCTCGCCGCAAAAAGCTCGTGGCTTCTGGTCCATTGCCCGCGGCATCTGCTGCCCAGTGATCCGCGAAGCTTGCCATGCCCAAAGACTTCCTCGCCGGCGCGAAACCTTACTACGACGTGGTCGTCATCGGCAGCGGTCTGGCCGGAATGACGGCGGCGAACATTCTGGCTCGCCAGGGGCGTAGCGTGCTGCTGGTTGAGCAACACTACAAGCTCGGCGGCATGGCGACTTGGTTCAAGCGACCGGGTGGGCACATCTTCGATATTTCGCTGCACGGCTTTCCGTTCGGCATGATCAAAAGCTGCCGCCGCTATTGGACCGACGAAATCGCTGACTCCATCGTCCAACTCAAACACATCCGGTTCGACAACCCGATGTTCTCCCTCACGACCAGCTACAACCGCGAAGACTTCACGCGACTCTTAGCCTCGCAGTTCGGCATCGCTCCCGAAACCGTGACGGCCTTTTTCGACACCGCCCGCGGCATGAACTTTTACGACGACCAGCAAACGACCACCCGCGAGCTGTTCGAGCGGTTCTTTCCCGGCCGCGAAGATGTGATTCGCCTGCTGATGGAGCCGATCACGTATGCCAACGGCTCCACGCTCGAAGACCCGGCGATCACCTACGGTATCGTCTTTTCCAACTTCATGAGCAAAGGGGTCTTCACCTACGAGGGCGGCACAGACCAGCTCATCGAACGAATGCACGCCGATCTGATCAAAAGCGGTGTCGATGTTCGCATTAACTGCGACGCCCAGAAAATTCACATCGAAAACGGCCGCGTCACCGGCCTCACGATTAATGGCCGCCAAATTGCTTGCGGCGCGATTGTCAGCAACTCCAACCTCAAGTTCACCATCTTCAATCTCGTCGGCGAAGAGCACTTTGACCGCAAGTTTATCGACGATGCCCGCGGTGTGCGGCTGAACAACAGTAGCACGCAGGTCTATATGGGCCTCAAGCCCGACGAGCGCATCGACGAAAGCATGGGGGATCTCTTTTTCACTTCCACCGCCCCCGTCTTTCGCACCGATCTCTTG
>JANNTN010000076.1:0-2821 GCA_031394445.1 Anatilimnocola sp.
CGGTGATTTATTACGGCGATGAGATTGGGATGGGGGACAATATTTATCTGGGGGACCGCAATGGTGTGCGCACGCCGATGCAATGGAGCAGCGACCGCAACGCCGGTTTTTCGCGGGCGAATCCGCAGAAGCTCTATCTGCCAATTACGATCGATCCCGAATATCACTTCGAGGCGGTCAATGTTGAAGCGCAGCAGAACAACCCGAACTCGCTGCTGTGGTGGATGAAACGGCTGATCGCCCTTCGCAAACGCTATCAGGCATTTGGCCGGGGCACGCTGGAGTTTTTGCATCCGGCTAACCGAAAAATCTTGGCCTTTTTGCGTAAGTATAAAGACGAGCAGATTCTCGTTGTCGCGAACCTGTCGCGTTTCGTGCAGCATGTGGAGCTGGACCTGTCGTCGGCCAAGGGCAGTATCCCCATTGAACTGTTTGGCCGCACGGCATTTCCCGCCGTGGGCCAAATGCCTTATCAGCTAACGCTGGGGCCGCACTCGTTTTATTGGTTTGAGCTGGAGCCATCCGCTCAACAAGCGGCGGCCGACGCGGGGACGTCGGAGGAGCCTCCGCTCGTTGAGATTCCCGTTACTAAGCTGGATTTTTTACATAGCCAGACGCGCGCCAGCATCGAGCCGGTGGTACAGCAATATTTTCAAGACGCCAGATGGGTGGGAGCGGGGGATGAGATTAAAGCGGCGCGGTTCGACGATTTAGTCCGCCTGCCCGGAACTCAAACGCCGTTGTTTCTGGCACTCATCGATGTGGACTATGTCGATGGCACGTCAACACAGTATTTTTTGCCGACCGCGGTCGTGGCGGAAGATCGGCTGCAACAACTGAAGCAGCAGGATGCGGTTCTCAGGCCCGTGTTGCGCTTGACGGGTAACATGGAAGGTGTCGTGATTGACGGTGCGCACTCGCCCGAATGCGTCGCCGAGATTGTGCGCCTGATTGCGAGTGTCTCAATCAACACGGTCCGCGGTGCCGAGTTGGTCGGAACGATGCATGGTCAGCTCGATTGGTGTCCACTGGCCGACGCCGCGCATTTGCAGGCTCCAGTTGTTGCCGAGCACACCACCAGCGCCGGCGTGGCGGTTGGCGATAAGTTGTTTCTGCGACTGCTGCGGCACGTTCAGCCGGGAATTCACCCGCAAGTGGAAATTGGCCGATATTTGACGCATCGGAAGGGGTTTGAGCATGTCGCGGCACTGGTCGGCTCGCTCGAATATCGCCGCCGCGGCGAAGAGCCAACGACGCTGGCCATTTTGCATCGGTTTGTCGCGAACGAGGGCACTGCCTGGCAATACACGCTGGACGAGTTGAGCGGTTTTTTTGAGCGGATTCTGGCTTTGCCGGCGGAGCAGCGTCAGCCGCCGGCGGTGGCACGCACGCTGGGCGGCCTGGCCGAGGGAGAGATGCCGTCGCTCTTGAATGAGCTTGTGGGCCGGTATCTGGATTCGGCCAGAATTCTGGGTCAGCGCACCGCGGAATTGCACAACGCCCTGGGTGCCCCGACACATGACTCCGCGTTCGCGCCTGAGAGCATGACGCCGCTGTACCTGCGGTCGCTGTATCAATCGATGCGGAATACACAGCAGCGGACGCTACACGATTTGGCTCTCGGACTCGAGCGGCTTCCCAGCGACGTGCAAGCCGAGGCGAGGCAGGTATTGGACCAGAGCGACGAGATGTTGCGGCGTTTTCAATTGCTCATCACGCGGCGCATCAGCGGCCAGCGGATTCGCTGCCACGGCAATCTGGGCCTGGGGGAGTTGCTGTTCACGGGCAAGGATTTTGTAATCATCGACTTCGAAGGGGAGCCCGGCCGCTCGCTGGGGGAGCGACGTGTGAAGCGTTCGCCGCTGGGGGATGTGGCTACGATGCTGCGTTCGTTTCATCATGCGGCGCTCGGCGCGCTGTTCGGCGCGAGCAGCCACCGGGGCCGCACACCAGGGATGATTCGTCCCGAAGATGTCGCAGGCCTCGAACCGTGGGTCAATTTGTGGACATTGGGGGTTTCGACCGCGTTCGTGCGGTCGTATCAGCAGCACACTGCCGGCGCGAGCTTCGTGCCGCAGTCGCAGGAAGAGTTTGAGTCGCTGCTGTCGCATTACTTGCTGGAGCGGGTGCTGCGCGAATTGGGCTATGAATTGGACGATCGTCCGGCGTGGGCGGTGATTTCGATTCGAGGCATTTTGCAATTGCTTGAGCAGACAAACCATCACCGCTAAGAAATTGCGTCCAAATAACTTGAACGATTTTAAGGCATCGACGGGAACACTAATCAACACTGATCCTCACTAATTAGTGAAGATAAGTGCCGATTAGTGTTCTGTCCTTCCCGCGGCCCAGCTTTGAATAGTCAGCTTATTTGGTCGTGTCCCCAAAGCTATAGAAAGTTGTTCGTATGGCGGAGGTTGCGAGTGTTGTGCCGTCTGCGGTGGCGGTCACGCTGCAGGTGATTGAAGAGTTTCGGCGGCGGCAGATGCGACCGATCGCGACGTATCGGTTGCAGTTGCATCGGGGTTTCACGCTGGCCGATGCGGCCGAGATCGTGCCGTACCTGGCGGAACTCGGCATCAGCCATGTTTATTGCTCCCCTTATCTGCGAGCCAAAGCGGGGAGCACGCACGGATATGACACGTGTGACCACAACGAATTTAGTCCCGATCTGGGGGGCGAGGCGGCGTATCGGCAGTTCGCAGCCAAGCTGCAGGAGCATGGCTTGGGGCACATTTTGGATATGGTGCCCAACCACATGGCGGCGAGCACGCAGAATCCGTGGTGGTATGACGTGCTCGAGAATGGTCCCAACTCTCCC
>JANNTN010000085.1:0-2287 GCA_031394445.1 Anatilimnocola sp.
CCTTGATTTCGGTCAGCGCGCTATACGCATCCTTGCTCAACTCCTCTACCAGCAACCCCCGCCACGCATCGCGCGGTTGAGCCGATCCATTCCCACCACCACCGGCCAGTGCCTCCGCCCAATCCACCAGCGGCTTATCGCGATCCTGATGAAACGTCCGCAGCCGCCGAATCAAATCCCGCACCTGCTCAAACTGCTGTCGATACGCCAAACTCACCAGTTCCCATCGAATTGCCCGACTAACATCTGGCACGCTCGACCGCGATGAAACAATCGGCGCGGCATGATAAGCCTGCCGCACACTGCTCCACGCCGGCACTCCTTCCCGATCCGCCCCCCACAACCCCAACCGCGCGTACCGACCAAGCACATCGATCGCCACCGCGTCGTCCGCATCCTTCTCCTCGACCATCCGTGCCGCATCGTCGATCGCCGCCAACTGACCCGCAAACGTCGATCTCTGCTCCGTCGCTTTCTCCCCGCTCGACCGCGAAATATACTTCCGCGGCGCGTCCTTCGTTCTCGTCAGCGCGATCCCGTTGATCATCGCCCGACCATCGAACAACACCTCGCTCGGCATCCCCTCAAACGCGGCCGTAAGCAGCACCACATCCCCGCGGCTCAGCATCAGCTTCCCATCGACAAAACGAACCTCAATCGCCCCGCCATAACGATAGTCCGTCCGCTGACACCGCCCCTCATCCGTCGCCGCAATCGCCAACGTCTTAGGGATCACCGCCCCCTGCTCGCGCGTCGTCCGATGCGCCACCCAGCGATTCCCCTCTTCAAAATAAACCAGCGTCACTCCCGTCTCGCCGCGCCAAAAATGCAGCTTCAGACGGTCACAATGCTCCAAGTCCAGCCGCAGCACCGCCTGATCGGGCCACGGGCACAACAGCCGGCCCACTCCATCGATCATTCCCGACTGCCCATAGCGCGACGGGACCTTGCCGAATTGAAACCCCGCTGCTGGCGTGGCTGCAAACCACGGCGTCAAATCATCGCGCCCCTTCGCGGCAAACGCCTCAGCGAACGGCAAGAAAGCCAACTCTTCATAGGGCACCGGCGCAACAGACTCATCAAGAGCCGCCTGCCAAGGAAGGGGGCGGCCACTCGCAGCCGGCTCCGTATTCGCCGTCACAGGCTGCTTATCAACAGCCTCCGCCGCCGGCTCAACCTTCGGGACTGGCTCAACCGCCACCGCCGGCTCTTCCTCTACTGCCGCGGGCTCGATTCGAGCAGGCGGCTCCTCACGAGCAGCCTCTCCCCGCTCCGGCAACCGCAACGCCGAAAAGACCAAGAACCCCACCAGCGTCACCAGCGGCGTAGCGACAAGAAATACGACAGCCGCCGTGAAAAAATCCGGCGGCCGCTGCTCCGGCTGCGAAACCATGAATGATCGATCGTGCGGGCAAGAGGGATACGAATCCGTAGCCCTCTAGTCTAATTCACGCCGCCCCATCAGGTGATGGCGACGTGAAAAATCGCCCGCCCGCGCTACCGCGTCGTCGTCGGAATCGAAGTCTCCGCTCGCCGCGCCGTACTCGCCGCCGCGCCGCGGCCGCCATCGGCAAAGAACCGCGTCGTCCCTTCCGAAACGATCCGTGCATCGCCGTCCTGCGCCGTCACTTCAATGCGATAGTGATGCGCCCCCGGCTGATGCGCCTGGGCCTTAATCTTCAACGTCGCCTGCTCGCCCGGCCCCAGTTGCGGCAAAGGCTGGCACAGCAACTGGCCCGGCACAATCCGCGCGTCACAACCTTCGAACGACACCGGCTCCACACCGTCCGAAAACTGCATCACAATCTTCACCTGCCGCGCGGCTTGGCTGCCGCGATTTACCAGATGCAGCTCATACACGGCTTGCTCGCCAATCGCCGTCGGTGCCGAAGGATCGTTCACCACCAATTTCAAATCAGAAACGGACTCCACTTCCGTCTCGGCAACACAATTTGCCGTGCCGCTCGCGACCGCCTGCGATTGAATTTCCAAACGATTCAGCCCCGCCGCGCCCAGGTGAACGCGAACTTCATATTCTCTCTGTCCACCCGGTGCCAGCGACGCGATTCTCCACTTCACCGCTGAACCCGCGCTCGCCCCGCCATCGATTCCACTCAAATATCGTGCGCCCACCGGCAATTGCAGCGACAAATTCACGTTGTCCGCCACCGCCGTCCCGCTGTTTTTCACCGCCACCTGATAAATCGCTTCCGATCCGGCAAACTTGATTGGCGGACCTTCAATCGCTACGCTCACATCCGCCTTGCGAACCGTAATTTTGTGCGAC
>JANNTN010000158.1:0-7476 GCA_031394445.1 Anatilimnocola sp.
CCGATGGCCTCTTCCGCCTCGATTTGGAATCCACGCTGCCCGAATGGGAAGCCTATCGCGACCGTGTCGTGGCTCACTACGGCTTTGACGAGAAGCAGGAAAAGGACGCCGCCGCCGCGGGGAAGCGTTACGAAGGCCGCCTCAAGCAGTTCCTAGGCGCGAAGAATGACACGATCGAGGAATATCATCTGTGGCTAGAGCGCCGCGATAAAAACGCCACCGACAAATCGCGGCAACTCGCTTCGCTGCAAACGCACGACGCCCGCATCGCCGGCGAGACGCGCAAGCTCTATGCCGAGCTCGTCCCGCCGATCGACCGCGTTTGGAAAGACCTCGAAAACGACCTCAACGCCCTCGCGACCGACGACCAGTGGAAGGCCCGCGGCCGGCTGGCAATCAGCAAGCCAGGCCGCAGAACGCTCGACACCGAAACGATGGACCGCGTGGTGCCGTGGTTCGATTTGGCGATTGGTATCTGTCTGATTCTCGGATTCTTGACTCGCCCCGCTGCGATCATCGGCGCGTTGTTTCTCGCCACGATCTGCGCCTCGCAATGGCCGCTCGCGCCGGGCGCTGCCCCCATTTACAACCAAGCCATCGAAATGCTCGCTCTGCTCGCCCTCGCAGCAATCGGCGCTGGCAGATTTTTCGGAATCGACGCCTTCATTTGCCCATTCAAAGACAAATGCTGCGTGCCGAAGCAAGCGGTCGAAATCAACCGAACCAAACCCGTGCCGGTCCCATAAATATCTAGTCGCATAAATTTTCAGGAGAACTGCCATGAACCAACTAACGCCCGACGAGCGTGAGACAGGGAAAGAGAATTTTTATGCGGCGATGGGGGCCTTCGACCAATCGCCCGCCGCCGAGCCGTTTAAGCGGCGCGATTTTCTCAAATCGGTGATCGGTGTCGGCGCCACCGCCGGCCTGACCACTGGCTGCAAATACTTCGGCTACTCGCCCATCAGCGACCCGCTCCGCGTCGCGGTCATTGGCACCGGCGACGAAGGGAGCGTGCTCATCGGCGCGCTCAACCCCGAGTACGTGCGGGTTGTGTCGATTTGTGATATCCGGCCGTACAACGTCCATCGCGCCTTCAACGGCGACTGGGCCGGCGATGTGGCCCGGGCAGCGCGGCCCGGCTTGATCGCCAAATATGGCTATGCCGACGAAAAAGCGGCGAAGGCGGAAATTAAGGTTGAGAGCGACTACAAAAAGGTGCTCGAAGACCCTAACGTCGAAGCCATTATCATCGCCCTGCCACTCTTTTTGCACGCTCCGGTGGCCATCGACGCACTGAAGGCCGGTAAGCACGTGCTCACCGAAAAGCTGATGGCCCACAATGTGGCCCAGTGCAAGCTGATGGGCCGGCTGGCGAAGAAGGAAAACAAAGTTCTCACCGTTGGCCATCAGCGACATTACAGCGTGCTGTACGACAACGCCGTGAACCTCATCAAGTGGGGCCTGCTCGGCGAAATTCACCACATTCGTGCCCAGTGGCACCGCGGCAATTTGCCCGGCCGCGATAGCTGGCAGCAGCCGTTGCCCTTTGCGATTGAGTCTTATGGCAAGGACGGCAAAAAATCTAAGATCAACCAGGTCGCCCAGGAGCTGGCTGAGTTTCAAGAGAAACTGAAGCGCGAGCGCGACCCGGAACGGGCCCGCACGCTGCAAAAGCAGGTCGCCCAATGGGAAGCCTGGTTGTTGGACGAGAAGGTGGAAGCCGCCAAATACGGTTACGAGAATTTCGATTTGGGTGGCCGCAAGTGTTCGGCTTTGGAAGAGCTCTGCCGCTGGCGTCTCTTCAAACGTACGGGTGGCGGTTTGATGGCAGAGCTTGGCAGCCACCAACTCGATGCGTCGAGCATTTTCGTCTCAGCCCTCCGCAAGGACGGCAAGAAGGCCCACCCGTTGTCGGTACATGCCACCGGCGGCAGGCACACGTTTCCGAATGATCGCCATGCAGAGGATCACGTTTATTGCTCGTTCGAATTTCCTGGCCCCGGTTACGATACCGACTTCAAGCCCGGCTATTACGACGCGGAGATGAACTATCCCGATCCGAAGACTGGCATCCCCTCGTTCGAAAAAGATCCCAACAAGCGGATCGTCGTCACCTATTCGTCGATCATGGGCAACGGCTGGGGCGGCTATGGCGAGACGGTGATGGGCAGCAAGGGCACGCTGCTTCTCGAACGCGAGCAGGAAGTGTTGCTCTTCAAAGATTCCGACACCTCGACGAAAGTCGGCGTCGCCGCCGATAAGGGCGGCCCCGCGCTCGACTCGCAGGCCAGCGGCAAAGGCCCCTCTTTGGCCAAGGCCGCCGTCGAAAGCGGACCTGTTAGCCGCGGCTATACCGAAGAGATCGAGCACTTTGCTTGGTGCATCCGCAACAACGCTCCCGAAGCGCCCCGTTGCCGAGCCGAAATCGCCCTTGGCGACGCCGTCATCGCCCTCGCCTGCAACGTCGCGATGGAGAACAACTTCAAAGGCAAAGGCGGCTACCTGAAGTTCGAAGAAGCCTGGTACGACATCGACAAGGACGAAACGCCCGACGGCAGCAGCGTCGCCGAAGAAAACAAAAAGCTTGGCGCAGGCCTTTCCTAGTTCAAAATCCTAAGTTCAAGGTTCAAGTTGAATTCGGAAATCTAAACTTTGGACTTGGAACCTGAAACTTGGAACTGGTCGCTCATTTATTCGACCAGTTCTAACTCTTGTTGATACCGCTGAATCGCCTCCACAGGGTTCACATTGAAGTGGACCTTTCCGTCGGTCCCCCAGTCGCTGTTGTCGAGGCGGAATTCGGCGCTGCCGGCCTTCAGGTTATCGACGTTGGGGTTGTCTTCCATCGGTCCCCCTTCGACGGCGCGAAAGTGGATCGTCACGCCGACGTATGCCCTCAGCCGGCCGTTGTGCCGGTCGCGGGCCAGCGATACTTCGTCCTCGAAATCGCAATCGACCAGGTCGAGTCCACGCGGACGATAGGCGTTCGCCGCAAGCTGAAAAAAGCGGAATTCCATCCGCTCGCGTTGCAGGTGAAAGAGCTTGCGGGCCCGCTCGACCGACGTGCGCCGCGGCACGCGCAGCGCCGCCCACCACAGCGCCAGCCCCAGCGCCGCAATCACTACCAAGCCCACCACCCAAATCCAGGGCCCGCCGATCATGGTCCACCGTCCCGTGTCCGTGGCATCGCCAGCAAAAACCTCTCCGCCTAAACCGTATTCTACGCCGTCCGCCGTTTGACAGGCAACCAATGTGCCAAACTCGATTGAGTTAGCCCGGCCACACTCCGTTTTCCAGCCGAGTCAAACGATGCACCTTCCGCTACAATCGCCAAACCATGCCGCTACTCGGTTCCCACATGTCGATCGCCGGCGGCTACTACAAAGCCGTCGAAGAAGCTCACACCGCCGGCTGCGATGTGGTGCAGCTCTTCACGAAAAACAACAGCCAATGGCGGGCGAAGCCGATTTCGGAGGCGGAAGCGGTGCAATTTGCAGCGGCGCTGGCGGATCGCGGCATCACGCATCCGATCTCGCATGCGTCGTATCTGATCAATCTGGCCTCGCCCGCGGCAGAATTGCAGGAGAAGTCTATCGAGGCGCTGGGGGTGGAGCTACAGCGGGCGGATCAGTTGGGAATTCCCTACGTGATCGTCCATCCCGGCGCACGGCTGGCTGCTTCGGAAGAAGACGGGCTGGCCCTCGTGGCCGCGAGCATCGACGAAATCCATCGGCGATGCCCAAAAGTACGAGCGCACATCACGCTGGAGCTCACGGCGGGGCAAGGATCGTGCCTGGGCTGCTCGCTGCAGCATCTGGCGGCGATTGTGAAGCAAGTGAAGCGGCCTGAAGCGGTCGAAATCTGCGTCGATACGTGCCACGCCTTTGCGGCGGGGTACGACCTGCGAGATCGCAAGGTTCATCTGGCGTTCTGGCGAGAATTCGACGAGCTACTCGGCCTGGATCGCCTCAAGGCCATGCACTTGAACGACAGCAAACGCGAACTCGGCTCGCGCGTCGATCGGCACGAGCATATCGGCCGCGGCCAGCTCGGAGCGGAAGCGTTTCGGCACCTATTGAAGGACCAGCGATTCAGCCGCGTGCCCATGTATCTCGAAACGGCTAAAGGCATCCACGAGGGTGAGTCGTGGGACGTGATTAATCTGCGGACGCTGCGCGAGTTAATCAAATAGCTCGACTACCGCTCGACGGCTTGGCGAGCTTTCCGCACCGCGGCCAGATCGACCGCCCGCGTGCCGGGTTTACCGCCGAACACGCGTTCGTCATAGATGGCCAGGGCATGCAGGCCGTGGCCAAGCGGGCCGATGCCCCACTTTTCGTCGCGATGCTCGGTCAACAGGTTGGTGAGGTAGCTCACGCTCTTGATCGTGCGGGGCTCCACCAGTTGTTGCTTATTGAGCGAGAAGGACAGCCATTCGGTGATGTGCCCGGTCGTTTCCAGGCGACGTGTCGGCGGGCCGTTGTCTCCCCGGCCAGCGAACCAATCGGTGCTGAAGCTGCCGTCCGGGTTCTGCAGGCGGAACGTGTATTCGTGAAAGTCTTCGACGAACTTTTGCGCCCGCAGCCACTGCCCGGTGAACTCTTCGCCCCGCTGCTGGCGGCGATTGACGGCGTAGCTGAAGCCAGTCATCCGATGCGTGCCACCGCAGGCCGCGCCCACGATCGGCTGAGCCAGTTCTTCCTTGATGAGACGCTGCATGTCCCAGTCCTGGCCGTCGTCGCTCTTCCATTTCTCATCCGACTTCAGGTAGTGCATGAAGGCGATGAGCTTGAAGGTCAACTCGGTGCGGGGGCGGCACGTCTCTTTTTCGTATTGAATCAGGTCGGCGACCGTGAACGTCCGGCCTTCGACTTGCATGGGAAAATCGGTCTTCACCCGCGACTGCGCCAGCATCGCCAGGAATTGCCCCGGGTGGCCTTGCACGCCGGGTCCGATACGTGCCTGCAGCTTGCCATTGGTGGTGTAAAAAAGCTGCTGGCCGTTGCACACGCCGTTGTAGCACAGGTAGCCGATAGCATTGACGCGTTTGTCGCCGGCAATCAGTTGAGTATCGACGCCATACGCGATCATTCCGTGCATCGCGCCCCAAGGGCTACGAATCGCGACGTTCTCGGGGCGGAAATAGTAATACGCGAGGCATTCCCGCAGCCGCGTGCGCAGATCCGCCAGTTCCGGTGTGATCACAATCTCTGGCTCGATCGGGCTGACTTTGCCCACACTGGGCGAAGAATCTTTGCTGTCAGCGTCCGTCGTGTTCAGTTCGTCATCGTTCGCATTGTTCTGCTGGACCGGCCGCAGCGAATTCAGCACCTGGTCCATTTCATACGTAAATGCCACCAACCGCACTGCCTCGTCACGCCGCTCGCTAATAATCCGGGCCGTGGATAGCGGGATGGGTTCGGTGGCAGTCGCTTCCGTTCCGCCGCTGTGCGACGCAGGGGGCGAATCCGTGGTCGAGTTCACGGGAGTCGCGTGGGTCGTCTGATGCAGCAATTTGCTGACGAATCCCAGAGCCGCAAACAGCAGGCAAAACGACAGCGTGGTGCGAATCATTGGCGCATTCCAGTCAGGCCATGCAGCAATTGCTTGCCAGCAAGGCCAAACGAGTTCACTGGGGGGTAGATTTCAGCCGCCGTGCTGGAGCCCGCCGCCAAGATTCGGCTCCATCCGGTTGCTGCACGCCGCCGTACCGTGGCCGCACGGAGCGTGATAGCAGTGGTATCGGTTTCGCGGGTGGCAGAATGTCGTGTTGGATGAGAAGTTCGGATTTTGCAGGCCGGGGAAAGTGGCCGTTGCCGGCGACCCTGCAAAGGGGGGTAAATTTTCCATCTAGCACCTCTCGCAAGGGGCTTGATGCCAGCGAAAGCTAGCAGCAACCGAGGTCGGATCGCCCATCAATACCACGACATGTATTGCCGCACGGTTTCGGCAATGGTCGGCGCGGGCGGTGGAGAGGGACTGCCGCCATCGAGATGTTCCCGCCATACGGCAACATTCCTTCGATATTCCGTGTGCCCATCCACGGCTTCCAGCGACTGCATGGCGGCAACTTGGAGTGCCGGGTCACGATCGTCCAAAGCCGGACGCAGGGCCTTCGGTGCTTCGAAACTGCGGAACTTGCCCAGTTGCTGGGCGGCAGCGATTCGCACATCCAGATCGGTATCGTTGGTGATTGCGTGCGAGAGTGCTTGAAATCCTTCCGCCGAAGGCATCTCTCCCAGTGCTTTACATGCCAGCACGCGGACGCCCGCAACCTCATCCGTCAAGCCAGCAGCCAGAGCTTGCTGTGCCGATGCGGTCCGAAAAACAGCCAGCGTGCGAATGAATTCACTGCGCAGCGCAGCGCTTTTCTCCTCTCTAAACCGAGCGGCCAGATGCGCGGACGTCTCTTCTCGCTCCGCGGGCGACATCTTGGGCGCTTTGGTGCGAAGTTCCACCAGGTCGGCGACCTTGCGATGAAACGTCGTGACCCGCTGCTCGTCTTCGGCCCATTGCTTGCGAACCCACGGGTTGAGAACGCGTGTCTCAGGAATGGGACCATCCGCGCAGCCGCCAATCACCGCAATCGAAGCGACGACAAGCAACTCACTGATTGTGCGTGTTTTGTCCATGAAGCAGTATGAGGCGGTCCGCGCCTGTCTAAAGAAGGGGCGGGTGATATAGCAAATTGATTCGGCTGCGGCTAGACGATTCGGCTTGGCAAAATATCCGCGCCCCGCGACAATTCCCCGCCCATGAATGCACTTGCCACGACTACCGACAACGCTAGCTGGCTACCGGCGAGCACCGCTCTGGCCAATCGGCGGCGAAGCTTGGCACTCAGCCTCCTGTCTGGAGGTTTCACATTCGCACTTTTGGCGGCCATCGCCTTGCCCTTCGATCGCTCGGTCGCGCTCTGGTTCGCAGAGCATCGTTTACCGGGTGAACTCGCACGTCTGGTACGGCTATCGGAAGTCTTTGGTTGGGGCGGTGGCGTGGCAATGATCATTGTCACCGCCACGCTGTTGGATTCTCGCGGCTGGCGCGTGCTGCTGCCGGCTTTGATCGTCCCCTCATTCGGCGCGGGCCTCGCGGCAGACACCATCAAACTCTTCATCGCCCGAACCCGGCCTCACGCAACGCACGCAGCGGCCTCTGTTTTCGATACCTTCGTCGCTTCCTTTCCGGCCTTTCGGTCGGAAGCAATCGCCGGTGGATACGGCCACCATGTTCAGTCATTTCCCTCCGGGCATGCGGCTACCGCAGTGGGGTTGGCGATTGCTCTGAGTTTGCTCTACCCGCGTGGCAAGTGGTTATTCCCGGTCTTCGCGACCCTCGCCATGCTGCAGCGAATCGATGCCGATGCCCACTACCTCAGCGATGTGCTGGCGGGCGGCGTAGTAGCGTGTCTCGTCTCCGCGATTTGCACCTATTTTTCGCCCGCTTCAATAGACGGGACCAAACTTGGTCCCG
>JANNTN010000163.1:0-7605 GCA_031394445.1 Anatilimnocola sp.
GCGCTGCTGTTGCCGGCGGTACAGGCGGCACGCGAATCTGCACGGCGGATGAGCTGCACTAACAACATGCGGCAACTGGGGCTATCCTGCCACAATTTTGTAGATACTCGCGGGTTTATTCCGCCTTCGCGGATCGCATCCGGCGGGTTTCCCCCGCTCAATGTGCCGGCTAACGCGTATCAGGGTTGGGCTGTGTGGCTGTTGCCGTATCTGGAACAAGGCAATGTCGTTTCGGCCTACAACTATCAACTACATTTTGGCCACGCGACGAATCGACCAGCGATCGTGACGCAAATCAAGGCGTTTAATTGCCCAACCACACCACGTAAAAATCGAACGCAACCGCAATTCACGGTCAATGGATTCACCGTGGTTGACGCGGCTTCCGCCGATTACAGCGTGATTCGCGACGTGGATGCGGGGCTGTGGGCGGCGTTCCCCAATGACGTCGATGCCCTGCAGGCTGACCAAGTGCAGGGAACAAACATGGGGCCGCATTCTCGCAATACGGGGAGCAGCATTCGCATCATGCGGTGGGCCAGCATTACCGACGGCTTGTCCAACACTATTTTGTATTGCGAAGACTCGGGCAGGCCCGATGAGCATGTCGCTCAAGGACGCCGGACCAATACGGTGGCGACGGGCAGTGCCTGGGCCGATGAGGCCAACGAGTTTGGCTTTCAAGGCTGCACGCCACCCAATGATACGCGTCCCGGCAAGACGGCGGTGAATTGCACGAACGACGGCGAGCCGTATTCATTTCATCCGGCTGGCATCAATGTCACGCTTGGCGATGGGTCCGTCCGCTTCATCAGCAACAATGTGCCGATTCGCACGTTTGCTCGCCTGGTAACTGCCCAAGCGGGCGAGCAAATCGAAGACTTCTAAAAGAAAGAAGTCAGGGGGGCAGGAGTCAGAATCCAGAGACTAGGTTAGCGGGGCTTCTTTTTGGTGAGGGCCTTGGGGGCGGGGCGGCTGACTTCAGCTTCGGGCTTTTTCTTGGCGATGGGCGTGAGCTTGTCTTTGCTGGGCTCTTTAACGGGCTCTTTCCCCTTGGTGGAGAATTTTTTGTCGCCAGCGTCCGACTTAGCGGCTGATTTGGATGATCTTCCTGGGGGCTTGGCTTTCGCTTCTGCGGCGGCGGCGCGGGCCTCGGCGCGGGCTTTGTCGCGAGCAACCTTGGCGGCAGCGGCGGCGGCCTCGGCCTGAGCTTCGAGCCGGGCGTTGCGGGTGGCGAGACGATCTTTGAAATCGGCATCGACCTCGGCCAGGATGGCTTTGACTTTGCTGGAGCCGGGAGAGGCGAACAGATCGGCGGCGAGCTGTTGCAGGAGCGAGCCGAATTCGACGCCTTTGTTTTTGGGAATGGCCCGTTCCAGACCGGGCACCTGGCCCTTGTCGGCCTCGTTATCGGTGATGATGCCGACGGCGTGCAGAACGTCGATCGCGCCCTTGCTGATGGGAATGCTGTGGCCGCCGAGGGCGTGCTGCGTGACATAGGACCGCACGAATGGCGAGGCACCGTTGACCTTTTCCAGGTCTTTTTCAGCCTTGCCGATGTTTTGTTTTTTTAGCCCTTCGATGTCGAAAGAGTAGCCGCCTTCGAAGACGGATTGCAGGCTGCGCTTGACGCGCTGGGCGGCGGCGGAGGCATCGGGGATGCCGCCCATGCCTTCGGCCAGCTCGGTGACCGTGGTGACGCGGATTTCATTCCAGTCGAAATAGAGCTCTTTGAGCTTGGCGAAGGCCTCGTCGGCAACTTCGAAGCGGGCATTTTCCAGCAGGCAGCTATAAAGCAAGTGCTCGAGCGCTGGCCGGTCGGCCGGGGGCACAACCGGCTTGTAGTGCTTTTTCAAGACTTTATATAGCTTGGAGATTACGGCACTGCGATTGGTGGTCATTGGATGCGATGTCAGTGGTCAGTTGACGGAGGTCAGGAGTCAGGGAGCAGGAGTCAGTCGGCAAGGGTTTCGTCGCTGGCTTCTTCGTCCGTGTCGGTGGGGGACGCAGGGGGGAGGACTTCGCGGAGGATGCGGTTGATTTCCAAGGAGTTTTTGACCCCCTGATCGAGGACGAATGTCAGCTTGGGGGTGTAGCGGGACTCGATGCGTTCGATGATTTTCTTTTGGAGAAAACCAGCGGAGTTTTGCAGGCCCGAGAGGCCTAGGTGCTGCTCTTTTTCGCTGCCCATGATCGAGACATAGACCTTAGCCGACTTCATGTCGGGCAACACCTCGACGCCGACGACCGTCACGTTTTTGACGCGCGGGTCGCGCACTTCCGTGAGAATCGCCATGCTGACGACTCCGCGGATGGCTTCGGCGGCTTTGAGTAATCTTCGTGACATAAAATGGCGAAGAGGTCAGAGATTAGAAATCAGAGGTCAGCACGAACTATCTGACTTCCGACCTCTGACTTCTGACCTCTTTGGGTTTACAGTGTTCGGGCCACTTCCTCAATCTTGTAGGCGTCCAGCACGTCACCTTCCTTGATGTCGTTAAAGTTCACCAGCTTGATGCCGCATTCCATGCCGCGCGAGACTTCCTTCGCATCGTCTTTTTCGCGGCGCAGCGAATCCATCGCATAATCGCCGATGGTGCGGCTATCGCGGTTCACGCGGATGCGGCAGCCACGCTCGATGGAACCGCGGATCACCTGGCAGCCGGCAACGGCACCGACGCGACTGATGGCGAAGACCTGCTTGACCAGGGCGGCACCCATTTCGATCACGCGTTCTTCGGGCTTGAGCTTGCCTTCGATCATCAACTTGATGTCGTCGGTGAGCTTGTAAATGATTTCGTAGCGGCGGACTTCGACGCCGCGCTGCTCGGCCAGGGCGCGGGCCACTTCGTCGGGAATGACGTTGAAGCCGACGACGACGGCGTCGGAGGCGTGAGCGAGCGTCACGTCGGCAACGGTGATGCCGCCGACGGTGGCTTGCAGCACTTTCACCTTCACTTCGGGGTGATCGAACTTTTCCAACTCTTTGTGAATGGCCTCGATCGAGCCCCGCACGTCGGCACGGATGATGAGATTGAGCGTGGCCACATCGGCATCTTGGCCCAAGCTGCCTTCGGCCAGCTTGCGCTGGAAGTCGTCGAAGGAGACTCGCGTGGAAACACCGGAAAGCACCTGTTCGCGGCTTTCGAGTTGCCGCTGGCTGGCCAGTTCGCGGGCTTCGGCCACATCTTGGAGCACGTAGAACTTGTCGCCGGCCTCGGGAGCGACGTCGAGACCGGTCACGTTGACGGGGGTGCTGGGGCCGGCTTCTTTGAGCTTTTGCCGGGGGCGGAGCGTGTCGAACATGGCCTTCACACGGCCGTGTGAAGCGCCGCAGACGATGATATCCCCCTCGCGGAGCGTGCCGTTTTGCACCATCAACTTGGCGATGACGCCACGACCGGGCTCTTGCTCAGCCTCGAGACACATGCCGCGGGCGGGTTTATCGGGATTGGCTTTGTATTCGTGCAACTCGGCGGTAACGAGCAGCGTTTCGAGCAGCGTTTCGATTCCAGCGCCGGTAGTGGCGCTGGTGCGAATCACTTCAACATCGCCGCCCCATTCGCTGGGCAACAGGCCGGCGGTGGAGAGCTGCGTGAGAACTCTTTGCTCGTCGGCAGCCGGCAGATCCATCTTGTTCATCGCGACGACAATCGGCACCTCGGCCGCCTTGGCGTGGCTGATCGCCTCTTCGGTTTGCGGCATGACGCCGTCGTCGGCGGCGACGACAAGCACGGCGATGTCCGTGACATTGGCACCGCGAGCACGCATTTCCGTGAAGGCCTCGTGACCCGGCGTATCAACAAACGAGACGTGACGGCCGTCTTTGGTGGGGATGAGGTAGGCGCGGATGTGCTGCGTGATGCCACCGGCTTCGCCCGCGACGACGTTCGATCCGATGATTTTATCGAGGAGCGAGGTTTTGCCGTGATCGACGTGGCCGAGCACCGTGACAATCGGCGGACGCGGCTTGAGATTGGCCAGGTCTTCTTCCTGGCCGTTAAAGCGGGCTAGCAACTTATCTTCGAGCGTTTGGGCGGCCTTGAACTCGACTTCGACGCCGAGTTCAGAGGCAATCATCTCGACGTATTCGTCGGGAATCAGTCCGTTGATGTTCGCCATGATGCCAACGCCCATAAGGGCCTTGAGGATCTGGCCGGAGCCAACGCCGGTCGCTTCGCTGAACGAGCGGACCGTGGCGGGCAACTCCAGCGCGACCTTGCCCTTGCGGGGAGCGGCGGTGCTGCTGTGCGACTTGCTGCGCGTCAATGTGCGCTTGCGGCGAGGCGAGGAACCCTCATCTTCGTCCGATTTGAGCTTACGGCCCTTGTTGCGATCAGCCCGGACCGACGCCATGTCGGCCAAGCCCTTGCCGCGACCCTCTTCTTCGTCGCCGCGGCCTTTCTTCTTGCCTTTGCCGGTTAGCGGGCCACCCGCACGGCTATCAGTGCTCGACAAGGTGCCGAGCTTCTTATCGGTATCTTTTTGTTTGCGATCGCGCTCGACTTTGTCGGCCAAAGCCTGCAACGGCGCGGCACGACCCGACACCGACTTGCCCTTAAGCACATCGGTGGGGAGCTTCAAGATCGGCTTTTGGACGCGTTCTTCCGCACCCTTGGCGGTGGGCTGCGGCTGCTTCACCTCGGGCATCGCGGCAAAGCGAACACCGGGACCGCGACGATCGGGTGGCTTTTGAGCGCCGCCGCCTTCTTGTTCCCGCTTGCGCGGTTCCATGGCGGGGCGTTTGTTTTTCGCATCGAGCACGCGAATGCCACTAGAGCGGCGGGAGAACAGTGAATCGCCACGGACCGGCGAGGGTTCACCGGACGCAGGCACCGACACCGGAGCGGTGCGGGCGACCGTTGGCGGTGCAGAGGGGGGCGCTACTTGCCTGGCAGGCGGCGCTGCTGGCCTGGCAGGCGGCGGCGCTGGGGGAGCGACTTTGGCTGGCGGCTCGGCGACAGCGAGATTAGTTTCGGCGACCTTGGCTACGGCGACGTTGGTTTCCTCGATCTTGGCGGAAATTACGGGTGCGGCTGCTTCAACCGGCTCGGGCGACGGCGCAGGGGGAGGCGGGGCAACCGGCGGCGGAGAAGGCAGCGGCGGAATGGTTACCGTCGGCGGCATCGTCACGCGATTTCGCGGCGGGGCAGCCCGCTGCGGAGGTGGCGGGGGGAGGGTCGCCGTACCCGCAACCGGTGAGGAGAGTACGGCCCTGGTATCGACCAACTGGGCAGGGCCACTCGGCTTGGACTTGGTGGAGGAAGCATCCATCCACGTTTTTAGCTTGCCGACCTCATCATCTTCCAAACTGGCCAGCGCAGAGCCTTTGCCAGGGATGCCTGCCTTGTTGCAGAACTCCACCAGCTCCTTACTATCGATCTTTAAATCTTTCGCGAGCGCGTAAATCCGAATGGGCACGTCCGCCCTCCTATGTCGCGCGATTACTGGACCTGCCAATCGCGAGAACCGTGTTTCACTGCTATTTCATGGTCGCTTCTCCTGTGCTTACTTCGCCCCTGCAACCTATTGGGACGACAAGCGAACTTCCCACCGCGAAAAGCAAATCCGCAAGTATCTCGCGGATGACTCTTTTCGCTCTACAGCGCCGGCCGAGGCCAACGCGATGAGGCATTGGCGAAGGGACGGCTCAAGCAATACACCGACGATCCGTCTGGAAACGCCGTCGCAAACTCTTGAAATGCCAGCCGCTTCAGCCGCAACTAGAGCTTATCGCGGCGCACCTGCCGCGCATAACTCCTGGGGAGTAACCGCTAAGTTTAGCGAAATGGAGGCGACAATACCAGTTGGGGGGAGCGGCGATTTGAGGTTTCGCCCCTTATTCGGCCGGGAGGATACATTCGAGTGGTTCAGAATGCAATAAATTGCGTCGGAGCGAGCTGCCGGAGCGAACAGTTGTTAAGTATTCTTGTTCTGGGGGGCGGCTTGTTTTGATTCCGAGGCTTTTTTCACAGCACAAGCAATGAGTTTTCCGCAGCCAGTTCGATGCCCGCCAAGATTGATCATCGCGTTGGTAATTTGGATAAATTTGGCTGCCGGCGGGTGGGCACAGGTGGGAATACCTGCGCCGCAAGGGGTTCCAGCGGCCGCGCCGATTGGCAAAACGGACGCTAAGGAAGCGGCTGAGGCCAAACCGGATCCGGTTAAGTCGGCGGTCGAATCGATTCGCACGTGGTCGTTGCCTGAGTTCCTTCGCTGGTTGCGGGAGCACGGGCCGGCGATTGTCATCATTGTTGTCGTCGTGATGGGCATGCTGTGGCTGGCGAGTGTTCTCCACCCGCGGCTGGTGCGGCTATTGGCACTGGGCACCAGCCGGGGCTCGACGGTCGAGCAGGAGAACCGCGCTCGGACGCTGGTAGGGGTCGCTCACAATTCCTTGAGAACGGTTGTGATTGCCGTTGGGTGCATCACGCTGCTGGAAGAAATCGGCATTCCGGTTGGTCCGCTGCTCGGCGGCGTGGCGGTCGCGGGCATCGCGGTGGCGTTTGGAGCGCAGAGCCTGGTGAAGGATTATTTCACCGGCTTTTTGGTGCTGCTCGAGCAGCAATACATCATTGGGGATGTGGTGAAGATCAGTGGCAGCAACTTTAACGGGTTGACGGGGCAGGTGGAGCAGATTTCGCTGCGGGTCACGGTGTTGCGAGATTTGGACGGCGCGGTTCATTTCATTCCGCATGGGCAGATCAGCGTTGTTACCAATCAGACGCACGGCTGGTCGCAAGCCGTGTTTGATCTGCACGTCGCCGGCAGCGAGCATGTGGAGCGCGTGCGCGACGAGTTTTGTGCGCTGGCGAGTCAGATGCGCGAGGACAAGAAGTTTGGTCCGATGATTTTGAACGATGCAGAAATACTGGGCGTCGATGCCCTGAGCGAACAGACCTTCACCGTAAAGTTTGTGCTCAGAACGCTACCGCTGAAGCGATGGGAAGTGAAGCGAGAGTTGCTGCGGCGGATCAAGGAGCGGTTTGATGAGTTGAAGGTCAAGGTGAGCGTGCCGGCGTGATTTAGAGCCACTTCGATAGTGGACCGCCGCGGGCGGCGAGGGCGTCGATGCGTTTGGAGACTTGCGGGTCGGCGATGAGCGGCGGGGCGTGATGGGGCTTGAGGCGGGCGTCAATGACGAGGGGTCCGGTGCAGCCCCAGTGTTTTTGTTGCGTCGACGCGCCGATGCCGTAGATATCGGCGGCGGGATTGGCGCGGGTGAAGGTCACCCAGAGGAAGTTGGCGAGGGACCAAGAGGCGAAGTTGGAATCGTCAACGATGAGGACGAGCGGGAGTGTGGCTGGCGCGCGGAAGTTTTCGCAGAAGCGGGCGAGTTCTGGTGAGTCTGAGCGCGGAGCGCGGAATACGGAGTGCGGAGTAGATTCAGTAGTACTTGGTACTGAGTACTGAGTACTGAGTACTGAGTCGGCACAGCGCGGTCCTTCGATGGCGATGATGCCGGGAAGGATCAGCCGTGGGTTCTTGAAGCCCTCTGGTATCGCCAAGTCTCGCGGCAATTCCGTCGCTAGGTCTCGAATCGGCGGGCCGGTGGCGGCGATGACGAGTTTGGAGCCCATGTTGAGGGCGTCGCCGGAGTAGTCG
>JANNTN010000191.1:0-1600 GCA_031394445.1 Anatilimnocola sp.
GGCGGCTCATTTTCACAATCGCCTGCTGGTAGAGCGGTTTTCTCTATTTCGGTGGCAGGTTCAAATCCTGTCACCTGTGTCTCATCAAAGGTTCGTTTCTCAAAACTACTAACCAAACGACCGCCGCAGCTATTTCCAGCAGTTTTCAATTCCCGAACTGCCATCTCGGAACTCCAATCGCCGAGTACTCATCCGCACCGGCATGTACTTCGGACTGGGGTCAATTGCTGGGCGACGAGAAACACGGAAACTTCGATTGTTCGAGGCGACTTCATCTCGCCAGATCGTTCAATCGGAATGGTGTCGCTCCGGCTATGACCTTCAAAAGCTAAGAAAAAAGAGCCAGCCAGCCGCCCGCAGGCGGCCAGCCAGCTCCGCGGCTCATTTCCGGCCATGCCGACCCACGCCAAAGCCCTTTCGCGATCCGAGCTTCTTGCCGCTCCGGAAGCTGTAGTAGCCGACGGCGGAGAGGACGGCGAGTCCAATCATGATCTCAAGCATTGGGTTGGTTCCTTTCCTTGATTTTGTAATTTGACGGCGAATCAACCGCACCAGGCACGGCACGGCTGACGGTAGGGACAGCCTGCACAATTCATTGGCGAGGGGGCGGGGTAGAAGTGGCCAGCCTCAATTGCCCGCCAGACTCGCTCAACAACTTGCTTGGTGCGCTTAACTCGAAGCGGGTCCACGGCCGACAGGAATTGGTCAACGGCAACTTCCTTCGTTTTCGTGAGCACCACAAACTCCAGACGAACGCGCTTGCCGGGCGCAAAGTCCAGCGCCAGCTCCGCATAGAGCAGTAATTGCTCGGTGGCGTCCTCGGCCTGCTCAGCAGTCCATCTCGACCTCGACGTCTTCCAATCCGAAATGACCAGTTCCGCGTCGGTCTCGATGATCAGGTCCAGTCGTCCCAGCAAATCCGGCAAGCCGGGAATCACGAGTCCACGCAGCGTCTCTTCCACCGCCAAAATGCGACCCGTGGGCTTGGCCAAGCTGCTGACCGCAAACGCCGCCAGCATTCGCTTGGCCGTCTCATCGAGATCCTGGCGAGTTTCCTCCTTTCCGAAGCGGATTTGGGTTCCCTCGCGATCCTGCCAGCCGGCGCTGTACTCCTCAATCATCGCAGCGACGGTAGGCGGTGCATTGCCGGCCAGCAGCTCGCGGTAGTGGTGCTCGATGGCCCGGTGAATCGCAGTCCCAAAGATCAGCGTCGCTGCTACCGATTCCTCGGGCAGGCCCGCCACGTACTTGAAAAAGTATTTCAGCGGACACGCTTGATAGGCGCGAATCGCGCTAAAGCTGATGTAGTCGCGGTCCTTTCCGACGACAGACCCTTCCCGCGCAGGCGTTGCTACCATCACGGCGCTCATCGCCCACCTCCCGAACCATTGGCAGCCGCCTTCAGCTCGTCAATCAGGCCGCTGGCCTCGGTGATGGATAGGTCGGCCGTCTTATCGGTGCCAAACCGCTGGCGCAACAGGTTTGCCAGGTCCATCTGCTGCCGCCGAGCAATGGCCTCAATGGCGCGAATCTGGCTAGCCGTGGCACGCCGCGTCTGATCGCGGGGTTGGCCATTGGTGCGGCCACCATTTGTCGGCTG
>JANNTN010000208.1:0-12801 GCA_031394445.1 Anatilimnocola sp.
TCTCGAAACCGTGGTCAAGCTGGGAATCCCGGTCAACTGCGGCTCCCCCGACATGATCGACCAGCTCGGCCAGCGCGCGCCGGGTGCCAACATCACGCTCCGCATCAATCCCGGCTTCGGCCACGGCCACAGCCAGAAAACCAACACCGGCGGCGAGCAATCGAAGCACGGCATTTGGCACGAGCAACTCGACGACTGCCTCAGGCGGGCCGACCATCATGGCGTGGCCGTCACCGGCGTTCACATGCACATCGGCAGCGGCACCGACTTTGAGCACTTGGCCCAGGTCTGTGGCGCGATGGAAAAAACTGCCGAAAAAGTCGGCCGCTCCATCACCACCATCAGCGCCGGCGGCGGCTTGCCCACCCCCTACCGCGAAGGCCAAACCTACGTCGATCTCGATCGCTACTTCAAACTGTGGGACGCCAGCCGCAAGCGGTTGGAAGATCAATTCGGCCACAAGCTCTCGCTCGAAATCGAGCCCGGCCGCTACCTCGTCGCCGAAAGCGGCTACCTTGTCAGCGAAGTTCGCGCAGTCAAGCAGATGGGCGGCAACACCTTCTATCTGCTCGACGCCGGCTTCAACAATCTCGCTCGGCCCATTCTCTACGGTGCCTACCACCCCATGTCCATTTGCCCAAGTAGCCCTCACGCTCCGCGTGAGGTGCCCATGCACGACGTCGTCGTCGGCGGCCCCCTCTGCGAATCGGGCGACATCTTCACGCAAGAAGAAGGCGGCTTCGTCTGCAAGCGCTCGCTCCCCGTTGCTCAAGTCGGCGACTACCTCATCATCGAACGAGCCGGCGCTTACGGCTTCGTCATGGCCAGCAATTACAACAGCAAGCCGCTGCCAGCCGAAGTCCTCATTCAAGACGGCCAGCTCAAACTCATCCGCACTCGTCAAACCCTCGACGACATCACCCGCGGCGAAATCATCCCCCAGTAGATCCCGCCTGCCGGGCGGGATCTCGCGCGGCGAACTCCGCCACTGTAGGTTCCCGACCGCCGGGCGGAACCTTGCGCCCCGAACCGGCTTGCCATTGGTTGTAGGGTGGGACCAGCGAGCTTGCGAGCGCAGGCCCACCATCGCGGGAAATCAAAACCAATCCGGTGCCGTTTCAAGCGCAGCCTACGCCTCGCCCAACTGCACCGGCGAAAACGCCAGCGGCGCAACAATCGGCTCGGCGAACACTCGCGCTTCCGGTGCCTTCGGCGGCAACTCATCCTTCCCCGCGCGAAATGTTCCTTCGCAGTGGGTGCAGGACATCTTTCGGCCAAAAAATTTGGCGGGGATTCGTAGCGACCGTCCGCAGACGGGACACGCCTGATAAAAAACTGTTGTCGCCGACATGTTTAGGTAACCTCCGTACTACCGCCGCACACAGCACTTCCTAGGCCATGACAGGGGACATTTTAGGGGACTGAAAATGCCTTCGCAACGCTCTACTGGGAACTATTTCCAACTTGTAAGGAGGCCAGATGTCGCGGCTGTACAACCAAAAGACACCCCTGGCCTCCCACGGTTCACCTTCAAATCACCACGAAGTGCCCTATTCTCCTGCGTTTTATGAAGGACTGATGTTGCCACCCCAAATTGCGGCAACCCGCAATAGTAGGTTCCGACCGCCGGGCGGAATCTTCATCCCCGGAAAACGTCCCCAAACCAGCTCCCGCCCCATACCAACAGAAGCTCATTTTCTGGAACCCCCTCTGCCTTTAATCCGCGTGTCATCCGCGTTCATCCGCGGCTATTTCTCTCCCTGTTTCGTGTCTTTTGTGGTTCTTTCCCTCCTTCGGTTGCGGCATCACCCTCGCTATGAATAATGCAAGAGATGAACGAACCTGAGCCGGAGATCTCGCGTCACGGAAAAACCACCGGCCAACTCGTCGTCGGCGCGATGCTAACAATCGCCCTCCTCATGGCGACCTTTGCCTGGGTGGTGAACTACAACCGCGGCAAGCGTGCTCTTGATTTCTACGGCCCAGATGGAGCGATTCTGCTGCGCAAGGCCCCGCTCGTTGAATACCTGCGGCCCGAACCCGACGGGCCGATCGACATCAGCCAAGCACCAGGGCTAATCAACGCCCGCGCCGCGCTGCTGTCCGACGCCAGTTATGACTGGACCGCCAGCGACGTTGTGCAAGAGTCGCCATTATTTTCCGTTCGCTTTCGCCGCGGCGAGCAATCGCTCGTCATCACGTTCGATTTCGAAAACCACACCCTCCACGCCTCCACGACACAGCGCACAGCGCGACTCAACAAGAAAACCTCCGACGGCTGGCAAAGCTATCTCGCCCGACAAGCCAACCAAGGGGTGGCACGTCCCTAAGGTACTCCGCAGGGCGTGCTGATTTCTGATCTTCCTAAGCGACTTGGGCCAACACATACGGCCCCTTCGGAATCACCGCGATCTTGGCGGTAGGGCCATATTCACTCAGCGAGGCGGCAACCGCTTTTTCCATGCTCGGCGCGGATTCCACGAACAAGCCATTGATAATCTCGGCCGATAACCCATCGCTGACGATCTTCACTTTCGCCTTGCGGCGCACCTTGGCCAACTCTTCGAGCTGCCACTGGTCCATCACGAAATAATCTTTGCCCAAAATGCGATTGACAAAAATCTCCAGCGATTCGTTCTCTTGAAATAGCTGTTGAAACTGCGGGCTGCCGATTCCTTCGGTCAGGCTGGCACACAAGATGATCGTGCCTCCTTGCTTGACGATCGGCAGCGCTCCGGTCATTCCCTTCACGGCTTGATAAAACGTCGTATCGAGCGGATAGCCAGCACAACTGGTCACAACGATATCCACCGGCTCGGCGACGGTGTCGCGGACGACTTCGCGCACGAAATCGACCCCTTCGTGAAACGCCTCGACCATGTCCCCGGCAACAAACTTGAGCGGCCGCCGCTCGGCGTCGATCACCACGTTGATAATGAAGTCGCAGCCGGTCTTGCGTCCGATCCAGGTATTTTCCTCGTGAACGGGGTTCCCTTCGAGAATGCCGCAATCCGCCTTGGGATGCTCCAAAAAGTCCGGCCCGTGCCAAACCTTCACGGTTTCCAGCGCCGCGATGCCCGGGCAAATCAGCTTCCGGCCGCCCGAAAAACCCGCCATCAAATGCGGCTCAATCAGCCCCGTCGTGATCTTCAGATCGGCGTTGACGTAATGGCTATCGATCCAAATCGGCACGCCGCGCGGGCTCTGCCCGAGATACGTGTGCTCGGAAAGCTCCTGACCGTGGTGGTTTTCAATCCGGTAATTGTCGTAGATGTGCCGGCCAACCATTTCGATCAGCTCAGCACCTTCATTCGGGCGATGCAAACCGGTCGCGACCAGAATCGTGATCTTATTCCGCGGAATGCCCGCCGCTTCGAGCGTTTCCAAAACGGGCCGCAGGATCATCTCGTTCGGCACCGGCCGCGTGATGTCGCAAATGACAATACACGCGTCCTTGCGACCCTTCGCCAGTTCTGCCAGCGATACCGTGCCGTTCGGACGAGTCAGCACTTCCAGCAGCGACGCCCGCGGATCGGGCAGCGGCGGCGCATCTTTGTAGTGCAGCGTCCGGACGATCCGCTCGTCCGGCAATTCGGCAACCAAACCCGTTCGACCGTACTCGAACTTGACGCGCATGCGGGTGCGACCTTTAGAAGGAAAAATATTGGGCCGGCGCGAGCAAGCTCGCTGGTCCCACCCTACGACTACTTCTTCCCGGCCGGCTTGGCGGCGGGCTTGGCACCAGCGGCTGGCTTCGCGCCGGCGGCGGCCTTGGCGCCAGCAGCAGGAGCGGCCCCTTCGGCCCCTTCCTCCACCTTCTTCTTCTTCTTCTTCAAAGCCAGCTTCAGCACCCGCACCTTGGGCAAGCCGAGAACCTTGTCCCCTTCTTTCCAGCGTTCAGACTCTTTCAGCTTGAGAATTCGCTCGGCGCGAGTCAGCACGTTGCGGTTGGAGATCGCGCCCGTTTTCACTCGCAGGGTTTTGTCGATGGTCATCGGCCCGGTCCTTTGTCACTTATGGAAACAGCCTAATATACGGCACCTGGCCCAACTCATCAACGCGGCGGCTGGACGAGTGGGGAGGGGCTAAAATCTGGGGAAATTTTTCTGCCGGGGGTTGAGCGGTCGTCGCAACTATTTGGTGCGAAACGAGTTTCGACTTTGCCTTGTTAGCCTCGGCGCTCAAGTTGAGCCAATTGTTAGCAGGCGAGGTTTGGGAACGTGCACTGGGATGCGTTCCGCGCACCCCCCATATATACCATTGCGATCTGCGCGAAAAACCGGGCCAGATTGCGGAAGACCGCAAGGACGGGTCGTGATGCCGTTTGGCCTGTTGTCAAATGAAAATCGGGGCGACGTGGGTGGACACTTACTTTTGATTCCGGGGATCGTCGGCGGGATTTACATATTCAATCTTCCAAGGGCCCATTCCGTGGAACTGCGCGATCGTCTCACCCTGGGTTTGGACAAAGTGTTTCATGCCGGCATCCCAATAGCCATACGTCCCGGCAGGCATCGGCTTCAATGCCTTCTCATCAAACTTATCGCCCATGCCGATGTTGAACGTCCCGGCAATTACCGTCACGCGCTCCATCTTGGGATGCGTGTGCGGAGGAATTCGATAGCCGTCCGGCACTTTCACCCGAAAGACGAACATCCCCTCTTGGGATGGGTCACCTTCTAGCACCGCGATTTGAGCGCCCTTGGGCAGCGATGGAGGGCCGGGCTTCCATTTCAAGCCATCGGGCGGATTAAGAAAGATGCCGGGGCTGTGATCTTGGGCGAAAGAGGTGGAAACGAATAGGCAGAGGGCGAGGCAGAGGGTTCGCATGACAGACTCCTTTATTGAGGCATGCTTCGGATTCTAACCTTCAGCCTATAAGAAAGCCTCGGTGCCTCCACCGGTGGCAATCCAAGCCAGCCAATCCTCACACGTACAGTTGTGGTCCGTCAAAAGGCAGGGAAACCACGAATCGAACGAATCACACCAATGAGACAAATAGCCGCGGATGAACGCGGGTGACACGGATTAAGACAAAAGAGCTTGTCAAGAAAACAAGCTTTTGGTGGTGTGTAATGCGGAGTTTTTGCGGATTGGATGTAGCGCGGTGCTGGGGAGGATACGGGAGTTGCGCGACGAAAAACTCTGGAATGGAGCAGTACCGGGAGGCTGAGAAATTGCGGGTTAGAACTCTGGGCGGCGGAGGATTTCGGCCATGATGACGGCGTTGCGGACGGAAGAGGGGGAGGTGAGCAATCGCCGGATTTGATTGAGCGAGTCGTCCGCAATCGTGCGATCCGGGCCGGCGTTGGCGGCGTCGCCGGAAGTCGATTTTAGCGAACCTAGTTTGTGATCGAAGACCTGGTGGAGATGGGCTGCCAGCTTCTCATCCGCCAAATCGAGCTCAGCCCCTAATCGCCCGGCGTGCTCGGCAATCTGGTTGGTGCCGCGCATGTCTTGATCGACCAGACGACTAACGCGATCCGACCGTTCGGCCAACTCGGCATCGACGATTTCGGCCTCGACGGCGGAGGGGAGCGGCCGCGGTGCCGGGCGCTGCTGTTTGGGCTGTTGCTGCCGCTGTGTTGGCTGCTGTTGGGTGGGCTGCTGTTGGGTGGGCTGCTGTTGGGGCTTAGGAGCCTGTGCCGCCCGGGCCTGTTGTTGGCCTTTCGTTTGAGCCTCGGCCTGTTGCCGCAACTGGGCGACGCGCCGGAGGAAGTCTTCGACTTCGTTGTTCATGGGGGAGGACAGAAGTCAGGAGGCAGGGGTCAGGAGGCAGTTGTCATTGGTCATTCGGAATCCTCACAAAGCACAAGCGAGTGACAGACTTTTCTCCTCGCTTACGCTTCGGATTAATGTGAATCGCGAGGCGGTTCAACTTAGGTTTTTGTGGGTGAGGAATTGCCTGTGCCGGCGATGGCGAGGCGCATGTTGGTGTCGGCTTGGACGTTGCGGAGCTTGTAGTAATCAAAGATTCCCAGTTTTCCGCTGCGGAACGAGTCGGCCATGGCCTTGGGCACTTCGGCCTCCGCATCGACCAGGCTGGCGCGGCTTTCTTCGATGCGGGCGTATTGCTCTTGTTCGAGCGCGACGGCCTGGGCGCGGCGGCCTTCGGCGCGGGCGCGCGCGACGCGCATATCGGCCTCGGCCTGATCGGCCCGCAACCGCGCGCCGACATTTTCGCCCACGTCGATGTCGGCGATGTCGATCGAAACGATTTCGAAGGCGGTATTGGAATCGAGTTGCCTGCCGAGCACTTCAGCCGCGATCTGGTCGGGGTTTTCGAGAACTTGCATGTGGTCGTCAGCCTTGCCGATGGCGCTGACGATGCCTTCACCGACGCGGGCGATGATGGTCTCTTCCCCAGCACCGCCGATGACGCGCTGGAGATTAGCGCGAACCGTGACGCGGGCCCGGACCTTGAGCTGAATGCCGTTTCGGGCCACTGCTTCGAGCGTGCCGCCGCCGCGCGATGGGCAATCGATCACTTTGGGATAGACGCTCGTCTGGACCGCTTCCAGCACGTTGCGCCCGGCCAAGTCGATTGCCGTCGCTTCGCGGAAGGAGAGGCGGATGATTTTGGCTTTGTTCGCGGCGATCAAGGAGCGAATCACCAGGGGGACGTTGCCGCCGGCCATGTAGTGTGCTTCGAGTGCCTTGCTGGTCATGCCCTCCTGCTCGTCCAAGCCCGCCTGCACGGCCATGATTTTGGATTTGACGATCACGTCCTTGTTCACCTTGCGGAACGTCATGCCGATCAGATCCCAGATCGTGATGCCCGCGCCGGTGAGGAACGATTGAATCCACAAGCGGAAATAGTTGGCGAACACGCCCACCACGATCAAGAGGACGATCAGCACGACCACGGCCAGCACGATCGCGCCGATCGCCAGCACTTGGTCCAGTTCCTTCGCCGCCAGCAGCCAATTCATTGTCTTGCTCCCTCAAAAAAGACTCCACGCCCTTTCAGGGCGTGCCACCCACCGCCGGATTAGCAGCATCGGTGTTATGTCAGGGGGATGGGTTTGCCAAATTGTAACAGGTTTGGCGTAGGTCAGTCACGATCTGAATTCTCACAAAGGCAGCGGGAAATAAAGGAATTGAACAGGAGCGAACAGCGAAAACGGAGCGGGAAATAAGCCACAGATGAAACACTGATGCGGGTATTCCCGCCGGAGTACCGGCACGGATGAATGCAAAGAGTTTATGCGGACCGAAAATCTTCGCGTCACACAAAGAAATGGAATGTTGTATTACGGATAAATTCAAAGAGATGATGCGGTCCGAAAATCTCTGCGAGAGGCGAAGAAATGGAACACTTGCATTATTACGAATTCGGCTACGTTTTAATTTTGTGGCTCGGCTTCGTCGCGTTCGATGAGGCCGCTGTGGTTTTTATCGAGAGCGGCGAACTGAGGGTCGGATCCTAGAAATTCGCGGCGGCTGATGGCACCGTCCTGGTTGGCGTCCATGGAGCGGAACCAGCGGGGGGCTTTTTCGTTGAGATTGGCGAGGGTTATGGGCGGCGAAAACAGCGCGTCGGCGTTTTCGATGCTGCCGCGGGCCAGCACGAGCGAGAATGCTTCAGGGAGTTCGTCGCCGGATAGGGAATCGTTTTTATCGGCGTCGAGCGCGGCCAATCGCGCGAGCGCTTGTTGCACTTCGCGGCTGTCGAGGCGCTGGTCGTGATTGGTATCGAGCGCGATGAACAACAGGTCTTCGACGTCGCTGGCTCGGGCGTGAATTTGGGCCCGCAACCCGGCTTGCTGCTGGGCGAGATAGGCTTCGATCTCGTTGGGATAGGCTTTGCCATCGCCGTTGGAGTCCACGGCTTCCAGCCGGCCGAGTTGTCCCGGCAGGCCAGGCGTAATTTCACTCGCCTCCAGATAGCCGTCTTTGTTTTGATCGAACATGGCCAGCGTTTGCTTGGCCTGGGCGGTAAAGTTCGTTTGAGCCACTGTGTCGTTCGTTCCGAACGTCAGCAAATTCGCTCCGACTGCGATCACGACCCGTCCGGGCTGCTCCGCGATCTGCGGGCTGGGTGATGTCAGCTCGGAAGAGACGTGGCGCACTTTGAGTTGGGGCTGCTGGCGGCGCTGTTGCGGGGCACGGGCGCTCTCGGTGTCTTCGGCCTTTGGCTCTTGGCTGGCATCGGTAGATTCTGCGAGGCCACGGAACGCAACTTCGACAACCAGATCGGCAGCGACGTCGTTCAATCGCTCGTATTCGCCTTTGGCCAGGCGGCCGTCGCGACTGCTATCGAGTTGCTGAAAGACGGTCGCTGAAAATGGGGAGCTATTTGAGCGCAAGGCGCGGCCGCCACCATATTCCTGTTCTAAAACGCGCTGGACGTTGGCCCAATCGGCATGGGGGCCGAGCAGCCGGGCCGCGTCAGGCCCTCGGCGACGGCGGTCGGCCATCATCATCTCGGGCTCGGCAGCTTGCCGCGTGGGGCTCAACTCCACGGCTGTCACGATTTCGTCGTCGTCGCTATCGAAAGCGGCGAGGCGAACCGCGGCGGCTTGCATTTCGTCCTTGTCGATGACGCCGCTGTCATCGGCATCGATGATGCGCCAAGTTGGCGAGCTGCGACGATTGCTGCCGCGATTGTTTAAGGTGCCGCGAATCGAAAATGGGCGGGAGCCGCCGGCATTGCGGGTGAGGAACCTGGGCAGTTCGGTTCGATCGACTACTCCGTCGCGGGCGATGTCGTAGCGGTCGATGATTTGCTTTTCGGAGTTGTCGTCGTTGACGGGCAGATTGCCGAACTGGCCGTACTTGATTCGCTCGCAGGCACAGAGCTCTTTCCACATCGTGCGGCCGTCGCCGTCGGTGTCGGCCAATTGCAGCACTTCCTCGACGAGCTTGGTTAATGCTGCGGTGTGCGGCGCGCCGTCGATCGTTAATACGAAATCGATGAATAGGGGGCGATCGGTCGCGAGCAAGAGGATTCGTTCTTTGGATTCCGGCTGAAGAGGTGGTGAGGTGGTGGTGGGTACCGATTCGGTTGCTGGTGGGCGGGGTTCAGGTTCGGGAGTAGAGGCGTGGGAATCGTCTTGAGTGGTGTTGTTGATTTCGACCTGGGCCGTAGCAGGTGGTGCTGCCGGTGCGATTGGCGGAACGGTTGCCTGGGAGATTGGAGTCGGAGCCGGGGGCGGGGCGGCGCGCGGACAGCCGGTGGAGGCGAGGGCCGCCCAGAGGACACTCCATTGCAGTAATTGCCAGCCTTCCGACCGCGTCATGATCGTGCCCAGGAGAGAGGCAGCTTTGATCTGCGAATGCACCCTTAAAATCGGATTATTCAGTTTATTCGATTCGCGTGGTGGGTGCTGCGCAAGGGTTAGGAAGTTGGGCTTGAGGGGGTTCTGGAATTGCATTCATGAGAAAAATACCGGAATGGCGGGTTAACCGTATTTCCCCTCACCCCCAACCCCACTCCCCCGAGTACCGGGGCGAGGGGAGCCCGTATTTTGGGTTGGTATCGCAAGGGGAAAGGTAAGGGGTGCTCGGCAGCGCGAACGAGCAATCCGGCATCCCATTTAGCAGCAACCTATATTCGCACAGCGGAATCTCTCGTTCCCTCGCTTTGGATATCGCTATGGGTTTGCCTTCACGCCGTATTAATCAGCCAATTTCGTTGCTCGGTTCGGCTTATCGCCTGGTCGATGCGGTCAGCGTCGGTGGCGGGCTTAGTCTCGCGGTGTGGGCGGCTGCGGGGGTGCAGGCGGACTTTTTATTGCCTGGGGCCGCAGCGCTCATTATTCATTTCTTGGTGGCGGAAGTTGCCGGCATGTACCGGAGCTGGCGGGGCGTTTCCACCAGCCGCGAAACGGTCGCGGCACTCTGCACTTGGTTGATATCGTTCGCCATCCTGGTGAGCATTGGTTTTGCGCCGGCTCACCTGGCCAGCTTTCCGCGGGAAATGCTGGGGACGTGGTTTTTGGGAACGTCGTTGTTCTTGGTGTTGTTTCGCGGCTTGTTGCGGAGCGCGCAAAAGTCGTTTTGGCTGCGTGGGTTCAACACGAATGGCTGCGCGATCGTGGGCGTAACGGAGCTGGGAATTCAGCTCGCTCAGAATATCGCGGATATGCCGGAGCTGGGTCTGCGACTGGCCGGCTATTACGACGATCGGCCGCCGGAACGGGCCCCGAAGCTGCCGCCGGGCATACGGCAGCGGATTGGCAATATCGATGATCTCGTGGCTGATGCGCGAGCTGGCTTTATCGATCGGATTTATATTTCGTTTCCGATGCGGGCCGAAGAGCGGATTCGCGGCGTGCTGGCGAAGCTGGCTGATACGACGGCGAGCGTTTATATCGTGCCCGATTTCTTTGTGTTTCAGATGTTGCACTCGCGGTGGACCGATATTGGCGGCCTGCCGGCGGTGAGCGTGTTTGAAAATCCGCTGTATGGTGTCGATGGGCTCGCGAAGCGCCTATTCGATCTGGTCGTTTCGACGTTGCTGCTGGTGGTGCTGGCTGTGCCGATGCTGGTGGTGGCGATGGCGATCAAGTTGACCAGTCGCGGGCCGGTGTTCTTTCGGCAGCGGCGGTATGGCTTGGACGGCGAGGAAATTTTGGTGTGGAAGTTTCGCTCGATGACGGTTTGCGAAAATGGCGATAACGTGGCCCAGGCGACGAAGCACGATAGCCGGGTGACGCCGCTGGGGGCGTTCATACGTCGAACGAGCATTGACGAACTGCCGCAGATATTCAATGTGCTGGCTGGCAGTATGTCGCTGGTTGGCCCCCGCCCGCATGCCGCGGCCCATAACGAACAGTATCGCAAGATGATTCAGGGCTACATGTTGCGGCATAAGGTGAAGCCCGGGATTACGGGGCTGGCGCAGGTTCGCGGATGGCGGGGGGAGACCGATACGCTGGAAAAAATGCAGCGGCGCGTGGAATGTGACCACGAATACATCCGCGAATGGTCGCTTTCGCTGGACCTGAAAATCCTCTTCCGCACGGCGTTTGTGGTGCTATCACGGCAAAACGCTTATTAGTGCCGCTGAAGCCGCTAAGCCGCGATATAGCAAGCACTTATCGCGGCTAAAATGCCGGCGGCAGGCTGTACAAACCGGGCGGCAAAACTGCTACGATATGGACCAGCGGGATCGTTCTTAAATTGGATCGTTGCTGGGGCAAGCGTGCTCTCGATTGCTTCGCGTCGGTGGAGGTCGCTGCCATGTTGCGCACAATTTTTTTGTATGTTGTTGCCACGTTGTTGACCGTGGGGCGATTCGCTGCGGCGAGCGATGGCTCGTCAGCTTCTTCCGCGAGCAGGCACGAGCAAATTAGCGAGTTGATTCAGCAGTTGGAGCATGCGGAGTTTTCCGAACGGCAAGCGGCCACGCAGAAGTTGGCCGAGGCGGGCGCTGGGGCGCTGCCACAGCTTGAAATTGCGGCCGCGGGGGACAGCCGCGAAGCGTCTCGGCGTGCTTTGGAAATCGTGAAGCAGCATTTCCAAAAAGGGGATGCAGCGATCCGAAACGATGCGCGGGAGAGCCTATCGCGCCTGGCAAAAAATGAAAACTCGGCGATCGCGCAGCGTGCACATGATGTGATCTATCCGCCGCGGTCGAGCATGTTGCCGCCCGGCTTTCAGCTTCCGAAAGCGCGCGGAGGTGGAGCGCCTCCGCAATTCACGCGCACAGTGACGTCACACGAGTCGAATGGGCGACGTGAAGTTGAAGTTCGTGAAAATGATCGCAAAACGAAGATTCAGACGCTGCCCGGCGGACAAATCCAGTTTGAATTTACCGAGCAAGTGAACGGACGCGATGTGACGCGAAAGATCGACGCCAAGGACTTTGGCGAGTTGAAGCAAAAGGATGCGGAAGCGGCCCAAGTGTATGAGTTATATAATGCTGCCCCCAGCCGCGCACCCGTTCGCACCTCTAGCAACAGCCGGGGATAAATGCCGCTATTCTGCGAGCGTCGGGAAGCGCTGCGGCGGCTGCTGACGAAGGGCAAGATCGACGCGTTGCTGGTGACTGCGGAGTCGAATGTCACTTATCTGACGGGGTTCTCGGGGGATTCGAGTTATTTGCTGGTGTGGGGCGAGCGGGAGCTGTTGATTACGGACGGCCGCTACACGCAACAGCTTTTTGAAGAGTGTCCCGGGTTGGAGTTGGCTGTTCGTTTGCCCGGTACGCAGCTTCCAGACTTTTCGGCAGAGACGGTTGCGAAGCTGGGGCTGCCATCGCTGGGCATTGAGGCCGACCATGTAACCGTGAGCTTTAACGAGAAGCTCAAGGAAGCCCTGAAGGGCATTCCGCTGGCCAACACGGCCAACTTGGTGGAATCGCTGCGGGAAATTAAGGATTCGACGGAGATTGCCGCGATTCGCGGGGCGATTGCCATCGCGGAGCAGGCCTTTGACAAGATTCGCCGGCAAATTCGCACCGGCCAAACCGAGAAGCAGGTGGCGGACGAGTTGGAGTATGCGATTCGGCTGGAAGGTGGCACCTGTGGCGCATTTCCGTCGATCATTGGCGTCGGTCCGCGTGCGGCATTGCCGCATGGCCGGCCCACGATTACGTCGCGCGTGGGGGATTACAATTGTCTGCTGATCGATTGGGGGGCGCGGGCCGACCAGTATCACAGCGACTTGACCCGCGTTTTGGTGACAGGTAAACTTTCGCCGCAACTTCATAATGTGTATGAAGTTGTGCTCGCTGCCCAGGCGGCGGCGATTGCCTCGATTCGGCCGGGTGCGTTGATGTGCGATGTCGATGTGGCGGCTCGGAAAGTGATCGAGGACGCGGGCTTCGGCAAGGAGTTCAACCACTCGCTCGGC
>JANNTN010000232.1:0-11021 GCA_031394445.1 Anatilimnocola sp.
GTCCAAAGTCCGAGGTCTAAAGTCCAAGGTCCAAGGTTGAAGAGGGTGCGGGTGGGCAGTTGAAATGATAGGGGGAGCTAAAGATTGGGGATTTTTTTCTGCGGGGGGGCGGTAGCGCGGGTGGCAAGTTGTTGCGGGTTATGGGGTTGGGGATTTGGAGGCATTCGACGGTGCGCTCAAGTTGAGAGTTTGTTTAGCGCGGTAAGTCCAAGAGTTTTGTGCCTGCCGCGCGGGCGAGCGACTGCCGCGGCTGATTGGTGAAGGCGACCAGGTTGGGAAAGAGCAGTGGGTTATTTCGCAAACCTGCCGAAGTGGCAGGCGATTTAGAACATTTGTACATGTGCAAATGGCGGGCCGGAGAGAAGGGGATTCGGGACTTGGGGTTCGGGGGGGAGGTCCGGAAATGGGATCTGCGAGGGGAATTGAACAGGAGGTAACGGACGGAGCTTTGCACACGAGGGGGCCGGTGATGCAACAACATCTCTCGACGCATAAGCTGTGGTTCGCTGCGCGGCCCGACAGCCACCCGGCGATCCCTTTTGGCTCTTAACGCTTTTTTCGCCACTGCCACCATTTCGGCGGATTCTTCTTTTGTTGAACCGTTAGATCTTCGCGGTGGAATACATCCAAAACAGACGGGCCCAGAAACCTTTCGAGTTCACGTTTGATGTTCTTGCCGCCGCCGCCATAGGTTCCGCAACTGATATTCCCTGAATTTAAACCCTGCGCCCATGAGTCGGCCACGACCGCATCTGGGCCCCACGTCTCGAAATCATTGATATCCGCGTTTCGTCGTCCGATGACGACAAAACCGTGATCAGCGTCGGAATCGACCTTTTCGATGGGGCGCACCCCCATGTCATAAAGGAACATAAACGTCAACGCGGCGTTCTCGCCGCAATTCCCGCGCCTGGTGCGCTTCGCCTCAGTGGCTTGGATGCGAAGCTCATCCAGTTTAGGGATATCGCCTCCCCCTTGACGGGCGCTGGCATCCTGAAGCGCTTGGTCGATTCGTGCCCTGGTTTCGTCATAAAGTAATTGGTCGTCTGCGTTCTTATATTTGCCGGCCTTCGCCTCGGCATACTTCAATCTCGCCTCCGCTTCCTTCAACATCATTTTGACTTGTTTGGGACTCTTGCCGGTGAAGTCCAAGGTTCTGAGTGCCTCGATTGCCTTGTTTTTTTCGCCGTTCCAATATTCAAAATTCGTTTTCTTTTCCGGCTTCACATTCCATTGGAGATATTTATCCCAATTGGCCGCTACGACATCCAAGTTCGTCAATACATAGTTGCACGCCTGCATCGAATAACCGAGATTGCGTTCGAGAGTGTTATGACTGTGCAGTTCCACGAACTCTGCTTCGGCAAGATACTTTTTCCCGAAACCCGACATCGCCGCACCGTAGGCCGGAGTTGCGGTCGGAAGCGTGTGATGCTGTACGGTGACGAAGGCGAATTCCCACTTCTCAAGCTTATCCGCATATTTCTTTTCTAAGCGGAAATACCGTTCGCCACCCCACGCGTTCCAAAAGTCGTCTAATTGCTGGTCTGTGGGTCCGTCCAGAGAATGCAAGGCGTGAAATAAAAACTCGTCTTCGATCTTTAAAAAAAATTCGTAGGCTTTCGCGAATTTCTTCGCCTTGACTGCTTTGGTAAAGTCGGGAAACTGTTTGATTGCCATATTCCACCCTCCGAATGTGACTACTCCTCACTTCATTATGCACTTTAATAAAATTTCCGGCCGAGCTCTTTCGTAAGTTCTGTAAGTTCTCAACAATTCGAAACAAAGTGGTCAGGTTAGATTATCGGCCGATGTCCTTGTCGTCTTCTTCGATCTGCCGCGTGGCCGGAAGGACGATTGCAAGCCCAACGCCGTCGCCGTCCGTTCTTGCCACGGTTCATCGCCGAAGGGGGGTGCCTCGCATCACGGAACGACGCTCGCCTCGCCATGATGTTAGAGTTATTGCGAGACTCTCAAACCTCGAGAATATCTAACCTGACCCGGTCCTGACAATGAGGACTGAGAACAGTGCCATTCGGTCCTGATACCTTTGTTTTTCCAGGCGGCAGTCGCGACTGGTTGGCGATTCAGATTCCGCCTTATGCTTGGGACGAAGCCAAGGTTGGCAAGTGCTATAACAACGTCAAAGAGCTGATTCGGCGGCACGGTGGTGAAGTTGTTTACGGCTGGGCGTTGACTGATGTCGGCCCGCACCGAAACAACGGCCATCGCGATCCACCGCCACTCTATCGGCGTTGGGCCAATCATGCCGTTTGGCGCGACTCTTCGGGGAAATTACGGGAAGTCACTCCTAACGCGATCATCGACAAGGATCGTCCGGAAGCCGGGTTTGTTGCTACTGAGTTTTTGCCAGACGCTGAAGCTGAATTCGAAATTCTCTCGGATGAGAATTGAGTGGCTCGGCATAGTCGCTATGTGCCGCTGCGGCCTGCCGGCGTTGCGGTGACGGAGTTGCTGACTCAGGCGCAATTCTCCGCGGGCAATACCCGCGACGGCCTGCTGGCAAAAACGTGCTCACTGCTGCAATCCATGGGCTACAAGCCCGTCGAATGGCGAGTGGAAACCATCGGCGAGCGCACCGGCAGCATCTGGTTGATCGCGGAATAACGGTGATTTGGTTCGTTGGCAAACTGCGTGTGATTAGTTTTTTGGTAAATACCATCGCGGATGAATAGCAGATAGTGCCGCCGCTACGCGGCTACGTGATACTCTTTATTTTGTCCGGGGGTTCCGCTGCGCTTCACCCCCGGCTATTCGTAGGTCGCCGCTACGCGGCTGCATTGAATGACGAAACGGGGCCAAACCAAACATGTCCGACATCTTCTCTGTCGCTAACCAAATCGTTCTTGTTTCGGGGGGCACGCGGGGCATTGGCTTCGCCATCGCCGAGGGCTTTGCCCAGCGCGGGGCAATCGTCGTTGTCACGGGCCGCACGGCGGAAGGGGCTAATGAGGCGGCCAATAAACTCAAGGCTGGGGCTATGTTCCCGCCGATCGCTGCAGCTTGCGATGTGGCAGATGGGGAGCAGGTCAAACGGCTGGCGGCGAGCGTGTTGGAGATGTTTGGTCGCGTCGATTGTTTAATCAATGTGGCGGGGGTGAACCGTCGTAAGCCGGCGATTGATGTGACGGACGATGACTACGACTACATCCTGGGGACGAATCTTCGGGGGGCGTTTTTGCTGTCGCGCGAGATTGGGCGGTCGATGCTCGAACGAAAATCGGGCTGCCAAATCAATATCGCTTCGCTCAACACCGACCGGCCGCTAAAAAATGTCATGCCCTATGCCGTGAGCAAAGCGGGGATCGCACATATGACCCGTTCGCTGGCGCTGGAATGGGGACCAAGCGGCGTCCGCGTGAACGCCATCGCGCCGGGATTTATCGTGACTGATTTGACGCGGAAGCTCTGGTCGGACGAGACGATGCAGACCTGGGGACTGGCCAATACGCCTCAGCGGCGGCTGGGCACACCGGAAGACCTCGTTGGAGCCGCGCTGTTTTTGGGTTCGCCAGCATCGGCGTTTATCACAGGGCAGGTGCTGTATGTGGATGGCGGATTTACGGCGGGTTTTTCGTGGCCGATACCGGGGTGAACAAGGTTGGAAGAAAATTAAGAAACCACGAATGACACGAAATCAGGCAGAAGATTGGCCGCGGATGAACACGGATGACACGGATTTTTTGAACAGAAGGGAGCAAAGGAAGCAAAGGGCGGGAGAGTGGGGTGGCTCGCGTGGTGAGTACCTAGTACTGAGTACAAAATACATGGATGCGAAGCCACTCAGCGATTGCGATGGTTGGCATGCTACATCTGCCCGATTTTCTCGACAGTTCGACTCGTTCCGGATCGTAGTGCGGCTAGGTTCACGGCGAGCGCCCGAATGCCGTCGTCCAACTTGCAGAGGCAATGTTCTTGTTTGACGACGGCGGAGATGAAATTCTGGGCTTGGGCGCGGAACAGATCGTCGCGCTCGGTGACGAGCGGCTCCGTCCAGGTCCAATCTGGATCGCCGTGCAGAAATATTCCGGCCCGATGTTCGTGAAAGCGAATCGCGAGGCTGCCGCGGGCTCCGTTGATTTGCAGTGTTGTTTCGTTGGGGGCCATGAATTGGTTCAGGGCCAGTGACACCAACACGCGATCTCCACACGAGCGGCCAATCAAATGCACTGTGTCTTCGACCTCGACATCTGGCAACTCCTGATGAGCGTAGTCGCAAAAAATCCAGTCGAGCGGACCGGCCAAGTGCTGCACTAAATCGAACAGATGCGTGGCCGCGTCTTGCACCGCGCCGCCGCCGGTCGCGTGGCTCTTGTAATAGATGTCGCGGTAAGCCGGGCGAAAAGTGGGGAAATGCTGGCCGGCAACGACCGTGACCTCATGCGGCTTGCCAATCACCCCTTCGGCCAACAACGTCCGCACATGCTGCGTCGCCGGATGATGGCGCAAAACATACGCCACCTGCACCATCTTGCCCTGTGAAATGGTCCGCAGCCGGTCGATGTCTTCTTCCCGCGTACAGAGCGGCTTCTCGATCATGAGTGCGTCGGTCGAACCGGCCAGCGCCGAGGCATGGTCGGCGTGCAAATTGGCCGGCGTGGCAATCACCACGCCGTACCACGTTTCGCGGGCCGCTTGCTCGACGCTGGTAAACGTCCGGTCAAGCTTGTACCGCTCGGCAAGCTCCTGCAGCCGGGCCGGATTCGATTCGCACAACGCGACGGCACAGCCAATGTCTTGAAAGCAGCGGAGGTGGCGTTCGCCGATGGAGCCGCCGCCAACCACCAGCAAATCTAAAGGCATGTCCAGCCTCCATCGACGAGTAGGTTTGTGCCGGTGACGTAAGCCGAAGCGTCCGACGCGAGATACACTACGGCTCCTTGCAAGTCTTCATGACCCATCATGCGTTTCAAGGGAGCGCGCTCGCAATACCGCTTCACAAACGCTTCCGGCTGATGATTGAAATAGCCGCCGGGACTGATGCTATTCGCCCGGATGCCGGCGTGGCCATAGTAGCAAGCCAGGTATCGCGTGAAGTTGATCATTCCCGCTTTGACGAAGTTATAGCTGGGCGGCTGCACCATCTCCGTGCCGACATACAAACCCGGATCGTTCGAGAGCACGCCATAAATACTGGCGATGTTGATGATCGAGCCGCCCCCCTGCTTTTTCATCGTTTGCACCGCTCGCTGGCACTGGCGAAACAGGCCGGAAAAATCCCCCTCGGCGGCATGCGCCCAAGTCTCGGGCGTTTGCTGTTCAAACGCCCCGACATGACCGTCTCGCGAGAGCGCGCTATTGACCATTACGTCTAGTCGGCCAAATCGCGACAACACTTCCGCATGTAAAGCATCGATCGACGCCAAGTCCTCCAGGTCGAAACTCAAGCCGTGGACATCATGCCCTAGCAAGTTCATTTCAGCCGCGAATTGCTCGTTTCGCTCGCGCGAACGGGAGGCGGTGATGACGGTGGCCCCCGCCTCGGCCAGGGCCGCTGAGATGCTTTGCCCAAACAGTGGACCCGCCCCGGCCGTTACCAGAGCCACGCGGCCAGCCAGAGAAAATCGGTCTAAAACACCCATAGATCAATGCGAAAACTAGGCAGGTGAATCGTTGACCGTTATGTTAGCACGACCTCTGTTGCGAAATATACGACTACGAGGAGAACCACGAAATACACAAAAAACACGAAAACATTCAATGTATTTTTCGTTTATTTGGCGTCTTTCGTGGCTCGTTGTTCTGTTTGCAGTCGATCGAGATCGGTAAACGCAAATGCACGACGGCCTGAAAACCTTTGACGTGGTCGTCGTCGTGCTCTACGTGCTCGTGACGCTGTACATCGTCTATCGCGCCTCGCTGAACCAGAAAAACACCGACGATTTTTTCCTCGGCAACCGGCGCATGCCGTGGATGGCGGTGGGCCTCTCCATCATGGCGACGCTGCTCTCGTCGCTCACGTATCTGGGGTTGACCGGCGAAGTGGTGAAGAACGGCATCGCGGTCTATATGATGCAAGCGGCGATCATTCCCGCTGCTTTCGTGGTCGTGTTCGCTTTTATCCCGTTTTTCATGCGGCTGCGGTTCACCAGTGCTTATGAATATCTCGAACACCGGTTCGACTATCGCACGCGGCTACTCGGCGGGGGGCTGTTTCTTCTCTTGCGGCTCGGCTGGGTATCGCTGGTGATGTATAGCGGTTCGCTCGCCCTGGCGACGATGGGTGGCTGGAATTTTTATGTGACGATCGCCGTGCTCGGCATCGCCGCCACGCTCTACACGTATTTCGGCGGCCTCGAAGGGGTCATTTGGACCGACGTGCTGCAGGCGCTGATGCTCTTCGGCGGCGCGCTTGCCATCGTCGTCTATGTTTGGTACGACACGGGCGCTGGCCCGCTAGCTTGGTGGCAGGCCGCCGGCGAGCATTCGAAAGCGCATGCTCACCCCGGCTGGTTCAGCTTCGATCCCACCAAGCGAATCACCATTGGCACCGCCCTGATCGCCGGATTTTTCTGGCAGATTTGCACGCATTGCTCCGATCAAGTCGTGCTCCAGCGGTATGCTTCGACGCCGTCGCTCGCTGCGGCTCGTAACAGTTACCTCACCAACGTCGCCGCGGTCCTGGCCATTACCTCTCTGCTCGGCGTTTCGGGACTTGGTCTGCTGTTTTACTACTTGCAGCATCCCGATCGGCTGCCGCCCGGCTTAACGCCCACGACTGCCGGCGACCAGCTCATGCCGCACTTCTATGCCACGCAATTACCGGTGGGATTTGGCGGCTTGATTCTGGCTAATTTCCTCTGCGACGCGATGCAAACACTCGTCTCCGGCGTGAATAGCATCACCGCCGTCGCCGCGCAGGACGTTATGGAGCACAGTCGCCTCATCCGCTCGAAAGATCACACCCATCTGCGCACGGCCCGCTTCCTCACACTCGGCTTGGGAATCGTCACGACACTCACCGCGCTGGTCGTGGCCTACATGGCGAATTCGTCCGGCAAAAACCTCATCGATTTGATGCCGCGAACATTCAATATGTTCCTCGGTCCTCTGGGTGCTCTGTTTTTGATCGGCATGTTCCTGCCGCGTGCGACGGCGCGCACGGCGATTGTCTCTGTGCTGTCGGGGCTGACGATCTCGATCATTTGGAACTACTTCAAGGAAATTCTCGGCATCCCGCTGGTCTGGTCCGTTGGGCAGCATTTGTTTTCGGAGCCATTCGACCTGTCGATTTCCTGGGCAATTGCCATCCCCTGCCTGTTCACGCTTTGTATGGCCGTTATTCTTGCGTTTACGGTCGATTCGGCAGAAAACCACCGCGGCCAACGATTTTCGTGGTATGCCGTGATGCGGCGTCCGGTGCCTGCCAGTCACGCTGTCGAAATCGCGAGTCACGCTGTCGAAAACGATAAGCCCAATCCACAAGTTCCCACTTAAACCCAACGACTCATGCCAAACCCGCTACTGGAAACGCCGAACCGAATTTTGCCCGCACTCGTGACGCCGCTGCTGCCGGATGGCCAGCTCGACGTGCGCAGCTCTGAGCGGCTCATCAATCACCTTTACGACAAAGGGGTCGGCGGCCTCTACCTCACGGGCAGCACCGGCGAGGGGATTTATCTGCGGCGTGAGGTCCGCGAGAAGTTGGTCGAGATCGCGGTGAGCCTCTCGAAGGGACGCGGCAAGGTGATTGTGCATGTCGGCGCGGTTCAGCCGGGATTGGCGGTTGAACTGGCCGAACATGCCGCCAAAGTTGGCGCCGATGCGGTTAGCAGCATCCCGCCTTTTGCCGGCGGTTATTCGTGGGCTGAGGTTAAAGCGTTTTACACCGACCTGGCCGCCAAGAGCCGGCTGCCAGTGATCGCATATTACATTCCCGGCCTCACCGGCCAGCCGCGAACCGTCGATGAATTGGTTTCGCTGCTTTCGGTTCCCAATATTGGCGGCTACAAATTCACCGAGTTCAACCTTTATACGATGCAGCGGATGTTGGTGCGGTTCAAGCCTGACCAGATCATGTACAACGGGCCGGACGAGATGCTCGCGCTCGGCCTTCAATTCGGTGCCCACGGCGGCATTGGCACGACGTACAACGTGATGCCGGAACTGATCGTGAAGGTTGGCAATTTGTGCCGGGAAGGCAAATATGCCGAAGCGGTAGCCGCGCAAAAGCTGGCGAACGACATCATTGAGCCATTGATTGCGGCTCATGGCGTCGCTTCGACCAAGCAGATTCTCGTGTGGCAAGGGCTGCTCGATCACGCGAACTGCGTGTATCCACGAGCGGGGCTCAGCGAGCAGCAGCAAGCCGATCTGCGGAAGCGATTGGCGACCACGGCGATTGCCAACACGCTTGTGAAATAACTGCCGTCACTCGGTAGTATCACTCGGACGAGTCTCTCGGCAGTACTATTCACTCGCTTCGCTCGGGGAAGCGACAAAGCGATAGCCCATATCGCGGATCGTCAAAAAGTGCCGGGGATTAGCCGGATCGGCCTCGAAAACCTTGCGCAGCCGGAGAATGAACTGATCTGGCGCGCGGGTCTGAATGTGTCCCGGCATGTGCCAGACCTTTTCGAGCAACTCCTGTCGTGGGACCAACCGGCTCTCGTTACCGACGAAGAATTCGAGCAGCTCCCACTCGCGCTTGGTGAGCTGAATCGGCTTGCCATCGACCGATAGCTCGAACTGCGGAAAGTTAATCTTGGCGTTGGCGAATTCGTACGTGGTCAGACTGCTCGGGCTTTCGGTCGCTGTCAGGTGCCGGCGGTTGTGATGCGTCAGCAGGTTTTTCACCCGGCTGAGCAACTCATCCAGATCAAACGGCTTCGAGAGATATTGATTGGCACCGACATCGAAGCCACGGGTGCGATCTTCCGAGAGTGTGCGGGCTGAGAGGATGAGGATCGGCACATCGCTGCCTTGCTGGCGGAGCGATTCGCAAACAGCGTAGCCGCTCATACCGGGGAGCATGATGTCGAGGATGATGAGATCGACATCGGCCTCATTTTCTTGAAATTGTTCGAGTGCCGTCGGCCCATTGCCGGCAACCGTGACGCGATACCCCTCCCCTTCGAGGTTGAATTTGATCCCCATCGCCAAATGGCGTTCGTCCTCGACAACGAGAATATGTTTGGCGGACGACATTTCTGTAGAACTAGGGCTCGTAGGCTTCCGCAAATGGGCTCTTGCCGGCGGGCATGTATTTGCACATCCCAATGCCGAGCAGATACAGGAAACACAGCGGCACGGCCATGAGCAACATGCTGATCGGATCGGCGGGCGTAAGCACCATCGAGATGACGCAGATAATCAGAATCGCAATCCGCCATTGCTGCACATAAAAATCGAGCGTGGCGACGCCGATGCGATTCAAGAACAACATAACGAGCGGCAGTTGAAAGCTAATGCCAAACCCGAGCGGCAAAATCAACACGAAGCTGAGCCACTCGCCAACGCGAGGATCGAAATCGGCGTTCATCCCTTTGTTGAACGTGAACAAGAATCTGAGCACAGGATCAAATACGAACGCGAATGCCAGGGAGGCCCCACCAAAAAACAGGCCGATGCTAATCGGCAAATACAGATAGACATGATTCTTTTCATGCGGATAAAGGCCCGCGGCCACGAAGTTCCAGATTTGGAAAAACAGATAAGGGCTAGCAAACACCAAGCCGGTAACAATGGCCGCCTTCATCCAAATCATGAAGGCTTCCTGAGCGTTGAGTACTTGAAAGCGGACCTTCACGGGCCGCCACGATATGAGCGGCAGGAGGTTCATACGAGCCTTTCGCAGCGAATCGGGAAACACGCTGGCAATCAACAGCTTGTTTAAGCGACGTGAGTTTTCGGCCTCGAAGCTCTTGGCCAAATCCTGGCGTAGGCGCGCCACGGTGTCTGTCGCCGGAGGCGAAGCAAATCCCAAACGAGCCCAGATTCTGGTCAGCCAGGTCGATGTGATCGTGGAATCCGGGCCAGCGACATCCGCAAACTCAGGCGATTCATGCAGTTCGCGTTCGTCAGCCAGATCGTTAAGAATTTCAAGCACTTGCTGTTCGTCATCCCGCTTCGGGTCGGTTGTCAGCTTGGCCAGCCGCGTGACCGTCTCCTGCTGTTCCTTGGTCAGCAATTGCCACACTCGACCCCGCGGCGATTTGGTGCTCTCCCGCGAGGCATCGAGACTGAAGCAGAGCGAAGTCACGCCATCCTCCAGAAAATCTCCCTTGGTGAACCAATTAGGGCTGATCTTCAGGTCGCCAAACGACTGCGGATACGTGAGCTGTAGCGCCGCGGCCAATTGGGCCGGCTCAATCTGAATCGGCTCAGGAATCAGCCCCTCGTCGAGAATCTGCCGCTTCACTTCGACCGGAGGCTCGGCTTGAAACAGAGCTCCATAATCGCCGACGGCCTTTTCGACGTAGTACTGCTCCATTGCCCGTTCGAGCGGACTTTGAAAAAACCGCACGACACCGTTCGCAATGAAGAATCCAATCAGGCAGCCAAAGGCCAGCCCAATGACGCTACGAAACAAGCAGACCCGGAGCTCTTCCAGGTGCTCGCCAAACGTCATCGTGCTTTTTTCAAACAGATCGTCGGATGTTTTTGCCATACGTTGCGCCTCGTCGGAAGCGCGGAAGCTGTTGGTGGTCGATAGTCGGTTGTCAGTGGACTAATCCAACTGCCAACTGACACTTTCCACTGACGCGATTGACAGCACGACCGACGCTGCGGCGTCAGCCGGGGAGACGTACGGTGGGAATCTGCCGTACCAGATAAATGGCCCGCGCGAGAGGCGCTGGGCCGATTTCTATCGTACTTGCGACTTGTCCCCCTCACAACCGTACCCGCGGGGTTTGGTGCCATGGTTTGTCGTCTTTCGCTCCGTTAAAGGACGTTTCTTTCGCGGAGCGAAAGACGACATTTTCTTCTGCGCAAGTCATTCGCTAACCGTAATCTCTCCGGGACCAAGTTTGGTCCCGTCTATTGAAGCGGGCGAAAAA
>JANNTN010000266.1:0-15222 GCA_031394445.1 Anatilimnocola sp.
GCAGCGGCTACTGTCGCCTTTACCAATCCCCCGCACATCGGCTGAACCGGAAGTGTTACCACGAACATTGGCTCCACAACCTACAGGTCTCCGCCTCCCTCGACGGGCACAGGGAATGCACCTAGAAAACGCTAGAGTCAGGATACTTCCAAAAAAAACTCCGCAAAACCTAAACTCCCCCTCACATTCCGCCTGGTTAACTGACATTGTGACGGACGCCTTCGTTGAACTACATTGCCAACCCTCTTTTGTTTTCCTACTTGTTAAGGACGTGCTCGCAACACGCGAGTGCTAGCGGATGGAGCTTGCAATGATTCACCGAACTCGTTGGGAAGTATTGGTCGCAGCCACCTTGTTCGCGTTGTCCTGCCCAAACCACGCCTTGGCCGGCCGCAACGAAGATCGGACCATCCAAGCCGCCCATGAGGTGATCCAGCAATTCCGAGATTTGCAATTTCGGCAAATCCCTGATTCGTTGATGGCCGATGCCCACGCCGTCGCCATCATTCCCGATGTTATCAAGCTCGGTTTCGTCCTCGGCGGCCAGCGCGGCCATGGCGTCGTCATCATCCGGCAACCCGACGGTTCATGGCGAGCGCCCGTCTTCGTGACCATCACCGGCGGTAGCATCGGCTGGCAAGCCGGCGCGCAAGCGACCGATTTTGTGTTGGTCTTCAAATCGCAAAAAAGCGTCGATGGGTTAATGCGGGGCAAATTCACACTCGGTGCCGATGCCGCCATCGCCGCTGGCCCCGTCGGCCGCCGCGCTGGTGCCGCGACCGATACAGAACTGAGGGCGGAGATTTTTTCGTATTCCCGCAGCCGCGGACTATTTGCCGGCGTGTCGCTCGAAGGCTCGGCTCTCCAAATCAACGATGCCGCCAACAACAATTATTACGGACCGGCCTCCGTCGGCGGTCTGCCACCCGCCATGCCCCCGCAGCGCAAAGCCTGGTTCAAATCGTCGCCAGCCTGACGACTCGCACCACAGTCACTCCGCCCAGCGCACCAGCCTTTGGGGCAGAGACAGCCGCTTTTGCAGCGACCGATTCGATCGACTTGATCCAAGTGGAACTTGCCCAATCGGCGACCAATCTGAGTCCGCTGCTCGACGATACCTGGAAGCAGTTCCTCGCCATGCCCGTGGAAATTTACGATCCCAGCCGGCGGCCAGCGCCCGAGGCTGTCACAGCCGCAGTCCAACGCTTCACTGCCGTCGCGCAAGATCCCCAATACCAAGCCATCAGCAACCGCTTCGAATTTCAGACAACTCTCCGGCTGTTGCAACGGCTCGACGACGCCCTGCGTGTCGATTCCCGCCGCCTCACTTTGCCCCCGCCGCCAGTAGCAACGCCCTAGCCGCTCAGTTTTTGCACTCGGTCGTGCGGTCTCAGGGCCACCCCAGCGGGCGTTCTATGCTAGCCTCGCGGGCAGCCAGTCGTTAGAACGATCTCGTCCGATTTGTGCCCCGCAATCGAGGTGAGTTCAATGGCCGGTTTCCGTGATTTCAGAGCGCTGGGAGTTCTTATGGTGCTGATCGTTGGCGGGGCGCATTCCGTAACCGCGCAAGACACGACGCAGGAAGCCAAGAAGTTCGTCGCGGAAAACGAAGCCAAGATTCAGCCGCTGGAAATCGAGATCGGCAAGGCCTGGTGGAATGCCAATGTCACTGGCAAGGACGAAGCTTTCGCTGTCAAGGAAGCGGCCGAGAACAAACTGAACGAAGCCTTGTCGAACCGCGAGCAGTTCGCCCGCCTCAAACAGATCCACGCCGGCAAAATCCCCGATCCGATTCTGGCTCGGCAGATTGAGTTGCTGCATCTGCAATATCTCGAAAAGCAGGTCGATCCGGCTCTCATGAAGCGGATGACGGCGAAGGCAAACACGATTGAAAAGGCGTTCAACGTGTTTCGCGCCAAGGTCGGGGATACGTCGCTATCCGACGGCGAGGTGCGGCAGGTCTTAATGAAATCCAAAGACTCGGCCGAGCGGCGGGGAGTATGGGAAGGAAGCAAGCGGGTCGGGGCAGATGTCGAAAACGATCTGCGCGATCTGGTTCGCCTGCGAAATGAAGCGGCAACCGGCCTGGGCTATCCTGACTATCACGCCCTTCAGTTGCATTTGAGTGAATTGAAGCAGGCCGATGTGCTGAAACTGTTCGACGAGTTGGATACGCTCACTCGTGAGCCGTACGCGAAGGCCAAGGGACAAATCGACGCCAAATTAGTGAAGGACTACAACATCGCTCCCGATGAATTGCGGCCCTGGCACTATCACGATCCGTTTTTCCAAGAGCCCCCGGCCGTCTATGACGTCGATCTGAACGCTCCCTTTGCCGACGCCGACATTCAACGCGTTTGCCGCGAGTTTTACGCGGGAATTGGCCTGCCGATCGAAGATGTCTTGAAGCGGAGCGACCTCTACGAGAAACCCGGCAAGAGCCCACATGCCTTCTGCACCGATATCGACCGCGTGGGGGACGTGCGCGTGCTGGCGAATATTGTCCCGACGGAATACTGGATGAGCACGATGCTCCATGAGCTTGGTCACGCGGTCTATAGCAGCAAGAATATTCCCCGCGAGCTCCCGTACACGCTGCGAACCGACGCTCACATCATGTGTACCGAAGGGGTCGCCATGATGTTCGAGCGGTTTTCGAAAGACGCGGAATGGCTCGCCGCGTATGGCGTGAAAGTGGACGACAAGGCAAAGTATTCGGCCTCTGGCGCGCGGATGCGACGCGACCGGCTGCTGATTTTCTCGCGGTGGGCGCAGGTGATGTTCCGCTTCGAGAAAGAACTGTATCGCGATCCATCGCAAGACCTCAACAAACTGTGGTGGGATCTCGTCGAGAAATATCAACTGCTCAAGCGGCCCGAAGGACGCAACGCACCCGACTACGCCAGCAAAATCCACATCGTCTCCGCCCCGGCTTACTACCACAATTACTTGCTCGGCCAACTATTTGCCTGCCAACTGCACGCCGCCATCATTCGCGACGCGCTGCACAAAAACGATCCGGCCAACGCCATCTACACCAATGAGCCGCGCGTCGGTCAGTTCATGAAGGACAAGGTTTTCTCCCAAGGCCGGCTCAAGAGCTGGAACGAGCTAACCAAATTCGCCACCGGCGAAGAACTGAACGCCAAGGCGTTTGCGGTAGAGTTCAGTCACTAGAACGCAAAACCACTCCGTACTCAGCACAGGCAACTGACCCAACCCTAGCATGACCGTAGAAGCCCAAACGACGAAGGCCACCGGCCACCCCATAGCCTTCTGGTTCATCTTCTGGGGTGAGTTCGCCGAGCGGTTCTCCTTCTATGGGATGCGGGTCATCCTGCCGATGTACCTCAGCCAGGTGCTGCACTTTGCGGACAACGATCCGACCTATTACACGTTCAAAATGGCGGTCTATTTCTTGCCGCTGCTGGGCGGGTTTCTGGCGGATCGGTATATCGGTAAGTATTGGGCCATCGTCGGTTTCTCGGTGCCGTATGTGATCGGGCACTTTATTTTGGGGATCGAAAATCGCATGGCGCTGCTGATTGCGCTATCGCTATTAGCCTTGGGCAGCGGTGTGACGAAGCCGAATATCTCAACGCTGATGGGCATGACCTATGATCAGCAGCGGCCGGGGCAAGAACAATTGTTGAGTTCGGCATTTCGGTGGTTTTATTTTTCGATCAACGTCGGTGCGTTCCTGTCGCAGATGATCTTGCCGAAAATTCGCGATCACTACACCGCAAAGTATGTGGCCGCAGGCATGGAGCAGAGCGAGGCCTTGTCTCAGGCGTATCCGATTGCGTTTCAGTTGCCGGCATGGCTCATGATCGCGGCGTTGATTGTTTTTGCTCTGGGCAAGCCCTTCTATGCAGTGGAAACGCCGGGGCGAGTGGCGGCCACGCCCGAGCAGAGCCGCGAGAAATGGCAGGCGATACGGACGCTGCTTGGCTTCTTCGGCTGCGTTGTGTTTTTCTGGTTGGCTTATGAGCATCACGACGGCCTGTGGGTTTATTTTGCCCGCGACTATGTCGATCTGCATGTGCCGTGGGCCAAAGAGCCGTTTGCCCCCGATCAGATTCAAGCCATCAACGCCTTGTGCGTGATGATTTTTATTCCGCTGCTGACGTTTATCTTCAATTTCGTTGATCGCGACCAAAAAATATTCACGGCGGCGAACAAAATTCTGCTTGGGTTTTTGGTTACGGCAATTGCCACGGGGATCATGTCGCTGTCTGGTTTCATGAGCCAAGGCAAGCCGGCGAGTGTTCCGCTGATTTTTTTGGTCCTCTCTTATGTATTACTCACGCTTGGTGAGGTTCTCGTTTATGCCACGGGGCTGGAACTCTCGTACACAGCCGCTCCCAAGAGCATGAAAGGCTTTGTGACAGCCTGCTTTCTCGTCACCATGACGCTGGGGAACTTCGTCAACATGTTTTACGTGCCGCTGTATGGCGGCTCGCTGAAAGACCCCGTGGAAGCCCGCGGACCGCTTTTGCCAGGGCCGTTTTTTGGCCTGACAACGCTGATCGTGCTGGCCGCCGCCGTCGCGTTTTACTTCGTTGGCCGCAAGCTAGGCAATCGGCCGGCGCAAACAGCCAGTGGCTAGAGGACAACGGCTGGAAACGCCGGCTACTTCTTCAGCACATCGCTCAAGAACGTGAACAGCGCCTTGGTGCCCGCATCATCTGGCAGGCCGATGTCGGCGTTGATTTTGTTGTGGTTCGTTTCCTTGCCGCCATAGAGCGTGACGGGGATGTTCGATTCTTTTAGCACGGTGCTGAAGCGCTGGGCCTGAGCGTTATTATCCGGGTGATCAGCGACGTAGAAGATCAAAAACGGCGGAATGCCTTTATCTTTGGCGACGTGCGTGACAGCGGAGAAGTCCTTGTGCTTGGCCGGGTCGTTGCCGAATTTTTCGCGGTGGCCGACCTTGGCTTGCGGCTGACCATGCACGCGGCGGCGCGTTTCGGCGGTTTCAATGATGGCGGGCACGTCATAGGTGTCCCCATCGACGGGAACACAACCTTTGATGCTGGTTAGTGCCACGCCCTCGGCTTTGAGATAGCGATCGTCGGTGCAAATTAAAGCGGCGAGCTGCGCACCAGCGGAATGGCCCATGACCAGCAACCGGTTGGGATCGCCGCCGTGCTTGGCGATGTTGCCATGCGTCCAGTGGATCGACTTAGCGATGTCGCGAATGATCGTGCCCATGTCGAAATCGGGCAGCAGGCGATAGTTCGTCGAGACGAAGACAAACCTCTTATCCACAAACGCTTGCGGCTTGATTTGCACGCTCGATTTATCCCCCGTCTGCCAACCGCCACCGTGAATCCAGAAAACGACCGGGAGATTTTTCGCACCGGCAGGTGCATAGATATCGAGCACCTGGCGTTCGTGGCCGCCAGTGACATAGGGGATGTTTTTCTGAACCTCTTGGGCGAATGTCGGCGTGAGAAGGGCGAGGGCGAGGAACAGGGAAAGGGCGTATTTCATGGCAGGGTTCCAGCTTTGGGCCGCTTGGGAAGACAGGCGAATTTGAACAGAAGAGAGGATGGGAATCAAAGAGAAATCATGGCTGTAATTGGCAGATGGAGGCTGGTGTTTTAGGGCTAAGTTCTTATGGGGGGATAAACACACCGGCGATATGCATGCATTTTGAAAATATTTTTGCCATCGAATCGTGCAAGGCATTCCTCTGTAATGGCTTACGACAAATGCATGGACGGATTTTATGCACGGTATGCATGAGGTGCGTGGCGGTCTGTTTTTTGGAGAAAATGTTACTGCGGCGAGCTGAGACGACTGAGCGTGCAGCTTCGCCGGCATATAAACACCTGTTCAGTATAGATGTTTCGGAGGCTGAGAATATTTGGCGAACTGGCAGCGATCTGGTTGCGATTGACGGCGGGGGGGCTTCGCGTACCATCCGCGGGCAGTGTGGGAATTTGTGTTTGAATTTCCACGCCTTCTTAATGTGCCAATGACAGGAGCGGGTCATGGAATCGCGACAGGGACGTCGTTTGGGAATGCCGTGGTGGTGCTGGGCTATCTCGGCGGTAGCGGCGGCTGTGATCTTGCCCGCTGCGGCGATCATGCTGGACTCGCGAGATGCCACGCGCGAAGAGTTTTTGGCCGAGCCGCGGGTTGATTTGGCAAATGCGAAGCGCATTGCCGTCAACCAATTTGAAATCGATGATGCGGCTGGCGGCCAGGAGTTGCTAGCGCGGACTTACGACGTCGAGGATCTGTTTACGCGGCTGATCAGTGAGCGGAATGAGACGGCGGGGGCGGCTCGCGAGCATCTGGCGGCAATCGTACAATCGTCCGCGCCGGGACCGTGGGAAAACAGCAACGGCGATGATGCGGCGAAACGCTCGCTTGGTTGGATGGAGGAGGGACTGGTCGTCAGGCAGACGGCGGCGGGCCATGAACGAATCGTGCGGCAGTTAGCCGCGCTCAGACAACATGGCTTTGCCGAGTTGACGGTGGAAGTGCGGATTCTCTCCGGTCCGGTCGCGGCGATCGACCAAATTGCGGCCAAGTGGAAGCTGATCGGCGCGACGGCGGAAGATGAATGGGGAACGGAGTCGCAGCCGCTTGTGAATCACAAGAGCCCTGCAGCAGATGCAGTCGAGGGCGCTGAGCAGATTCGCGGAACGGTCGAGACGCTGATCGAAAAGCAGGTGCCGGCGCTCGTGGCGTTTTTGGATCAGGAAGAAACGCGGCTGGTCGTGGAATTGGCCCAAAACAATGCGACGACCAACATCGTTCAGGCTCCCAAGGTCGTCGTGTTCAACGGCCAGTCAGCCCGAATCGCCGATAACACGCAGCGGCCGTTCGTCGTGGGAGTAAAGCCAACACTTAACGGCGGCGCGGAACCGCAAGTGCGCGTCGTTTCGGAAGGGACAACCATTCGGCTACGGCCCGAGCTGACGAGCGACGATTCCGTGCAACTCGACCTGAGCCTGATGCTCAGCCACATCCGCGGGGTCGAGACGGCGGAGTTTGGCAATGGGCCGGACTCGGTGATCGTTCAGGTTCCCGAAGTAGGCATGACGAAGCTGAAATCGACGGTCAATATGAAGTTAGATCAGACGCTGGCGATCAGCCTCCCTTCCGCGACAGTCGGCAACAAGTTCAAAGGGGGCTGCGTGCTGGTCAATGTTTTCAAATCGCCAATTGAATCGCGACAGGCGGGCGGGCCGAGGAAGATCGACTATGCGGTGGCCCAGGCGTCGCATCGTCAGCCTGTTGCCAGCGATCAGCCAGCCAAAGCAGGTGCTTCGAGTTCGCCGCTGATCGAAAAACTGTATCCGGTGGCTGATTTGGTGGTGCCAATTCCCGGTGATCCGATGGTGGTCTATTTGCTGGGCGCGAAGCCGGCAGCTCCGCGATTCAATTCGACAACTCCGGACTTCGATTCGCTGATCGAACTGCTGACGGCAACGGTGGCTCGAAAATCGTGGAAGCAAAATGGCGGCGAGGGGACGATCGCGACGCAGATGAATCGGTACAGCCTGCTGATTTCCAACACGGAAGAGGCGCATGTGCAGGTGGCGAACTGTTTGGAGTCGCTGCACCGGATGCAGGACACCCAGATTTGCTGGGGGACCGAGATTTTCACAACGAAACAAAGTGAATTCGCTAGGTGGGCCAGCGGCCGGAACGACGAATCGCTCGCGAAGCTGGCCAGCTCGCGTGGCCGGTTGACTGTGCTCTCGCCGGAGGCGGTGCAGAGCCTCAACGACAAAGTCGCCTCCAAAGAAGCTGTCGTTTCTTCCAAGGATCGAATTCATAGCTTGAAGATTACTGGCTTTATCGGGCAGTCACCCGATTTTCGTTTTCCGGCAGGGGCCGATAGCGGAATGAATTTGATCTCTCGGGCGCAGTTTCAGGCCACCATGTCGAGTAATCTTCGCACGATGCGGATGATGCTCGGCATTCACGCAACGGACGCTGGGAATGCGGACTTGGGCGAACCGGCTTGGAGTGAACCGTTCAACTTGCCGCGAGGGCATTCGGTTTTGTTTGATCTGGAGCCAGAGTTGAAGCGAGAAGGCAACGCCTCAGCCGCGACGACGCAGAGGCGGCTGTTCTTGTTGACGCCGAATGTGCTGATTGCCAGCAATGAGGAGTATTTGCGAACGCTGAGCCCGGTGGCTGGCGAGTAAAACGAACTGTGGGCTAAGCCAAAATCTTCGTGAGCAGGTTGCCGGCGACGTCGGTGAGGCGGTAGCGGCGGCCGTTGTGCAGGTAGGTGAGGCGTTTGTGATCGATGCCGAGCAAGTGGAGCATTGTGGCGTGCAAATCGTGAACGGTGACGGGATCGACAGCGGCGCGGTAGCCAATTTCGTCGGTCTCGCCATAGGACACACCGCCGCGAATGCCCGCGCCGGCCATCCAGACGAGAAAGCCCTTGGGGTTGTGGTCGCGGCCGTTGGCTCCCTGCGAAACGGGCATGCGGCCGAACTCGCCGCCCCAGATCACGAGCGTGGAATCGAATAGTCCTCGGCGCTTCAGATCGGTGAGCAGACCGTCGATGGGAACATCAGTCGCGGCGCAGTGGCCCGAATGGTTGCCGTCGAGATTCGAATGCGCGTCCCACTCGCCATCGCTATAAACCTGCACGAAACGGACGCCGCGTTCGATCAGCCGGCGGGCCATCAGGCATTTGCCGCCGAAGGAGCGAGAGGCGGCAACGTCGAGGCCATACATCGCGCGGGTCTGGGCCGTTTCGGTCGAGAAATTGACGAGCTGCGTGGCTTCCAGTTGCATACGGTAGGCCAGTTCAAAGCTCTGAATCCGTGCGGCGAGGTCGGGCTCGCCGGGATGTTGGGCCAAGTGAGCAGTATTCAAATTGTCGAGAAACGCCAGTTGGGCGCGTTGGTCGGCATCGGCCACATCTTTGGGCCGGTTGAGATTGAGAATCGGGCTACCTTCGGAACGGAAGAGTGTGCCTTGATAACTCGACGGAAGGAAGCCGGAGCTCCAGTTGAGCGGGCCGCCTTTGACACCCTGCGTATTGCCGAGGACGACGAAGCCGGGCAGGTTTTGGTTTTCGCTGCCCAGGCCGTAGGTGATCCAGGCCCCGGCTGTGGGCAGGCCGGCGCGGGCCACGCCGGTATTCATTTGATAAAGGGCGGGAACGTGGTCGTTCGATTCGGTGAAGCACGATTTGACGAAGGCGAAGTCGTCCACATGGCGGGCGACATGCGTGTATTTTTCACAGACCCACGCGCCGGACTCGCCATATTGTTGGAACTTGAATGGCGATTTCATCAACGGGCCGGGGTTGCCGTTGAACACGTCAATCTTGACGTGTTTTCCGTGGTTCTTATCGAGCTCCGGCTTTGGGTCGAACAGATCGACGGCACTGGGGGCTCCTTCCATGAAGAGCCAGATGACCGATTTGGCCTTGGGAGCGAAGTGGGGAATGCTCGCGCGGATCGCTTCAGCCGCCGTCTCTTGATCGGCGGCGAGCGACGGCGTTTTCAGCAAATCGGCGAGCGCGAGCAGGCCCAGACCGCCGCCAGCGCGCGCGAGGAAATCTCGGCGAGTGGCTGGCAGCGAATAGCGATGGCAGGATTGATGGCACTCAGTCCACATAGATGAACTCGTTCAAGCTGAAAAGAGCCTGGCACAGATCGGCGATGGCTTGCTGGCGGATTTCGTTTTGCGGCGCGGAGGATTCACGCTCGGATCGCGCTTGAAATTGCTGATTCACAAATTGAACGGCTGCGTTGCGCTCGGCATCACGCGGAGTGCGCGACAGGGCGAGCCAAAAAGCACGATCGATCGTGTCGTTCGGGTTGTTGTTGGCATCGGCCAACAAACGCCGCGAGCAGTCAATGGCCCGATCGCGGACGAAGGTGTCGTTGAGCAGTGCGAGTGCCTGCGGCGCGACGGTCGTCGTGTTGCGGCGGGCACAGCTCACGGAAGCATCGGGCTCGTCGAAGACTTGTAACAGCGGGTTCTGCGTCACCCGCTTGTGAAACATATAGACGGACCTGCGCCGCGTGGCTGGCGTGTCTCGGGCATCCTTGGGATAGGGGCTCTTGGTGTTGCGGGCAACGATCGCGTCGGAGGATATCGGTGGCTTAAACGCGGGGCCGAACGGCTCGGCGTTGAGCGTGCCGCTGACGGCCAGGATCGCGTCGCGCAAAATCTCGGCTTCTAAGCGTTGGGGCCGGCGACGCCACAGCAGGCGGTTATCCGGATCGATCGCGGCGCGCTGGTCGTCGAACGCCGTCGATTGGCGATAGGTGCTGCTGGTCACAAGCAGACGATGGAGCGACTTGAGTTGCCAATCGTGAGAAATAAGTTCATTGCACAGCCATTCCAAGAGTTCGGGATGCGTCGGCCGCTCGCCGCGCACGCCAAAATCGCCAGCGGTACGCACGAGTCCTTCGCCAAAATGATGCTGCCAGATGCGATTAACGATCACGCGCGTCAACAGCGGTCCGGCACCGTGTTCTACATCGGTAAGCCAATCGGCCAACGCGCGGCGCTGCAGCGTGCTCGCGCTCGACGAATTTTTGGCGCGAGCGGAAACCCGATACTCCTCGGGCAAGCGGTTACTGAAGACGCTTAAGAAACCCAGTTCGACTGCCGATTTCTTCGCATAGAAATCGCCCCGTTCGAGCAGCCACGTTGGCTCCGGCTCCGACTTGGTGTCGGTGATTGCCAGCGCCTGTGGCGGCGAAGGCGGCTTAACGCGTTCGATCGCGCTGACTTCGCTCTGTAATTCATCCCAAAGGTGGCGCTGTTCTTCCGTGAACAGCTCGCGATAGTCCTTGTCGTTAATGACGAGCACTTTTTGAAGCTGGCTGGCGAGCTTTTTTCCAGCGTCGGAATCAGGTTGCTCCTTCAATATCAGCTTGTCTTCGTCGCTGATCGTTAGGGCGTCGATCTTCTTGTTTCGCAGCGTCGTGGTGTGCGGTTTTTGTTCGGTAGTTAGCCACTCCTTCAATTTGCCCTGTGCTACTTTCAGCCGGCTGGACCATTCGGCCTCGAGCGCGCGGTAGCGAGCGGCTTCGTCACGCGGGGCGAGCAATACATCGGCCCGGCTAGTGGTCGTGAAGGCACATTGAATGCGGTAGTAGTCCCGCGTAGGGATCGCGTCGAATTTGTGGTCGTGGCAACGCGCACAACCGAGCGTCAGGCCCAGAAAAGCCGACATGGTGGTGACGGCCATGTCGTCGAGTTCGTTGTAACGCAGCCGTAGTTTCTCCTCTTCCATCGGCACCATCAGGTTTTCGCACGGCGCACCGGTTAGAAAGCCAGTGGCAGCCAGCGCGAGCGGATTGTCTGGCTCATATTCGTCGCCCGCGAGTTGCCAGCGGGTGAATGTTTGGTAAGACAGGTCGGCGTTGAGCGCGCGAATGACAAAATCGCGGTAGTGAAAAGCAGTGGGCCTGTCCCGGTCGGTTTCGAGACCGTCGCTATCGGCGTAGCGAGCCAGATCGAGCCAATGGCGGCCCCAGCGTTCGCCATAATGCGGGCTGGCGAGCAGGCGATCGACGAGCGACTCGTACGCGACCGGCGAGGGATCTGCGACGAAAGTCGCGACTTCTTCGGGTGAGGGAGGCAATCCGAGCAAATCGAAAGAGAGCCGGCGAATGAGAACGGCGGGGTTGGCTGGCGGATTGGAAGCAAGGTTTTTGGCTTCCTGAGCGGCAACCACGAAGCGGTCGATTGTGTTGCTGAGCAGCTCGGCATCTTTCACTGCCGGCAATTCAACTTGCGCAAACGGACGATATGACCAATGTTGGCGATCGTCGGCGGTGACGATCATTTCGCGGCGAACTTCTCCCGTGGCGGCAGCCTTCGCTTCGGACCAAACTGCACCGCTTGAAACCCAAGCTTTCAGTAGTTCGATTTGCTCAGGGCTGAGCGGATCGGCATTGGCCGGCATCCTTTCCGAGGCGTCGGATGCCTCGAGACGACGGATCAACTCACTGGCAACCGGCTTACCAGGAACGATGGGCGGACTGCCGGAATCTCCTGGCCGCAGCGAAAACTCGCGATGGTCCAGCCGCACGCCACCCTGCTGTTTCTCCTCGCCGTGGCACTTCAGGCAGTGGGCAGCAAAGATTGGCCGAATATCACGGTCGAAATCGGGCTTAGCCAACGAATCGGCCGCCAACGCGGCGAGCGGCAAGACGCCGAGCGCTAGCAGCGCACATAACAAACGCACTACGTTTCCGCCTCGAAGCATCACAAACCCCGCACGGCTGATGTTGACTGGCCGTTCCATGCTACTTCCTGACACCTTCAACCGTCCACATCCTACGCCAGAATTGCCGCTCGCTGAGACGATCAACCAAAAGGTCATTGCGGCGCGACCAAGGCCTCAATGCACTGTGTAACAAGGCTCTTGGAATCAAATGTTCGTTCCAGCTCTTCGCGGTGCAGCTCGACATATTCGAGGGCCAGCGTCAGCGGAATTGTAAACTGCTCACGGCCCAGATGCTCGGTGCTGACCGCTTGAAACGCGGTGGCGGGAGCAAGGGGAATCGGCAGCACAGCCACCGGGTTGTCAAACGGGTTCGCGCAGAGCTGAGCCGGCGACGTCACCAAATATTGGCGGCAGACAAACGGTCGCTCGTGGTAAATTCCGCAAACACCGTCATCCGCTAGAAATGGGCACACGAGGCCAAGCGAGAAATAGCGACGCGCAACGCTTCGAGCTTCGTCAGCCGAGAGGTTCGGGTCGCGATCGAGATAGACCTCCGCCAAACCGGCCTCGTGCAAACGGCGCGACCGATCGGCAAACGTCGCCTTGACGTCGCTTCGCCGCGGCTCCGGCAGCTTTTCGACGAGCAGCCACAGAGCGTAAGCCTCCGCCAGCGTAATCGGCACCGGCTGAGCCCGGCAACAAGCATCGCAGCCCCGGCAACAAGAAACCGTCCGGCCAGCCGCCACACTTTGCTCAACAGCCCGCTCGATGGCCACGTTATCGATCTGCCTCAGCAGCGGCAGAACCTGGTCCAGTCGCACCTTCCCCTGCGGCACTTCTGCCGATACTTCGACCGATTTCCCCAAAATCCGCAGCTTGAGCGTGATAGGCAGCGATTGCTCACATTTGGACGCGGGAATCATCCCGGCAGCATACCATCCAGCCTCCAACAATCCGCGCCTTTGGCCAAACCCCCGTCTGGGGGTTCTTCGTGCCCAAGCTCCGCTTGGGTACACCAGTCACCGAAGCTTTGCTTCGCATTCCCTCGCTTACTCGTCGGCTTAGTGGTTTCAGGTTAGTGTTCCGCTATTTCACCCGTACCAACTTCATGATTCGCCCGGCGATGTTCCAGTCTTGCACATAAAGATTGCCGTCCTTATCCCAATAAGAGCCATGCGTGCCGTTGAAGACGCCTTCGATCCACTTATCCTGCGGCACGTTGTGGTTATTTCGCGTTTTCGGGTCGGGGTTGAAGCCGAGGACGGCCATGATGGTGTTGCTTTTGTCCAGAATAACGAGGCGGCCGAGCAGATCGGGCACAGCGACATAATCACCTTGCACCGCGGCTGAAGTCGGCATGCCCAGGCCGGTCACGACTTCTTCAATGAAGTTGCCGTCGAGATCGTAATGCAGCAGGCGTCCCTTCGGTGTGTGATTGCGGTCACAGATTAACAGCCGCGGCGGATCGTAGCGCGTATCGAGCGTCATGCCGTGAGCCGTGTTGAATTGCTTGAGGTCGTTTCCTTTTGTGCCAAAGTGCATCAGGTACTTGCCGTTCTTATCGAACTTGAAAATGTGATTGCTGGCATATCCGTCGGAAAGAAAAATATCGCCATTGGGGCCAACGGTAATCGCCGTCGGCTTGAACTGCTTCAGGTCGAGTTTCGATTCGGGCGGAAACGGCAGCTTCAGCACAATCTCGCCCGTGTGGGCGTTGAATTTGATCCCCTCGGCTGCGTTGTTGCGAGCCGCATAGATAAATTCCGTCCCCCCTTCGTCACGAATCTCCAAATCGTGGATCATCGTGTAGTTATCCCCCAGATGCTCTTTGATCACCTTGCCATCGGGCGAGAAAACGACGACTCCCTTGTTGGCGCTGCAATAAACATTGCCCGCCTTGTCGAGCACCACGCCGCCGTGCGTCGGACCGAGGGCCGACGTGCCATCTGGCCGCAGCCCCCAGCCGGGAACGGTGTCAAAAGTCATAACGCCGGTGCCCATGCGCACGGGCTTGGCTTTCTCCGCGGCCAGCGTGGGCAGTGCTATAAAGAACGCAATCAAAATGGCAAACAACGACGAACAGCGCTTCATGGGAGAGGATTCCTGGGCAGGATGGAGAACCGTTACGCGGAAACGAGTGCCCCAGTATCCGGTTCTGCGTCACTCAATTCAACCAGCGTGGCGAGATTAATCGTAAACCTGGATTGGGACTTGCTCGACAACGATTTTTCCTTGCTCGACACGGACAATGGCGGAGCTTGTCGCCGAGGCTTATTATCTTCTTGGCTCAAACAGGAAGCCAGCAGTTCAACGCTCAGAAGGCATCGCTTCGCCCCAATTTGTGAACAGAAGGACGCAAAGCAAGCAAAGCAGAATGGAGTAGCGATTTCACTCTTCTCCTTCGCTACCTTCGCTGCCTTCTGTTCAAATCTGAGCTGATATCCCAAGCATCGCAACCACCAGGACTTCACGCCGATGTACTCCCGCGTTTTATTGGTCGCAGCATTTACCACTGGCTGTTCGTCCCTCACCGTTGTTTGCCAGGCGCAGCAATCGGCGTTGCAAAAGAAAGACACCACGCTTACGACGCCGGCGAATTTGAAGACCAAACTCGCGCCAGGTTACACCATTCCAGTCGTTGATATCAGCGACGACAAAGCCCGGCAGGTTATTGTCGATCGCGAAGCCGGCCAGTATCTCGGCCATCCGACGACGCTGCTTCTCGAAGACAACAAGACGATGCTGATTGTCTATCCCAAAGGGCATGGCCGCGGGGCGATCGTTTATAAGCGGAGCACCGACGGCGGCAAAACCTGGAGCGACCGGCTGCCGACGCCCAAGTCGTGGGAAACATCCCTGGAAGTGCCGACGCTGCACCGCGTGGTTGATGCGGCAGGAAAAAAGCGGATCATCATGTTCAGCGGCCTCTATCCGATTCGCATGGCGGTGACGGAAGACGATGGCGCGACCTGGAGCGAGTTGAAATCCATTGGCGATTTCGGCGGTGTCGTCACGATGTCCACGGTCCTCGGCCTCAAGAC